>JAZDHV010000012.1:0-19163 GCA_043805595.1 Candidatus Woesearchaeota archaeon
AGCAAGCCGTAATACGAAAAAATCCTACAGGGATTTTTTGTACAAAAAATTGCTTTGCAATTTTTTCGTACCCCAACCTTTAGGTTGGGGATAGGCGAGCATATTAATGGATTGGCAAATTTTTGTTATTTTTGAAAAGAGTGAGAAAATAAAAACTCAAGGAAGAATATTCTACAAAGTAAAACTAATCTGGAAGAAAAACAAAGTTTTTCGACACGAAGTGACAGGGTCTTTATTCAAGAAACAATTTCTTATATTTGAAGTTTCTTAGTTTTTCTTCAACATCTTCATATGATTTTCCGCAGATCATACCACCAGCAACCCACAATTCATGTGTTACTTCTGCTAAACAGAAATCTGGCATCTGAAATGATTCTTTTTCTTTGACTTTGTTGAATTCAATATCAATTACAACTAATCCAGCAAGAGGGCCTTGGAAGACATCAAATTCTGCTGTCTTTCCATCATGGTTGTATAAATAGCGGATCTTGTGGACCTTTTTCCCATCTAATCTTGAGAGAGTATTGAATTCCGATTCTGTTAAGATGATAGTCTGCTCTTCCTGATGTGATGCATCTCCATCTGCAGTCGGCTCTTTTTTAGTAATCTCAAACTTATTGCCATTCTTTCTGATCCTTAATGTAGGGTGATCTGACTGTTTAGGGATGTAAATGTCAATTATCTCTCTTGATTCACAATCCTTTAATCCTTTCGGGATATATTTTGCCAGATATGTCAGTTCGAGTTCGATCATATTTTCATCTCAATATATTTTTCTATTTATTCAAATGCTTACCGCAATTAAATATATGTATTTTATGATTTTTTTCTTCATCAATATTTAGGATTGTTATGCTTGTATTTTGAAAATTTTCAATAGATCTAATCTCTTCAGGATCCATCCCCCTAATTACCAATATTATTGCTTTATTTATGCCATTATGTCCTACAAAAAGAACTGTATCATTTTTATGTTTTTTTAAGACTTTAAAGAGGAATTTTTCTGCTCTATCATAAAGTTGTTTTCTTGTTTCACCTTTTTTTGGGTCAGCAAACACAAGGCTTTTATTTTTATCCCATCCTAATTTGGATTTTTCCATTCCTGTAAACTCACCGAGATTCCTTTCCCTTAATTCTTTAACATAATCAACAGGAACATTTGGATGAAATTTTATTATTTCTTTAGTTGTATTAAAAGACCTTCCAAGATCACTTGAGTATATACAATCTATTTTCTCGTCTTTTAGCCTTAATGCAAGCTTTTTTGCCTGCTCAATACCTTTTTTTGACAGAGTACCATGAAGATGCCCTTGCATAATTCCTTTAATATTCTCTTCAGTCTCACCATGCCTGGTTAGGATTAGTCTCATTCTTGTCTCCGGTATAACTGAACTTTTTACCATAATTTTCATACAGATCTCTTCCAGTCCAGTTCTTGACTTTTTCCTTATCTAATCTTAGTTTTTTAACCATCTCATCAATGATCTCGACTGAAGGAGCTTCTATTTCAAGTAATGGAGGTATATCCTCATATTCATCAATCTCAAATAAAATCTTCTTAAATTTATAACTTGTCCTTTTTTTATTATAATCAAGGTATGGGATCAATCCAATTGATAATAAAATGTTATGAGTGTCATCAAAATCTGAAACTTCTGTCTCAATCTCTTCCATAACCTTTGCTTTGTCTTTTGAAATCTTTTTTTTGTATGCCAGGAATGATTTATCCCCTCTTTTCCTTAACCTGACAAAGGATTTACCAATCTTTAATGAATTATCTTTGAAATCATAATGTACGGCATAAATATTGCCTTCAAATACTTTTTCAGCTCCAAGATCGAGCAGTTTCTTAATTATCTCATCCTTGTCAATCTCGATTATCTTGACTTCGATCTCTTTCATTTTGTGCAATCAATTATTGTCTGTTCAAGAATTGATCAGTTATAAATTTACTATTCAAGAACTGCTTTAATCCTTCGAACACCTGCTGCACTGCTCTCCTCCTTCTTGATCTTAAAATGCCCTAGCTCTTTGGTGTTCTTCACATGAGGCCCCATGCAGATCTCCTTGCTGTAGTCTCCGACAGAATAGACAAAAACTTTTGGAGGATATTTTGCCCCAAACTCTCCGTGAGCACCCTTCTTGAATGCCTCTTCAGTCAGCATCTCCTCTTTCTTCACTTCCAGGCCTTTCTTGATGACCTTGTTGACCTCATCCTCAACTTTCTTAATCTCTTCATCAGTAAGTTTCCTGTCAAAATTAAAGTCAAACCTGAGCCTTTCTGGAGTGATATTTGATCCCTTTTGGGAGATATCCTTGCTAATAATCCTTCTAAGAGCCTCATTAAGAAGATGAGTTGCAGTGTGAAGCCTAGCAGTAACTTCAGATGCCTCACTCAATCCTCCCTTAAATCTTTTTTCTGCTCCAATCCTTGAAAGCTCCTGGTGTTTTTTGAATTCTTTTTCAAAGCCTTTAATATCAATGGGAACTTTTTTCTCTTTTGCCAATTCCTCAATCATCTCTATCGGAAATCCATAGCTCTGAAACAAGAGAAAGGCCTCTCTGGCAGTTATCCTGTTGTCTTTATCAACCATTTTCTCAAATTCCTTTAGGCCTTTATCAAGAGTCTTCTGGAACTTATCCTCTTCTCTTTTCAATTCCTCATAGATAATCTGGTCTTTTTCAATCAATATTGGATAATCATGCTTATATATCTGAATCACGACTTTAGCAAGTTCAACAGTAGTGTCCATGCTCTGGACATCAACCCCAATAAGCCTAAGGTGCCTCAAACATCTCCTGATGTATCTCCTGAGGATATAACCTTGGTCAACATTTGAGGGAGGAACACTTCTTTCATCTCCAAGGATGAATGTTGCTGCCTTGATATGGTCAGCGATGATCCTGAATGATTTTGAATTCTTTTTATCATATCTTATCTTTGATAACTCTTCAACCTTATCAATAATAGGCCTTAACACTTCAATCTCAAAAATATCCTTTTTGCCCTGCATGACCATTGCAACCCTTTCGACTCCAAGGCCAGTGTCAACATTTTTTTGCTTTAAGGGCTCGAATTTTCCTTCTTGAATCTTATTATACTGCATGAAAACATCATTCCATATCTCAACCCAGTTCTTGTCATCTGGGTCAAATGCTTTTGGAGCAGGCTTGTCATTCAATTTCCAGTAGAACATCTCAGTGTCAGGACCGCAAGGGCCTGTTGCTCCAGCAGGACCCCACCAATTCTCTGATTTTGAAAGGAATGCAATCCTCTTGTCTGGAATCCCAAGAGATCTCCAGACATCAGCAGCTTCATTATCTTTAGGAGCATCCTTGTCTCCTTTGAAACAGGTTATTGCAAGCCTCTCTGGATCCAAGCCAAGCCATTTCTTTGAAGTGAGGAATTCGTATGACCATTTTATCGCATCCTCTTTGAAATAATCGCCTAAAGACCAGTTACCAAGCATTTCAAAAAATGTAGTATGAGTCTCGTCACCAACCTCATCAATATCCTGTGTCCTTATGCATCTCTGCACATTCACAAGGCGTTTACCCTGAGGATGTTTTTGTCCAAGAAGGAATGGGACCAGTGGATGCATACCTGCAGTTGTAAATAAAACAGTAGGGTCATGCTCTGGAATCAAAGGAGAATTTTGTATCTCTACATGGTTTTTTGACTTGAAAAACTCAATATATTTCTTTTTCAGTGTTTTTGTGTCCATAACAAACAAGTATTAGATAAAGGTTTAAAAAGTTTTCTTAGAAAACAGAATTAAGAATATTTTATTATTTAAACAACTTCTCAACCACATCCATTGTATAGAGGATTATTGCCTGAGCCTGGTTTTTGGAAGGGTAAAATGTGGATTCTTTCTTATGGACAGAGAAGACCCTTATCTGGTTGATCAGATGGATCTGCTGGGTCAGTCCTGGATCAATAGGCACATCATTTTCCTTGAGTTTGGCAATGATCTTGCCAAGACCCATTCCAGGAGCTTTTTCAAGAAAATCCTGTCCAGTGACTTCAAACACTTTCCTGTGCAAGGCAACCTCTAGGATTCTTCCGCAGAGAATGACGCATGAACGGTAGCAGCCAGACTCAAAAGATTTCTCAAGCTCCTCAATATCTGCATAAACATCTTCCTTGATCTCTTCAGATATGTTCTGAGGCTTGGTTATCATCCTTGTCTTGATCAGATCATCAGTAAAAACCAAGGCTTCAGCAAGTTTACCAATATTGTCCTTGATATCATCAATATCATCATTGACATAGGCTATGTCAATCTTGTTGATCAACTGCCTAATATTCACTAATGATTCTGGCTCAATCTCATTAGATAAGGCCTCTGAATCCTGCTTGATCAGGTTTAGGAATATCCTCACAGATTTTTGGATTTGGATCTTTCTTGTCTCTCTGAAATCAGAAATATTCTGCACCTGCATTGGTCTTAAAGAGAGATTTTCCTTTTTAATATTGCCTAATGAATTCTGAAGATTAGTGATGTTCTTTTTCAGGCTTTCAAGCGACATTTTGATGAGTAAGAAGAGCAAGCTTAAATAAATTTTGATTTAGAAGGGATAACTTTAAATAATATATTTACTCAAAAACATAATATTTTACTCGAAGACATGATATATCTGGTGATTTAATGGATAAATTTACAATTGTCCTGATAACAATCGAAATATTATTGGCATGCTTAGCCTTATTCATGTTTGTAAAGGATGATATCACAGGATATGTAGTGTGCGAGGCATGTGTTGAATTAGATGATTGTGACCAGATATGTGAAGAGCGCTGCTTAGATCAGAAGGATTATGTTGGCATCTTTACTGAAGGGAAAGTTTACTGCAAATGCAATTGCTAATCAAACCAAGTTTTTAGACTAGGCTGATCCCTGATCTCTTTCAACAACAAACTTTTCTTGAAAATATTAGTAATATCAAATCCAAATTTCTTTTTAATGTATGATTCAGCATATCTCATCATGAATCTCTCCTCCTGAAACACAATTGGATTAGCCTCCATAGTCTTTCTGACTGTTTCCCTGACAACCCAGACACCGAGGGGAGAAGAATACTCTTCTGTTATGAAACGCAGGGCGAGGATGCTTGCTCTCTTTTTGAGTGATTTCAGCTTTTCAAGAATCGGAAGCCTCGCAGCATAATAGCCGCCAGCTGTGTCTGAAGCATATGTTTTCCTGCCAAAAGAAGATTCATAGTCTGTCCAGATTTTAGGAGAAGGATTATTCATTGATGGAGCATACATCTCAAACAATTCATAACGCCAAGTCTCAGGAAAAGTCAAGATAAGATAATGATTCCCTAAATAATCTCCAGAAAATGCGCAAAAACCCAATTCATTGAAATCCAGTATCTGATTGATGATATCTTTTCCAATAGCATCATCCACAGCTGTGATGCTCCATCTTGTAGGCACTAATTTTCTATTCTCCTTAATCCCCAAATTTCCGATAGACAATAACTTTGTCAAGAAATTCTCATCATAACCTGAGTTGAATAAATCCAAGACTGCATCAACTGCCTTAAGATCAGTGTCACTCACTGCCTTATCAACTTTTTTCTCAATCTTTGGATTCTCAGTTATCTTAGCCTTCCTGAGTTTTGCATTCGGCCCGGTCGGTGCCATATTATCATAGGTATTCATCCTGAAAAAAGGCTTGTTCTCAAGATTTATCTCAATCTCAACCGGCCTTGATGACATTCCAATCTCCTGGCTTAACTCTAAAAGTTTCTGGGATATGTTTGACTGCTTTATATTAGCCTGAAACATGGAATTGATCAATGAAGTCCTATAATCCACTATCTCTGGAATCCCTAAGTTTGACCTAGCCCAGAATCTTGGCGCATCATATTTCCAAGCCTCTTGTTCAATCTCTGGGATTGCCATTATGCCAACATTGATGTTGGGGTATCCCCACTTCCCAACAAATGGTGTTGGAGAAGTTCCAAAGAAGTCTTCTTTTAGATATTTCTGCTTTTTAGAGAATAATGAGGCATATTTGGAAGGATGGAGAGGCTGCATTGGAATAATGAAGAAGGGTTTAAATAAAAATATTGCTGTTATGGAAAGAATTATAAAGTGCCCCTTGTTTTTATATCAATAAAAATGCTGACAGAAAAACAACTAAAACAAATTAAAGAAGAGCTGGACAATTGCAAGAATCCACTATTCTTTTACCATGATGATCCAGATGGATTGGCATCATTTCTGCTCTTTTACAGATATCTGAGAGAAGGGCATGGAGTACCTGTAAAGTCGACTCCAAGAATGGATGAGAAATTCTTAAGAAGTGTTGAAAAGCATGAGCCAGATAAGATATTTGTCCTTGATATTGCAACAATCGAAGACTCATTCCTGAATGGAGTGAATGTTCCAATTGTTTGGGTAGACCATCATGAGCCAGCTGATCCAAGAGGCATGAAATATTTCAATCCAAGAGTTAAGGATCCAGGGATATTATACCCTGCATCACAGATCTGCTATGATGTTATAAAAGAGGATTTCTGGATAGCAATGTGCGGTATTGTCGGTGATTGGGTGATATCTGGCTATAACAAAGAGTTCTCAAGACAATACCCAGATTTGTTGCCCTCAGGGATAAAAGATCCTGCAAAAGTCTTGTTTGAGACTAAGATTGGGACATTGGCAAAGCTGATAGGATTTATACTGAAAGGAAACAATGCTAATGTGAACAAAAGCATAGATATGCTATGCAAAGTAAAAACACCCTATGAAATACTGAACCAAGAGACAGAAGAAGGAAAATTCCTCTGGGACAGATTCCAATACCTCAACAAGGAATATGATGAAATGCTGAGGCATGCTCTGAAAAACAAAAAAGGAAATCTGTTGTTGTATATATATCCTTCATCAAAAATGTCCTATTCAGGGATGCTTGCAAATGAATTATTATATAATTTTCCAGATTCATACATTATTATAGGAAGGTCTAAGGATAATCTTGTCAGATGCTCTTTCAGATCACCAAAAGGGAAGAATATGAGGGAAATCGTGCAGAAAGCTCTCAAAGGATTGGATGGATTTGCAGGAGGGCATGAGCAGGCCTGCGGCGGGACAATCAATGCAGATGATTTTAGCAAGTTTGTAGAGAATGTTAAAGATATGATTTGATTCAATTTTATTTTTTTATTATTGTTAATTCTTTTTAATTTTTTCGTTTTGCTAATAACATATTTACCCTATATGCAAAACGTGATCATTCTTGCTTATAATATAAAATCATCTAAAAGCTAAAATAAAATAAGCAAACTTTATAAATCAATTCCGAATTATTATATTTTAAGCGTCGGTAGTACAATGGCTAGTATAGTGGCCTTCCATAATCTTGAAGCAAGCCATTGATCCGGGTTCGAAACTCAGGGATTATTCCCTTGGCGATTTTCCCGGCCGACGCATTCTTTCCTTTTATCCTTTAATAAACAACAAATCTTTTAAATTTGACTAAGTTATCCTATAATATGGGTAATTTAGAATTATTTAGGCAGTTTCTAAATGATAAGAGAGTAGCTTCAGTTGTTCCGACCACCCAAGTGGCTGTCAGGAAAATATGCAAGGGAATTGATTTTGAAAAGGACAATGTATATGTTGAATTTGGGCCTGGAACAGGAGCTTTTACAAAATACATCCTTGAAAGGATGACTCCTGGATCAAGGTTGTTCTTATTTGAGACAAACCAGATGTTTGTTTCTAATCTTGGCAGGAATTATGGAAACTCCAGAGTACATATTTTTCATGACAGTGCAGAAAATGTCAGGCAGAGACTTCATGATAATGGAGTGTCAAGTGTTGATTATATTGTCTCTGGAATCCCTTTCTCAATGCTATCAGATCATTCTGCAGACAGGATCATCAGTGACTCTTGCGAGGCATTATCAGAAAGGGGAAGGTTTATCGCCTATCAATGCACTACATACATCTCAGGATATATGAACAAATACTTCCGCAATATCAATGTAAGCTACACATTGAACTGGTTCTTGCCTCCTTTGAGAGTATTAGAAGGTTATGGGAGGATATGATCATTTGATCTTTTCCAATTCAGTGAGCCTTGACGAATATTCTATTGAGGACCGGTAGAGGTTCCAGAAGACTTTTTGCAGCCAAAGGACCCATTCAAGGTCTTTGATATCATAAAAAATCCTTGTGTTCTCCTGGAGCTCTCCTGATTTGTAGAGGTTGTACGGCTCCTCAACCTTTAGCCTAGCAATCTTATCATCGACTATAAATCCTCTCAAAGGATGGTATCTGTGCTTTATCTCTATCAGACCAGGATACTTCTGCATCAGTTTTTGGATCTTTTTAATATTTGTAAGAGAGGCGATGTGGATCCTGCAGAGGATTTTGATCATTACACCCCTTTTAAGCAGTTCTTCCAGTATGTCAATAACCTTAATGTCTTTTTCCTTGATATTAATAAATGAAATATTTCCTGAGAAACAATACAAAACTTGTTCTGCTTGCTGAAATAGGGGAATTATTTTCTGGTTCTCTGACTGGTATGATTCCTTGTAGATCTCTAAAAATGATCTCTTCCTGCTTTCAGGAACAAACTGAAAAATGTCCATAACATCAAAGTCAGTCTTCTTTCTTCCACTTTTTATCTGGTTGTAAAGATCTTCCTTAATATCATCTTCAAGCAAAGAATCAATCAGGGGATAGTATACTAATTTTAGAGCTCCTTGAGTCCCTTTTCTGAAAACCTTAATATTGACAAGACCTGTTCTTTTCTTTATATCATTTATATATTTGTCAGTAGTGACCCAGCTTTTATTTATCAGTCTTGAGATCTCCTGGACTGTTCTTGGCTCTTTTTTTACAAAGTTTATAATCTTCTTAGTATCTGTCTCCCCCAATGCCATTATTTTATTCTTAATCTTGAGATATATAAACTTTACTGAAAAATAAAACACTATAACAATAAAAATAAAAAAAGTTTTAATTATGTTAAAACACTATAATATTATTAGTGTGTCAAATGGAACTTAATGAATATCAAAACAAAGCCAGGGAAAATGATTTCTGTCCTGTGATCAAATATGACTTTGATTATCCAGCTATTGCAATGGCAGGAGAAGTTGGAGAGCTGTTGAATAAGATCAAGAAAATCCATAGGGAAGGGAAAGAGATTGATAGCAAGCTTAAGGAAGAAGTATTATTTGAGCTAGGAGACATCTTATGGTATCTTGCAAAATTATGCAGATCATTCAATTGGGAGCTTGACTATGTTGCAAGCATAAATCTTATCAAGATTGATGAAAGGCTAAAGAAAGGTACGTTATGGGGGAATGGAGACAGAAGATGATCAAATGGGCATACACTTTTTTCTCATAGCCTGAATATCAAGAAGATCTTCATAATTCTTCAGGCCTTTTTCTTCAAGCATCCTAATAAATCTTGAGAGTATCTTTGAAGTTGCAGCAGCATCACCCATTGCCCTGTGAGCTTTTTCATTTGTGATATTGAAATGAGAGCAGACATATGCCATATTCTTTCTAGGCAGGTCTGGCAATAATCTTCTTGCTAATATGCAGGTGCAGATTACGTCATTAGTCATGTAGGTCTTGAGGTTTTTTCTTGAAGCTTGATCAAGAAAACCAAAATCAAACAAGGCATTATGGGCAACAAACGGCTTGTCTGACAGAAAATCATTGAAATGCAGGATTACCTTGTTAATTGTTGGTGCATCTCTTACCATCTCATCATTGATCCCGGTCAGATTGGTTATGAATCTTGGGATGTGTGTCTTTGGATTAACTAAACTGTGGAATTCATCCAAGATTTTGTGGTTCCTCATCTTGAGTGCAGCAATCTCTGTGATCTTGTGAAAATAAGGAGAAAGGCCAGTTGTTTCAATGTCCACTACTACATATGTCTTTTTGTTGATTGTACCACCAGTTTTTTTCTGAAAATTTAAAGAACGCAAGATATATTTAAAATATGCTGTTATTGATATGTCAGAAATATACCACTGGCCTGCATGACCAGCGGACAATAGTCCGCAATCCATTTTTGGAAGGTGGTATATTTCTGAGCATTTTGAGCACTAAGAACCACCAGTCATATCATAATGTAGTTGTGGATTTAGTGAATCCCACCAGTCTCTGACTGGTGGTTCTTTAGAATGCATCATAAAATACAAAAATTATTTAAACTATACATGTCTAATCAGATTAAATGAAAAAGAAGAGGAAAGAATCAATTGAGAAGAGGAAAGAATCAATTGAGTCTATCAAAAAGCCTGAGATAGTGCTGACTTTCTGCGCACATAATGATGACCAGCTTTTAGGAGCTGGAGGGACACTTGCAAAATATGCCAAAGAAGGAAAGATATTCAAAACGTATGTTTTCAGCTTTGGAGAATCATCACATCCATGGTTAAAGGACAAACTCTCTGCCCAAATGAGGATCAAAGAAGCAAAAAAGGCAGAAAAAGTCCTGGGAGGCAGTGACATCTACTTCTTTGGACTTAAGGAAGGTGATTTCCTAAAAAAAGAGAAAAGGATCAAGAAAAGGATCAAGCAGCTGATTGAAGAAAACAATCCAACAAAGATATTCACCCATTCTATTGATGATCCACACAGGGACCATAAGGCTGTTTTCAAGATGATAATGCAGATTATTGAAGAGATCAAATTCAAGGGGGATGTCTACTCATTCAATATCTGGAATCCAATCAATGTCAGGAAAAGACAGGAGCCGAAGATGTTTGTGGACACAAGCAGCACTTTCAAGAAAAAATTAGAGGCATTCAAAGCACATAAGTCACAGAAACTGACCTTTCTCACCTTATGGTGGGACATATGGAGAAGGGACAGGCTGAATGGATTCTTCAACAGATGCAAATATGCTGAAATCTTTTTCAAGGTTAGATAACATGGAAGATGATGAAGGAAAAGAAAAAATAGAAAAGAAAAAAAAATTATTGATAGCCGCAGACAACTTCCTGCCAAGATGGGACGGAGTTGCAAGATTTCTAAGTGAAATCATACCAGACCTTAAAGAACAGTTTGAAGTTACTGTTATTGCACCTGAGTACAAGGGCGAATATCAAGAGATTGAAGGAGTTCATGTCATAAGAATACCAGTATCAAGGATCAAGATAGCGGATTATCCGATACCAAAACCAGGGTTTGCAGCAACAATCGAGCATGTGATGAAGACAGATATTGTTTTTGTCAACTCTATCGGACCTATAGGTGCAATAGCAATACTTTCTGCCCATTACCAAAATAAACCTATTGTTTCCTATGTCCATTCCATAGAATGGGAACTGTTTGCAAGAGCATTAACCCAATCAAAAATACTTGAAAAATTCATTTTTTCCCTCTCAAAGATTTACATGAGATTTTTATATAACAAGACATCACTGATAATGGTCCCCAATATAGAAACAGGCGAATTATTGAAGTATGAAGGGATAAAAATCAGCAAATATGTGGTGCATATGGGCATCAATGTTGATAAGTTCAAACCACCACTGAACAAAAAAGAGGTAAAGGCAAAAGTTAAGATCAATCCTGATAATTTTGTAATTGGATATGTTGGAAGATTGGCAAGGGAAAAGAACCTTATCACATTATTGAATGCATTTAAGCAGCTTAAAAAGAAATACAAGAATATCAACCTTTTAATTGTTGGAGATGGATTATTATCTATCAAAAATCAATTTGCAGATGAAAAAGGAGTAATCCTTACTGGCAACACAAATGATGTAGTACCTTATCTTCAGGCAATGGATGCATATGTCCTGCCATCACTTACTGAAACATCCTCTTTATCCACAATGGAGGCAATGTCCTGCGGATTGCCTGTTATTGTTACAAAAGTTGGAGGTCTGAAGACATACATTGACGATAAGGAAAATGGAGTGTTCTTTCCTAAAAAGAATGTGACTGTATTGACATTAAAACTGGAATGGCTGATGAAAAAAGAGTATGTAAGGACTATTCTAGGAAAAAATGCAAGAGAGACAATAATTGGAGAATTCAACTGGAAAAAGACTGTTTCAAGCATCAAAGAAGTATTAGGTGGATTCTAGAGCTTGATGCTCACTACTTTGCTGACACCATGCTCATTCATTGATATGCCATAAAGATTATCTGCTTCTGAAACAACCTGGTCATTGTGGCTTATCATGATGTATTGTGCCTTATCAGTATATTTTTTCACTAATTTTCCCAATTTGCTTGAGTTTCTCTTGTCAAGGGCAGCATCAACCTCGTCAAGGACATAGAAAGAGGCAGGGTCATGCTCCTGGATTGCGAAAATAAAAGCCAATGCTGTCATTGTCTTTTCACCTCCACTCAGGCTTTTGATGTCCAAAAACTTATTGGTAGTGATCTTGACCTTGATATTAAGGCCTGCTTCAAAAGGATTCTCTGTATCCTCCAGCTCCAAAGTGGCCTGGCCTTTTGAAGACAACTCATCAAATATCCTCTGAAAATTTGAATTGACCATATCAAGGGATTCCAGAAATATTTCCTTTTTTTTGCCCTCAATCTCATCCATCATCTTGACAACATCATTCTTTTCAGCAACAAGGGTCTTTTTCTTCTCATTGAGCTTATTGAACTCTACCTCAACATGGTCATAGATCTCAAGAGCTTTCATATTGACACTTCCTACCTGAGTGAGCATCTTCTCAAACTTCTGGATCTCAGACTTATACTCTTCTTCAGTCTTATTCAATGAAATCTTGATACCCCTATACTGCTCAAACTCCTCGTTCAAACCTGCAAGCTCTGAATTCACTTTTGCCATCTCAAGCGAAACAGTATTGATCTGTATCTCCTCATTCCTGGATTCATCCTGTTTCTTGTTTAATAACAACTCTTTTTTTGAGATTTCCTCATTTATCAAGCCTCTCTTGGAAAATAGTTCCCTGAATTTCTTATTGATCCTTGAGGCAGCCTCTTCTTTCTCTTTCAGCATAGCAGAGATATTCTTTATCTTTGCCTGCAAATCCTTGATTTCATCATTGAATTCAACCTGTTCCTTGTCATGCTGCTTGATAATCTTCTCAATCTTCTCCAGCTCAGGCTTGTGGATATTAGTATTCTCATTATCAATGTTCTTGATATCATTATTCAGATGGATCAAAGCCTCATTTATCTCACTTCTCTTTTCCTCAAATGTATTGAGTTCAGCGATGAGTGTCGGGTTCCTAAGCTGGGAAATCTTTGATTTTAGGTCCTGCTTGGCTGTTTTTTCTCTCATAAGCTCAGAATTCTTCTCTGATATCTTATTTTGCAACTCCCCAATCTTTTTGTCAACAATCTTGAGCTCTTCACTTAAGGATACCTTCTGCTTCTTGTCAACCTCAATATCACCATCCTTCAGATGAAGGCTTTTTTCAGTCTTGATTATCTCCCCTTCCAAACCGGCTTTCTTCTCCCTTAATTCTGAGATAATCTTTTCATTGTCTTCCCGCTCTTTTTCAAGCAATTTGATGTCCTGCTTGAGGTTTGAGATGCTCTCATTGAGATTGTTGATGTCTTGGGAGAAACCTTTTTCCCTGAAGGAAGGGCCTTTTCTTTTCAGTCTGAAACCCCCTTGCATTGCTCCAGAGATCTCTGCAACATCTCCATCAAGAGTTACCATCTTTGCCTTCCCAATCCCTAATTTTCTGGCAGTGTCAATATTATCAACCACTATTGTGTTCTGAAAGACATATGAGAATGCATCGCTGAATTTAGGATCATACTCAATGAGGTCGAGGGCAGATCCATGGACACCCCTTGACTTCAAAAGCGCTGAGAAATCCATTTCCTTTTCCTTGCCCTTTATCTTGTTAAGAGGAAGGAATGTGGCAGTGCCAAACCTGTTTGACTTGAGATAATTGATGCACCTTGCAGCGACACTGTCATTCTCTACAATTATGCTGTTTATCCGAGGGCCTGCGGCAACCTCCAAGGATAATGAGAATTTTGAAGGGACATTTCCAAGCTCTGAGATTGTGCCATAAATTCCAGGGATCTTGCTCTGCACTTTCTGCTCCTGGATCTTTTTCACAGCCATATTGACCTGTGCTGTCTCCTTGATGCTCATGTCCTTGGCCTCTAATTTTGTGAGCTCTTCAATTGATCTCATCATCAATTTCCTGGATTGTGCGATCTTTCCTGCCATCTCTGAGTCTTCATTGAGCATTTTGCTCAATTCAAGCGTTGATTTCTTGAAATCATCCCTCATTATCTTCAAGTCATCCAGCTGCTGCTTGTGCTCTTTCTCAACCTCAGATATCTTATCTATCTTTTCTTCGACATTGTTTATCTGCAGCTCAATCCTGTCCTTTTCCCTGAGCAAGTTCTGCTGGGATTCCCTCAGTGCAAGGACATCTTTTTGAATATCATCAATCTTCTTGTCAATCACTTCAAGATCCTGCTCGATCTCGCCAGCATCATCAAGCTTGTGCTTTTCCTTGAATTTCTTGATCTTTTGGTCGAGCTCAATCTTCTCCTTTTCCTCAGAACTCTTGCTCTCGAGAAGCTCTTTTTTCTTTTCCTCAAGCTCATTTATCTTTTCTTTTGTATCAGATCTTGAATTTACCAGCTCCTGCTTTCTCTGGATGATCTTGCTGATCTCATTCTTCAGGCTCTCAATCCTTGAAGTCTTTCTAGTGAGATCTATCTTCAGCTTTTCAGCCTCTTTTGTGATTGAATCTTCCCCACCCTGACTTTTTTCCTGGACCTCTCTTGCAAGATCTTCAATCTCGTTCTTTTTTGCGGTGATATCATTTTTCAAAGTGTCAACCTTCAGATTAATGGCTTTCAGCTTTTCCCTGTAATCATTGAGCCTTTTATTCAGGCTCTCCTTAATCTTGTCCCTCTTATCAATCCTGATCTTAAGATAAGATGCCTTGTTCTCCTTTATCTTGTCGTTCATGCTCTTGTATTTAATTGCCTGATCCCTGTCTTTTCTCAGCTCCTTGAGATAAGCCCCTCTTTCAGTCAGGACAATATCAGCCTCTTCCAGTTTCTTGTCAACCTTCTGCAATTCCAATAATGCCTTATGCTTTTTTTCCTCATAAACAGAGATTCCAGATATCTCATCAATCAATTCCCTCCTTTGGGTTGTAGGCATCTCCACAAAACGCACAATATCACCCTGAAGGATAATGTTATACCCGTTTGGATCAATCTTTCCAAGGCTCAACAGATCAAGGATCTGATTCCTTGTCCTTGTCTGGTCATTGATCATGTATTTTGACTGGCCTGACTGCCTTACTATCCTGCTTATTTTTACTTCCCTTTCAGGGGTTGGAAAGGTCTTTTTTGAATTGTCAAAGAATATGCTGACTTCACCCCATTTGGATGGGTTTTTCAGCTTGCCGCCATTATATATAAGATTAGATGCTTTTTCAGCTCTCAAAGATTTTGCTGAAGACTTTCCGAGAACAAAGCAGAGCGCATCTAGAACATTTGATTTTCCAGAGCCATTTGGGCCTATAATGCAGTTGAATTTCCCATTGAACAATAGCTCAGTCCTTTTTGCAAAACTCTTGAAACCATGACACACTATCTTGTTTATCCTAGTCATTAGTTTAATCACCTTTTACTTTTCTTTTAATTCTAGACTTAAAACTAAATAACTAAAATTGTATTATTTCAGTATATAAAGTTTATTGTTTTGAGATAGTAGGACAGGAAGCTACGAATGCTAATGAGTATGTTTTTTTTTGAGATAGTAGAGCAGGAAGCTACGAATGCTAATGAGTATGCTTATTGTTTTGAGGTAGCAAAACATGAGGGTATTAGAAAAATTAAGGAAAACCAATCAGAAATCTCCGAGGTTCTTTTGTAATCTCCTGTTCACAGATTTTGTGTAAGAAGACCAGGATTTTCTTATTATTTCAGGATATTTGTCATGATTTTGGTCAAGAAACCTCTGGGTTGCAGGATCAGCGATGTAACCTGATCCAATATTCTCCTTTATCCCTTTCTGGATCTTAGATATCTCATCATCCCTAATCACTTTAGCAATAATTGATGCAGCTGCAACAACAGGATGATTGAAATCTGCCTTGTGCTCAACAATCAGTTCAGTATCTGATTTTAATATCTCTTTTACATATTCTTTATATCTCTTTAGATTAGGGCTTGGGCAATCAAGAATCGCTTTCCCAGGCTTAAGCTCATTTATCAGAATAGCTGATTTTTGAGCCTCTAACCAATTAAGATTAAGGGTTTCTGAAGCAAGAGCATCATCAATCTCAGAAGGCGGAATTATAAGGAACTTGAACTCATAAAATTTTATGATCTTATGAAAAAGCTCTTCCCTTTTCTTCCTTCCTAAAAGTTTGGAATCCTTAACACCCATCCTTTTTAGATTGACTTCTTTGTCTTCATCTATAACTACAGCAGCTATGACTAATGGGCCGATTACAGGCCCTCTTCCTGCTTCATCAATACCTAGTATTTTCAATCTTTCCACCTGTTAAAATGTCAGAATTTTCCATCCAGTCTTTGACTGGTGGCAAGCTTTGCCTGCTTTTTACTTCAAAAGCTGGAAAATGCACAAAAATGCAGAGCATTTTTGGCATGCCAGAAATTTTATTAAAATTTCTGAGCATTCTGAGCACTAAGAACCACCAGTCCTATCATAATGTAGTTGCGGATTTAGTGAATCCCACCAGTCTATGACTGGTGGTTCTTTAGTATATTTTAATATTGAGTGTAAAAAATAACATATATATTCACCACCTATTTATGTAGAATTTGTATTAATATTTAAAGGTATAGTAATAAAAAAAAATAGCGGGGGGTGGAAATCCCGAGGAACACATATCGTATTCATCTTTTGAACCACCGACTTCCTCTGAAAGGAAATTGTGGTAAATCCTTTACATCTGAGGGTTATGAGCCCTCCGGGCACTCCTGGCTGCCCCACCCCGCTAAAAAAAGCGGGCAGTCATGTTAAAAGAACTTTATAAGGTTTATAAGCTTTACCCTATTTTCCATTATTTTGGCCATAGCCATTAATCCTGTCCATCCTCATCCTTTCCTGATCCTCTGTACTGAGGCTGGCAGCTTTCCTAGAAAAATGATCATCAAGGTTAGGAAGAAGAGAGTCCCTTTTTGCCTGCAATTCATTGAATTCAAAAGAATCTGGATGAAGCATAGACATTGCCTTGTCAAGATGGACTAATGCAGCCCTATAGTTGCCCCTCCTTCTTGAACTCTTATAATGGGCCATAGCGTCTGCAAATTGAGGAAAAAACTGCCTTAGATTAGCAGCCCTGTCCTCTTCACCTGCCCTATCAAGACATTGACATAGATATTCCAGTGCATTTGACCAAAGGTCATGGCGGTTCCAGTGCCTCAGGAAGACTGCAGTTGCCTCAAATTGCTCAGCAGCAAGGTCATACATCTCATGTCTTTTATAGACAAAAGCTGCCAGGCATTGATAGCCTGCAATTAATGGATGGTTGGTGTTTCTTTTGCCTGTGTAGGGAGCTACAATATTATCAACAGATTCAGCAGGGATGCCATCAAAAAGACTATTAGGATTAGGTGATTCTAAAAGAAGCTTTACTTCTGCTAAATGCGGTCCGACTGAACTGAATGTTATCATAGGCATTGTAGTTAATTATATCTTTTAAAGCTTTTCGGTGGTCATGCTAAAAAAGGAAACCTCATATTTTTGTTTGAAGTTATACTTCCTCCTTTGTTCGTTTCCTTTTTTGCATCCTAAAAATCCACTATAAAAAACTTTATCAAACTAACACCTTTAGATGCTGGAGGTGTTATCTGTGGATTTTTATGATATTTGGGGTTGTGGGACAGTGAAATAATCATTTCTTGCTTTTCTCATAAAACTTAAAGACTTCTAATATTCTTTCAACAGTTCCCAAATATTTAATATTCTTAAGGGTAGGATATTTTTTACCAGAAAGAGATTCTACAATGCTATAATATGTCTTTATGCCTGATTTTTTCTTGACTTTTTGCTTTCTTACAAACATAATTGGGATATACACTATTTAGTATATAAATATTTGTATTCTCTAGAATACAAAAAAGCAAATAGTAGTAATTTTAAAATATACACTAAAATGGTATTGCACTCGAAAAAAGCAAGAGCTGCTGTAGCGAGGCTCAAAAGAATTGTTGACGAATACAAAGAAGAACAGCCAGAAAAGAAAAGAGACTGGAAAACATATGAACAACGACACTATGTAAGAATCAAAGCTTGCTTTACCGAGCTGTCTCCTTTGGTTAAAGAGGCTGTAGAATCTATAAAGATTGTCAAAACTGAAAAAAGAGGCAATGAGCCAAAGCTTAGCTTAGAGCAGAAGATTAACATGCTTTTGCTCAAGCAACTATGCATCAAAAGCAATAGGAATATGGCTGGGATGGTGGTCTTGTTCACATGCTTAACTTCTATTGATATTAGTTATAAGACCATTGAGAGGCTTTATTCTGACCATCTTGTCCAGATAGCATTGTATAATCTCCATATTTTACTGCTGAAAAAGAAAGGGATAAAAGATATTGACTGCGCAGGAGATGGTACAGGCTACACGCTTTTGATCAAAGAACACTATGCAAGCTATGCGCAAAAGCTAAAGGACCATGCAAAAGAGAATGCTTCCGATAAAAAGAAAATAAAAAAGAAGAAGAAAAAAGAGAAGAAGAAAATCAAGTGTATCTACTCTTTTACTATTATCGATATAAAAAGCAGGATGTATATTGCTTATGGAACAAGCCTCAAAAGCGAACAAGAAGCATTCTTTGAGGCTGTTAAAATGTTACAGGCTATTGATGTTGAAATCAAAAGCATGAGGCTTGACAGATATTTTAGTGCAGAATATTATGTAAATCTGCTCTTAGAGCAGATTGGGGATATCAAGTTCTTTATAGTGCCAAAGATTAATATTACAAATATTGGCTTGGGTGAGTGGGGTAAGATGGTCACTAGATTTGTAGAAGATACTAAGCTGTTCTTGAAGGATTACTTCCAAAGAAATCAATCTGAGAGTGGCTTTTCAGAAGATAAAAAGAGGACAGGCTGGAAGATATTTCAGAAAAGGGCTGATAGGATAGACACTGCTAATGCAGGAATTTGTATATGGCATAATTTGTTTTGGTATGGTGATTAGATTTACTGTCCCACAACC
>JAZDHV010000013.1:0-39896 GCA_043805595.1 Candidatus Woesearchaeota archaeon
CTTTAGCATGAGGTGGTCGCTATGACTAAAAAACTTTATCCGCATTTTAATCCTGAAGTGCACAAAATCGAGAGTAAAATCGCAACTGTGAGAACATCTCACCATTGTAAATATCACAGAAATCTAAGATTTCTGGGATGCAAAGAAAAACAAAGTTTTTCTTGCACAAAAAATGCAAAGCATTTTTACGTGCCAAAAATCTTCGATTTTTGTGCACAATATCAATTATTATATTATTTGGATTCCTAAGTACAGAAAGCAAATCTTGACTGGCAAAGTCGTTGAAGTTCTTAAAACAATCATTTATGGTCAATGCCAAGAAATGAGTATACAAGAATTGGCATTAGAAGTGATGCCAGACCATTTACATCTTTTTGTAGGTGCAAAGCCTACAGTAACACCTTTCAAGATTATTCACAAACTTAAAGGCAACACTTCAATTCAATTAAGAAGATGCTTTCCTGAATTAAAATATCTTGGCTACAAACAGCATTTCAGCAAAGGCTTTGACAACCTCTGGGCAAGAGGTTATTACTGCGGTTCTGCTGGTCCTGTTTCGCAAGAGCAAGTCAAGAGATATGCTCAAAAATGCTTTGCATTTTTGGCATCCTAAAAATCTTTGATTTTTATGACATTCAAGAACAGCAAGGCAAAGATGTGTTTGAATATGATATCTATGGTTGCCCTGCTCACTTAAAATGTCAGAATTTTCCATCCAGTCTTTGACTGGTGGCAAGCTTTGCATGATTCTGCCTGCATAATCTGGAACATTCTGAGCACTAAGAACCACCAGTCCTATCATAATATAGTTGTGGATTTAATGAATCCCACCAGTCTATGACTGGTGGTTCTTTAGGGACAGCTAACTATAGGAGATTTTTGCAGCAAATAAATCGCACTACAGCAATTTTTTTCTTCGATTGCTATAAAAAGGAAGAACATTTATATATCAAATCTATCCTTTAATATTCAGATGGTTTTAAGACATTTCACTAAGGAAGAAGCAAAAGCAATAAAATTAGTTAATGAATTGAGAAGCATTTTAGAAGACATTATGTTTAAGGATTATGGAAAAGAGGGCGATAGTAAATTTAGCAAACCTACATGGTGGCAGGATATTTATTATGGCAATGCGGGAAGAAGAAAAGAAGAGTATTGAGGAAAGTTTGAAATGAACAAAGATAAGGCATTAGTCGTATTCCAAGACAAGAAAATCAGAAGAATTTGGTATAATGATGAATGGTTCTTCTCTGTTGTCGATATTATAGCAGTCCTTACAGACAGCCCTACACCTAGGCAGTATTGGGGGAAAGTCAAAGACAGGGAATTCTTGGCTCTTGAACTGTCCCCAATTTGGGTACAGTTGAAAATGCCTGCTGAAGATGGCAAATTAAGGTTTACAGACTGCGTAAGCACAAAAAATGCGTTTAGGCTTATCCAATCAATTCCATCAAAGAAAGCTGAACCCTTCAAGCAATGGCTGGCTAAAATTGGCTATGAGCGAATACAAGAGATTGAAAATCCAGAGATTGCACAGGACAGGGTAAAGGAATACTATGAGCTAAAGGGATACCCAAAAGATTGGATTGACAAGAGATTGAGGGGAATTGCAGTAAGGCAAGAGCTAACAGATGAGTGGAAAGACAGGGGAATAAAGGAGCAAGATGACTTTGCTATACTTACTAATGAGATTTCTAAAGCGACTTTTGATAAGACAATTCAGGAGTATAAGGAATTTAAGGGATTAAGAAAAAAGAACCAAAACCTAAGAGACCACATGACTGACTGGGAGTTAATACTTACAATGGTTGGAGAGAAAGCTACAACTGATATAACAGTCTCAAAAGACGCTAAAGGATTTGAAGAATGCAAGGAATCAGCCGTAGAAGGCGGAACAATAGCAAGTAACACAAGAAAAGAGATAGAACAAAGGACAGGCAAGCCTATTGTTTCCAATGGCAATTATCTTCATTTAACTCAAAGAAAGAATAAGCAACTGAAAAAAGATTAAAATGAACGAGCCCAAAGATATCGAAAACAAGAAATCAGTCAAAGTGAACTGCTCTTTTTGCGGCAAGGAGATTGAATGCCCTGAAGATATGCTAGAAAAGTCAAAAAAGCACATGTGCTATGATTGTTTCCAAAACGCAGGAGAATTGGCAAAAGGAGAAGACTTGGGAGAAGTCCATATAGATATTCCCATGGACAAGATGGATGAGCTTATTCCTGAAAATCTGACTAATTATTTGGTGGAAGAAGCTTTTCTGGACGTTTGGAAAGAACGAAAGGAAGAGCTAAAAGCGATGTCAAAAAAGGATTTAGCAGAAGAGATGTTTGGCACAGGCGCATACATTGCTATTCAGCAGATGCTGGCAACCATGAAAAAAGCAGAAGAGGATGAGAAGAATCCCGAAAAACAAGATTGATAGGACACTTATCAATACTCTTTCTAAATTAGCAAGTCAAGAAAAAAAAGTAAAAGCATTTAAAAGCAGAGTTAGAGTAAAAGGCAAAATCATAATACTGAAAAATATATATTTTTTGTTGAATAGATGGATAGTTAATATTGTTGAATAGATAATATTGAACATATTCCTGTAATCATAATTATCAGATTACACATATTTATTTAAATAAAATTTTCTTCCCTAAAGAGATGTATTTATAGGATTAAATCTTAAAAAGTTGGGGACATCTATATGTATTCATTGGCATCAATCTGGAAAAATGTAGGGAGTTCTTTAGGCTATGCCTGCAGGCATCAAGTAGAATTTGCTAAGAGGAATAGAAAAAGATTAATCCTAGGAGGAGCTGCTCTTTCTTTGCCAATAATTACAGGCTGTGTCCAGCAGAACCAAAACCAGGATATCATACAAAATACACTTGTTTCTATGAGCCCTGCTCAAGCCCAAGCTGTCGTGTCTCCTAAACTTCCTAGAAAAGCAGGAGTAAGGTTGGATGACATTGCAATTGCAAGCTATCGCTCATCAGACAGAGGTTTGGCAGGTGATACTGATTGGGAGCTGATGAGGATTCCGATTGGAAAAAGCCATAAGGCAATACAGCACCAGCTGAGAGACAGGAGAATGGGAAAGCTGGACTCAATCAACATTAGTGTTGACAAGAGCAAGGGTTATTTTTTTGATCTAGGCCATTCCATAGACTGGTTCAGCCTCGGCAGGTCACACAACCAGATGATGATGCTGCGATATTTAGGCACTGATTTTACTACATTTGAGGACTGGAGAGACAATGCGATGTTAGGCACCCCTTATGTTGGATTGGGAAAGCATATTAATGACAGATTGTCAGTCTGGGGCATTGTTGCTGGGGTCTATGGGGATATCTCAAATGACAAGCCTTTGATGGATGCAGATTTTTTCATGTGGGGGATGTGTGTTGAGGGAGGATTTAACTTTTATCCTTTTGGCAAGACAGAACCAATATTTCAAGAAAAAGGGTTTGCAAGGATCATGGAATCATTAAAGCAGGCAAAGCCTTTTGTCACAGCCTCATTAGGTGTTGCCTATACAGAGGGTGGAGGGCTTATGAGCCTTCATGGCCCTGTCATCGAGATAATGGGATTTGAGATTGTAAACCATCATCTAGGTCCTTATGTTGTTGGCAGGTTCGGGGTTGACATCCCTTTGACATGCAGGATTGACTTATATATTTCAGGAGGAGGAGGCAAGTATCTGAACAATGAATGTGATGAGCTGGATCATGCCACAGCCAGATTTGGCTGCAGATGGCAATTGAATTAGTTAGGTAAAAATGGCAGTATTGACAAAGATATGCAAAAAAGCAGGTGATATCATAGGCAAGGCTTATGATAGTTCTAGGGCAATCTTAAGAAGCAAGAGAACAAGGTTAGGTGCTGCTGCAGGTTTAATTTTATTAGGAGCCAATTGCGCTACTGCAAATAAGAGCCAGTATGCACATCAACAGGCTTTATTAGCCCAAAGACCTGTTCTGACTCAACCTGCAGAAGTCTATGATGCAAATTCCATCAGAGAGCCTTCCAAAAGAGTGACACTAGATGATGCTGTCCTGAGCATTGCTCTTGGCAGTTCAAATCCTGGAGTGGCTCATCAGATTAGAGATTTATACAGGGAGAGAAATCTTGATTCAATCCAATTCAGTGTCAGGCGAGTTCCTGAAAGTGTTGACAAGAATCAAGGATATTTTACTTTTGGAGAGTTTGAGACAAGAAAATTCAGGTTTGAGAATATTGAACAGCAAACAGCAATTCTAAATGCGACTGGATCAACATTTAAGAACCTTGAATACATGAATAATAAATATTTATCACAAACACCTGTTTATGGCCAAGAATGGAGATTCAAGGATAAGTTTGCAGCAGGCTATAAAATAATATTTTTTTCAATGGATTTCTATAATGAAAAGCCTTTAATAGACGGATATCTGTCAGACTTTGCAGTCTTTGATGCAAAATTCCATTCAGAAGGATTTGGCGGCGGAGTATTCTTTTCATGGCATCCTTTTGGATATGTTGATGAGGAAAGAAAATGGCTGCCTGAATTTGGATTTGGAGGAGGAGTTGAATATACTGGAGGGACTGTAGAGACTTCAATGGAATTTCCTCTTTTTTCACAAGGGATATATGCTCAAGAATTTGCTTATTTCAATCTTTACGCAGAAATCTTTGCACGGCTCAATATGCACATGAACAAGAATGGAGATGAAGGATACATTGGATATTCTTATCAGGTCCATTCCCATACTCCAGAAGATATGGACTGCCACAAATTGGTTATAGGTTATAGGATGTTTGTCCCTCTGGCAAACTCTGAGAGAAAGCTATCTTTTAGGGATGTCTGGAGGAATTGATAAAATTTCCTTCCAATTCTTACCTATCCTTATCTAGCGCCAGTTTATGTTCAGTTCTTTATTAATCTAAGCTCTGTTTAGCCAAGAAATTAAATGATTTTGGCCTCTCTGCAGGGGTTGGAATATCATACCCAAAATGCTCCATATAATCTCTGTATTCCTCATACACTTTTTCAGCATCAAGGCCGTATTCTTCCAGACAATATTTGTGCCTGCCATATCTTCCTTGCCGATTGTGTTCAAGATATGATATCATTCTTCTGTTAAACTCTTCAGTGTATTCAAGGCCAAATTCGCTGTATATTCTTCTTACCATTGCAATTGGGTCAGCAAACAGCTCTTTGTACATACAATCAAATATCTGGGATTCATGTTCAGGATGTTCTATCCTGGATCTCAGAGGAATATCCAAATAATTTTTAATTAGATCTTGTCCTAACTGGCCGAATCTATGTTTATCAAAGCATCCATCCTCATCAAAAGGAATACACATTGACTCGTAAAGACGGCAGGTAGAAGGAAGAGTAGTTAGAGGATTGCGGTGAGTAAATACTACTCTTGCATCTGGATACTCTTCAAAAAGCAGGGGAAAGGAGCCAGAGTAATCAGGGGCTTTGAGTGTCCAGTGAGACCTGGCTGGCCTAAAAGCATCCAACATTGTGAAGAACAGATGTTCATACTTGAGTATAGATCGCCTAGGTTCAATATCAAAAAATCTATCCATATATGCTTTTCCTGCAGAAACATGTGTTGGAGGCAATCCATTATGGGCAAGCATAAAGATGTGTGATTCTTCCCTTTCTGTTGGAGACAGATAATGAGATTCAGCAAATTTTTCCAAGTAACCAGGTGCATAACGGGCCATCCTATTTAAGGCAGCTCCACTACTCTTGATTCTTGGGTCTTCCAGTGGATTTGCACCCATAGCCATAGGGGGCACTGACATCTCAATTTCAAAAGTGTATGGAGCACGAGTGTTAGGATCTTCACTCATTAATCGGTGCAGTAATGTTGTACCAGAGCGAGGGACTCCTGTTATTATTACAGGCCCTTTGACCTTTCCATTGGTATCAATAAATGCCCTGTTCTGATGATAAAATTGAAGTGTTTGCCTGCGGTTTTTCAGAAGGCCTAATGAATTCTCCCTTATCAAGAACCTGCCAATTGATGAAATAAAAGGATTATCATCAATGCCTTTGCCAAATAATTCCACAAGATCCCTGACATGTCTTACATCCTCTGGAGTTCCAAGGTGTGCATCTAGTGGTGCAGCACTGTCAAATTCCTCTAACATAGCATCTCTTACTTTAAATGCTTTTGAGCCAAAAAGACCATAAGCCCTATCAACCCATTCAAGCGGTTTTAATAATGGGGAGAATTTTACATGATTGTCTGGAAAACGTTCAGGTGGTTCACCATTTTGACGATGACATTGATAGTAATTTTGTAGATCTGTCATCTTACAGCCTCTGTTTGTTGCTTTAATAGGTCTTCTAACTGGTTTCTCTTTCTGTTTCCCCAAATTGCCAAAATAGGTGGTGCTATCAATAATGTTGGTACAGTAGATTCTAGTGGTTCTGGAGTGCCTTTTAATGAATGAACCAGATAAGTCAGCCCTAAAGTTAAGGTTGACGGAGCTAATACAGACATAACTTTAGAAACTTTTGGATTTTGAAAATAAATTGCAATATTTTCACATAGTCTAAGCATTGTGCTGCCAAATATGAAAGTATATGCAGCTTGCTTTGCAGCTGCTACTGCTGCCTCATCAATACCATATTCTGAATTCACATAATAAACTGCAGCGCCCATTATTACAGCACCTAAAGCTCCCATTTTAAGATCAAAATACCTGTTATTACCTAAGGCATTTTGACCATTATTATCTCCATAAGGAATTTCAATTTTTTCAAACATTTTGGTTAGATACAAAACATAATTTAAAAGGTTAGTTGGTAGTAATTCTATTATAATATAAACTTCATCTCAATTATGCTGCTTTTTTCGGAACATGTTTAAATCTGTCGTACCAGAATTCTCCTTTAAGTGCATCGAATTCTTCATAAGCTCCAGCTTCACCCATAAGATAAGGTTTAAGAAAACCAAACAACCCCTTATTTATTGCCTTTGCTTTTTCACCATAATTCCTTGTTTGTACTCCTACTTTGCATTCAAGCTTACCCACTCCCCTTAAATCCATCTCTTCGATTTCAAAATCTCCTTTTACTTCTATATCTCTTTCTCCTGGAACCCATACCTCAGTATATTTTCTAGGTAGAGGAGAATCTCCTTCAAACCCGCTTTCCCCTGCACTTACAAATGGGATACCAACCTTAAAAGCCATTAATTTCTCAGCAAAAATATAGTGTCCCCCATTTAAAATACTAATAAATGCTTTTGGAGCATTAGCATAATAAAAAGCTTTGCCGGGCCAGAGAGCATCGTAGGTTCCGCTCATATAGACAGATGCTCCATGATGTTTCTGAATAGTTTCTTTGCTATTCCACATACTTGCAGGTGACAAAGCTCCCATAACATTAAACTCAAATTCAGCTGCCATTTCAATTGCTTCCCACCCTCCAAGGGAGTATCCTACAAAACCAACCCTATTTCTATCAACTTGCCTCAAAGCTCTGATATTTCCTATTAATTTCTCAATTCCTTTAATCATCCATCTTGCTTCTTCAAGCCTGCCAGAGCAAAATTTGGCTACATCATCAGATTCTATACCCCTTCCAAACAAATGCCTAAATGTGAATGCTTCATATGCATAATTTTTCCAATCCTCCTTATTAATTTTACAACAAAACCTTGCATCTGGTGTCTTTATTCTCCCTGCATTGAAAAAATCATTGTGGTCTGGGGCAACAACTGTAAATCCTCTTCTTGCAGCACTGTCAGCCAGATGTCTTTGAAATGCTGCAGACATACACACCCCATGCGAAGAGTAAATTAGAGGGCTAAGAACATCCTTTTCTAAATCTGAAGGAAAAGTTAGCTCTGCATCCAGAAATTCTCCACCAGGTAATGGAAGTTGGGTTTTTTCCCGTTGAATAGCATATGATTTTCCATATGTTTCAATTGCTTGAGCTATATCATCTTCTTCCATTTCTCTTTTGCCTCTTTTTATTTTTGCACCATAGTTATGACATTTCCTGACATCCTTTGCAGCCCCTTCTAAAGTTGCGCAACCTCCAAGAACCCCTGCAGCAACTGCTGCTCCGACTCCTTTCATAAATGCTCCTCTGCTAATTTCTCCTTGTTTCATTGCAATTTCTCCCATCAACTATTCAATTTCTGTTAATCTTAATATCCTATTGTTTTAATCCATTCAGGCCATAATGATATGCTACCATAATCTCTTTCAGGCAATCAGGCAATCTGTTTCCTAGTGAGACGAGACAGCGCTCCCGCAGGCCTAATACATCATACACTTTCCTAGGATGCTCGCTCTCTATTGCCTTTCTCACAGTCTCTGCAACCCTGTCAGGATGAGGGCCTCTTGATTCATCCAGCACATATTTTTGTACTACAAAATTAAAAACTTCATCTGCACAGGGGATGACACAGCTGTTTTGCGTAAAAGGTGTTGCAATATTTCCTGGCCTGACAACCACAACATCAATGCCATATCTTCTGAACTCCCTTCTTGCATTCTTGCTCCAGTTGTCGATTGCAGCCTTGCTGGCAGAATAATCAGTCCTATATGGCAGGCCAAATGTCCCTGCCTGTGAGCTCATATTGATTATTAATCCGCCTCCCTGCTTTCTCATAAAGGGAACAGCTTCTCTGCAGGTCCTTATCATTCCAACCAGGTTTGTGTCATATAATCTAATTGATTCTTCAATTGGGATATCCTCTACTCTTGCAGTGATCCCATAGCCGGCATTATTGACAAGGACATCAAGCCTTCCAGTCTCATTCAATACTTTATTTATACCTTTCCCAACCGACAAATCACTGGTGACATCCATCTCAATCATCTTAAATGGAAAAAAAGCAGGATTTTTTGGATGCCTGCTTGTCCCATAGACTGTGAATCTATCATCTGACTGGGATAAAAGCTGTGCACAGGCCTGTCCAATGCCTGATGATGCCCCTGTGATTAATACTGTTCTTTTTTGCATTTTTTATTCCAATAATCCACCTGCTGTTAATTCAGCAGCTGCTTTCTCTACTGTATCCCCTTCTGTTCCAGTTGAATACGAGGCGGATACAATTGTTTTATCCTCGTATGCTTGAAATATCCAATTCATTGGGATTGAGTTGCCACCCTTTGGATCTGGGTGCAAAATACTGAAAAATGTCATGTCACGCATTGCCTTAACTTGAGCTGGATCAGTAATCACAACTCTTTCACCTAATTTATAACCACCTTCACAGATTGTGTATGTTTGGATTGCAGCTTCATCCGGGGTTGTTTCAAATCTAATTCTACTGCCTGCTGCAAAATAACAGACAGTTCTGCTTGGACCCCACCAAATGTACTTTTGTTTCTCTTTGCTAACAGGTCCTCTGAAGTTTTCCCAAGATAATACAGCTTCTAAATTATCATAACTTTCCTGATTAAACTCAATATTTGCGTCTAATTCAGGCCCTAATTTTGATTTCTTTGCTTTTACGAATCTTTTTGCATCGCTTAAAAATCCTCGACTATCACTAGTTATTAATTCATTTGTCAGATCCTTACCTGTTAAGACAGTTTGAATTTCATATTGAATCTTTTGCTTTTTTAATCTATCATATAACCCTTGTTTATCAAGTCCTTCAGGAAGGCTTTCCCACCATTCTTTTTCAACTCTTAATCTTCCTGTAACAACAGGAATAATTCCCCAGCATGCATAAACATCAATTTCTGTTAAGGTCTTATAGTCTGCATTTCTTTTTTCAAATTCTTCTTGTGTAATTTCTTCAAACTGGCTTTCTTTTTGCTGAGCAGAAGCATGACTATTTAGTGTCAGATATTCTAATCCTGCTAAGCCAGCAGCAACTGCTGGTAATGATAAGAATTTCCTTCGATTCATGTTCATTTTCAACCATACCTCATTATTTTTTAAGCATCTGTCGTTCCCTTTCTCTCATTTCTTTGACTTTTTCCACAAGGTCTTCTCCTAACCATTCCATTTGGTCTACATGCTCATAACAGCTTGCAACTTCAACAAGCCTTTGATATGCACTTGGGTCTTTGTCTACTACATGTGACATCACTGCACTTGTTGCTTTGTTGACCAATAGTGCATTATTTACACAGGCTTCTAAATTAGCCCTGTAGTTCAGGAAAACTTTTACAGCATCACCAACACCTAAACTCAAACCTCTCATGCTTGGCCTTTTATAATCAGCTCTTACTGATGCTGGAACTTCTCCACTAAGTATTGGTTTATCAATATTTCTTCTCCCTCTACGCAATACTCTTAATCCTTCTCCATAATTATACCATCCATCCAAGGCAACACCAAAATGATGAAAATTCTTTAGACACATATACCCGCTTTCAGATCTCATTTCTTCATATGATGATCTGATAAACCATCCAATATTGTCATTTGATCCAGAAACCATAAAGACAGGTATATCAAGATTTGCCATGTCCTCATCAGAAATCCATTGAGTTGCAGGTGAGTTGGCAAGCGCAAGCGCATAGTGTTTAGTATCTCTCACCTTTATTATTGAATCTTTTCCTCCAACAGACAACCCGGAAATCACCATTTTTCCTGGATTAAGGCGTTTTCTTAGGATTTCATCATATTCATTTAACTGGAAAGCAAATTCCCTCATAATATCAATTTCATTTTGCCTATATCCAAATAATTCCTGTGCTAAATCATTTTCTTTAGGTATTTTTCCTCTTCTAAGATCCCCTACAATTGATCTCCTTAATTTATTAAAAAAAACAGCTGGATCAATATTAAAATCTGCATTTCCAATCCTGTCTACAATAAACCAGTCATTATGGTCGCATGCTATTACTACATTTCCCCTTCTTGCCCATGCTTCATGAAGCTGCCTTGAGCTTTCTCCTCCCATGAAAAATCCATGTGAGTATATTATTACATTTGATGGTTGTATCTTGTCTTTAGGATAATAGACTATTGTGGGCAGTGTAATTCCATCACTTGAATGAACCTCAAAATCCATTCTTCCGACATCATACACTTGATATCCAGACTCTCTAGCCATCTCAATATCTTTTTTAATAAATTCTTCTCTTGCTCTTTGAATATTTGCTTTATGTTCTTCTTTATTTCTTAGATCACCCAGTGTTCCACATCCTCCAAGAGCTTCAGCACCCAACAAAGCAAGTCCAGCTCCAGCTATTCCTTTTACACTTTTTTCAAGAAATCCTCTCCTGTCAATTTTTCTTCTACCCATCTTATCTCTCTGGCTCTCTGATAAAACTTTTATCTCTGACTAAAAACTGGTCTGTCCAGATATCCTGCAAATTGATCAGTGCTTCAAGATTGTTTTTCAACATTCCATCCAGCATATCATGGACATATTTCTGGATTATTGGCCCAGTATAGCTGTGAGCCTCTGCCTGCGCAGGCATTGTTCCGTCAAACAGGGCTAGCAAAGGCCCTTTTTGTGCATCTGCTTTTTCTTGCTGTAATTGCTCTAAGATATCCATGATAGAGGAGCAGAAAGAATAATGCCCTGCATTTGCGACAGTCAAAAAATAATGGGTATTGGCAACACTTGCACAGCCAAGAACCTGTTCATAAGGAAGAACAGAGTAATTTGGATTGTCTGCATCACCAACCATCCACATTGTTGGCTTCATCTGCCCAATCTGAGTCAATATTCCACTGGCAGGAGCCTGGCAAATGGCAAATTTGATTGATGCATCCCATTTTCCTTCAATATGCCTTTGGTGACTTAAGGGACTTCCTCCTCTGTTGCAGACGCCAACACCATATCCTCCTAATGAATGCCCAATCAGTCCAATATTGTTCAGATCAGCCAAGTGTCCATATTCACCTGCAACTTTTTCCAGAGCCAATGCAATATCTCTGACCCTGTAATCGACACCTTCAGTAATGATATCCATGATTTGATTATGGACTGTGTCATCATCATGAAATCTTCCTCCACTTAATCCTGTTTCCAATAACCACATGCCGCATTCATATGCATTATTGATATTTATCCCAGCGTTTGAAAGCTGTTCGCCCAGATTAGTTAATTTATTGATTGCTCCAATTAAATCCAAAGAAAATGGCAGGAATGAGGTTCCCATACTGAGATAATCATAATGGTCAGGGGCAATAACAAAATAATCTTTTCTTGCTATATCAATTAAATGAGATTCATATATTCTTGCGCCTCCTGAAAATCCATGAGAAAACAGGACAGCAGGAGAATTCACACAATCCCTGTGATAATATACGCTTATTGGAAGTCCTAAAATGTTATCTCCTCCAGGAATTTCAGCAGTAAACTTCTCCCTGATAACATTTCCAAATTGCTGTCTGCAATTTGCGCCATTTGAAGTGAGTCCAATGCCTAATGCTAGTGATGATCTTTGCATAAATGTTCTTCTGGTTATATCTCTTTGATCCATTTTCTCAACACCTTTTATCCTTTGGGATGAAATAGAAAACTCTTATCAAGCAAGAGAGGTCCTACTATCCATAAGTTCTGGCAGAAATTAGCCATTTAAAAGCATTTATGTTTTAAATATTATATTCTGCTGAAATTCGCCATTTTGCAGTATAAACATGAATTAGAACTAAGATTTGTCACAATCAGATGATAAATCAATGATCAATTATAATCTCCTATTAAATATCCTATTTAAGATAATTAAATAAATAAAAGATAAAAAAAATAATAAAATTAAAGATAAAAAAAATAAATGATAATGCAAATAATAAATTAATGATAAAATAAATGATAAAACAAATATTTAAATAATAAAATTATTGAATAACAACATCATCAATTGCTGCCTTTCCCACATACCTTAATGCCAATCTTTCAGGTGTCACTTTCTTGACCCTGAACATGTATGCTGTATCCTCAGTCATTACATTGATTTCTTCAGATGAGACAGGATAATCACACCTTCTCATATTCCTGTCTGAGCCTGCTGCTGAACCTTGACTCCAAGGCACCCAAAAAGAGGTTGTCAAGGAAAAATCATCATTCTCTATACCATTATATCTTAGTTCAAAGTCAAATAATTCAATATAATATCCAGGACTTAATTTTATAGTATGATTTCTCCAATATTGGTCTTCAGTTCTTGCATCGCTTACACAAGCAGCTAATCCAGCTGTTGTTGACCCGCCTGCTAAAATTAATCCAGCTGCTCTTTTCAGGAAGTGTCTTCTTGGAATATTCATAACATACTGTAAAGCAGGATATTAATATAAATTTTGCTATAATTCATAATGTTTTTACTATAGAAGAGTAAACTTTTTAAACGATCTTCGATTTGTTTAAGAAATGGTAGAGATGAAAAGAAGACAATTTTTATGTTGTGGATTACCATTGCTTCCAAAAGTTGATTGGTTTCAAGCCTCAGAAGCAACAATACTGTTTGGAGGAGATGTCTGCCTCAGCAGTCCGCAGCGCATTCCGTCAGGACAGAATTTTGAAGCTGTTCTAGAACTAATCAGAGCTCAATCTGGAAATCAAAGCATGTATGATTACTGCTTTTCTGATATGGCTTCTTTTTTTGAATCTGCAGATTTAGTCATGGTAAACCTTGAATCACCTATTACAGAATCTAATGACAGGCTGCCTAAAAAATTCAATTTTAAGGCAAATCCTGATTACGTGAATATTCTGTCCCAAAGTGGAATTGGCATAGTCACGATTGCAAACAACCATATAATGGATTTTGGAGCAAGAGGCCTTGAAGATACTGTGTCTCTTTTAGATGAGGAAGGAATTTCTTATATCGGAGCTGATATGAACCTTAGTAAAGCAAGAACACCAATCATTTCTGCTGTTAAGTCATATACATTTGGAATGCTTGCATATACATCAATTGGGCCAGGCCAGGTTTTTGCTGCACAATCCAGTGCTGGTGCTGTAAGATTAGATGAAAATTATTATGTGAATGACATAAATGCAATCAGGGACAGTGTTGACTTTGTTATTGTCAATGTGCATTGGGGTCATGAAGGAACACATTATCCAGTGGATTACCAGAAGATGCATGCCAGAAAAATGGTTGATGCTGGAGCAAATGTTGTCATCGGCCATCATCCTCATGTTATCCAAGGGGCTGAAAAGTATAAGGATGGAATAATCTTCTATTCACTTGGAAATTTCATGTTTGGAGGCAATAGCATAAGAAGCCTGAGGAACATTACAGAATGTATTGTGCCAAAAGTTCATTTTTCCTCATCAGGAATCAGAAGTGAATTGCTTCCTGTAAGGATAACGAGCCATGATCTTCCATACCACCCGGTAGAGCATAGTGAGAAACAACGCTTGTTGGATTTCTATAAAAAACTTTCAGGTCAAGGGGCAAATGAGATTCTTGAGCCAATTGTGGGCTAAATATCATCTCCTGAATGGGTAGGCAATGGAATCTCAAGTTCTTTGTGGGTGAATTCACCATATTCCGGGAATAGCTCGAGCATACCTGGCTTATGCCATCCTCCTACTCTTATAAGATGGACAAGATATGGGCAAGGCTGGTCACCGCTTATATGATCCATGATTTCATCAACCAATATCACATTGCGATTGTCAAGGATCTCGTCAAACATTCGAGCAAAACTTTCAAAACCAGGCTTTTCAAAAACTTTCTTAATTCTTGCAATCTCATCTTCTGCATTCCCTGAACTAAAAGAATTGCTTGTAAATAATCCCATGGAATAGAGAGAAGGTGCATTAGTAATTTGAAAAACTCCCATTTTTGCCATGAGGTTTATTGTTTCCCATGAGACCCCTTCATAAGTGCCGGCTGGACTGAAACTTTCCAGCCAGTAAACTGGAATATCCCTGTCAGCGCATAACTCTTCCATCGGAGGACTATTATAATTCATTCCAGCCTGAAGAATCCTTCTTGAGTAAATAAAAGGCTTTAATAATGGATTAGGCATTCTTTGGTTTAGCCCTTCACTCAGCATGCAATCAACATGGATTGAATCAAGCAATCTTTCTGCAGCTAATGAAGAACTTCTGTTATATATGTGAGATTCACCAACCAAGATCATTTCACTCTTATGGCCGTCTTGTTCAAGAGTGCATTGTGTAGCTGAAATATTGACCTTTTCAGGATAGAATGTTTGGTCTTCTTCAGGCCTGAATGTATGATGTCCATAGCAAAGCATGCTTGCAAGCATAAAGCTTGCTGTGAAGATCTCAACTCTTCTTTGCAATCTCTCAAATGACCTATAAGATTTTCCAGGCGCACTTTTTATCCAATTAAAGACATTTTTTCCAAGATTGCGATAATAGCTGTCAGCATTGGTCAGTCTCTGTTTTAATGAGCCTGGCTTTAGGAAAGCCTTAAATGCCCTCCAATGGGGTTGAATAAATGCTTTGCATGGCAGTCTTATAATTTCATACAATAATGAAGCTCCATTTGTTGCACCTGCTGCCAGTGCATATTTTGGTTCTAGACTTAATGCAGCCAATGATACAGGGACTGCTAGCCTGTAGACAGTCTGTCGGTAGACATCATCCATGAATGTTACATCTGAGATGTCTCTTGTGACCCATTTTCTTATCCTTGTGGGCATCATAAATGGAAATGTGGCAGAATTATACAGGGCATTTGAGATCAGTCCAGTGTAATGGGCAGCTCTTTTTAATGCTCTTCTTTTTTTGCTTTCAAAAATCACAATCTCTTCTAAATCCATATTCTCTAAATCCAAATCATCTGATTCCATATATTGACGCTTAAACAAATATAATTTAAAGATTTCCATGTTTGCATCTATTATAACATCATATCTATGTTTTATGCCAATGGTTTGGTTGATATTTTCTTTAAAAACAAATTTATATAAATGATTTGGATAAATGTTGGACAATGAAGAGGGGTGATATCTTTTCAAGGAGGACACTTCTAAAGGCAGCAGTAGCTTTAGCTGCAGGAACGAATCTAAATTGCCCTGTCAATAACCAATTTATTGGTTATGGATCAGACTCATTCACATTGCCTGAAATAATTGACTTGAATCAGTCAGAGGCTGAAGTCTTGGATTATTTTAGGCAGGTTTTTTATATAGGATTGGAAAGTTTAAGGTTTGGTGACATCCATGCTCATACTATTTATTCTTTCTTGTCAGGATTATGCGGTTTGACAGACCAGACCTCTATCCACGGACCTGATCTTGCATTGCAACTTGCAAAAAGCCGAGGTCTTGATTTTATTGCTTTGACAGAAAATTCTGAGATGCAGAATATTGCTGCAATCACTAATATTGCAAAAAATTTTGGAGATCAACAAGTTATCAATAAGCTTAGGGAGTACTATGCCCAAAAATTAAATCCTATTGAGATGCTTGAAAGGTTAGAGCATGATTTTAAAGAAAAGAGCATTGGAAGTGTTTTAGGATTATCCACATGGAGAAGTGAAATTGAATGGAATGCTCTGCATAATTCTCTTGGGATAATTGCATTTAATGCATTTGAATATACAAATACTGTTAATCTGCCAATAATTGGTTCTAGTGAATCATTTGGCCACCGGGTGGCATTATTTAGAGATATTGAGCAGGATAGAGTGCCATGGAATCCGATTGGAGCCTCATGGATTGCATCACAAATTTTTCAGGCAGAATATGCGCACACTGGAAGAGACCTTCATAGTATGTTGAGTGGATATGAGGGAAGGGTAATGACAATACCTCATGCAGTTGCAAAGATTGGAAATACTGATAATTTAAATCAAAGCGGAGGCCCTCAGGATCATAGGCTTGATCTTAACTATTTGAATAAGAGATTTGACAGAGGTGTTGAGATATTCAGCAAATGGGGGAATTTTATGGGTCCTGCACCTCATGGCTATCCTGGAGCAGACCAAGAAGTTTTATTCTTTTACAGTCGAGGTATAGCTGATCCAATAACAATTAGGTCATTCCTTCATCAGGGATGGTGTGTAAATGGTGATGATAATTTTGCACTTGGTTTTTTTGGTGGAACTGATGGTCATACTGGTGATCCTGCCTCTCCGGTTTATCCTTCATGCATGATGTACTGCCCTGGATCAGTTACAGGTGTTGTTGCAAGAAATTCAACAAGGAGAGAAGTTTTTGATGGCATGTTTGATGGCCATACAATTGTAACAACTACATCTGCCTCTAATAAGAGAATTCCTATGCTGATGGCTGTAAGGACTAATGGCAATGATTATTTGATGGGGGATCAAGGTGTTCATGATGGTCATGTTGTGCTGAATGTTGTGGCTGATAGGGATGTGGCCCAATTGGAGCTGGTGGTGGATGGAGGAGTGGCAGGCGCTTATGCTGGAAATCATCTATGTGCAGATATTTCATTAGCTCCTGGAAATCATTTTGTCTATGCAAGGGCTGTTTCTTTTGATATTGAGAATAAATATACTTGGACCTCTCCTGTTTATCTGAGATCACCTGATTAGACATAATCTATAATCTCTACAACCCAAATATTTATATACAAAAACATAATATATTATTTTTTTAAAATGAGTGTTGATTTTACAGGAAAGGACATTATTTCTATATATGATCTGACAAAGGAAGATATTGAGTTCTTGATAAGAAAGACTGAAGAGTTTCGCAAGAAAGAGCTTAGAAATGAGAGATATTCTTCAGAATTAAGAAATAAGAAATTAGGATTGCTCTTTTTCGAAGACTCAACCAGGACAAAGAAGAGCTTTGACACTGCCATGGAAGAGCAGGGAGGCATTGTCTATGACCTTAATATCCAGACTTCTTCAATAAATAAGCATGAGTCTGTTAGAGACACTATTTTAATGGCACTTACTCATCATAACGATTGCTTGGTCATGCGCCATAGTAAGGATGGCTCTGTCCAATGGGCTGCAGATGTTGCAAACATTCCAGTGGTAAACGGCGGTGACGGAAAGAACCAGCACCCCACCCAGACAATGCTTGACCTTGTCACAATCCACCAGGTCCTAGGCAGGCTTGACAACATCTCTGTCGGATTTGGAGGAGACCTGAAATATGGCAGGACTGCACATTCATTGCCAATAGGCCTCTCTCATTTCAAAAATGTTACATTGCATCTTGCTGCTCCTGAAGAGCTCCAGATGCCTCAGGAATTGGTGTCAAACCTGGAGAAGAGAGGGATGAAGATAATTAATCATGACAATCTGGTTGATGCGCTTAAAAGTGTTGATGTCTTTTACCAGACAAGGCCTCAGATTGAGCGCATGAACATAAAGGAGCCTTCTGTTATCTATCAGATGATGGAAAAGTGGAAGATCACTCCAGAAGTGTTGGAGCACATTCCAAACGGCAAGATAATGCATCCCCTCCCCATAGATTCGCATCTGGAGGAGATTGGTTTTGCTGTTGCATTCAAGCCCCAGCAGTTCTATTATGAGCAGGCTCACAATGGCGTTTTGCTGAGAAAAGCATTGATCCACTCAATCTTGTCTCAAAAAGATCCTGTGCATTTTTCAGGAGATCTTTCTGATGTTAAACCATCCATTGGAGAAAACAAAGTTTTTAGGGAATTGGCAACATTGTCAAGAAAAGACACTTTCATTGACCTGATCAAGAATGGCATTGTGATTGACCATCTTGAGCCAGGCTCTTCACTTGAGGTCTTAAATCAGCTTAATCTTTTGGAAAGGGGCTGGTCTGTTTTTATTGGCAATAATATCATAGGCAAGGATACAGGCAAAAGAAAAGATATGATAAAGATCATTGGAGGAAAACTGAGTGAAAGGGATCTCAAGAAGATGGCTATAATCTCTCCTGATATCACAATCAATGAGATCAAGGAAGGCATTGTTATCAGGAAATTTCAGGTTTTGATCTGCGAGAATGAGAACTGCATATCAAGGGTTGTCACAGAGGATGTCCCTCCAAGGTTTTATATTGAGGCAAAAAACAGCAACAAGATCAGGTGCAGGTACTGCCAGTCAGGCTATAATCGGCAGATTTCTTATGTCACTGAAGAGGACAAGGGCAAGTTTTTCTCAAAATTGGAAAAAAGGTAGTCATTTTTTTACTAATAATAAATTCTTGACATTAACCTCAAATAATGATTCTGGTGGCAGTCTTTTGCTTGCATCTAATATCTCAATTCCCAATATATTGCCATTATCGTCAAAATCAATAATTGTAAAATGTCAGAATTTTCCATCAAGTCTTTGACTGGTGGCAAGCTTTGCATGCTTTTAACTTCAAAAGCTGGAAAATGCACAAAAATGCAGGGCATTTTTGGCATGCCAGAAATTTTATTAAAATTTCTGAGCATTCTGAGCACTAAGAACCACCAGTCCTATCATAAGGAAGTTGCGGATTTAGTGAATCCCACCAGTCTATGACTGGTGGTTCTTTAGTCATCAATTTTCTTGTTTGTATCAAATTTCCCTTTCCTAAATTCAATATACATAGCATCCGCTTCCTTATTATAGTTTATTTCCATTTTTCTAACCAGTATAATGTTGCTATATTTAAAATGTTTTCTGCCTTAACACATACCCCTTCAATTTTTCCCAAACCTATCTCTTTTTGAAAATAGTATTTTCCATATTTTTTCAAAATATTATCAGGATATTTAATTGTAAGCATCGCATCCTCTTTTTGAATATTTCTCTTTTTAAGCCTTTCCTCTGCATGATAGGTGAATATGATTCTTATAATTATCACAATTAAATGCTTTTAATCATATTTTTGTTGCTCAAGAACTCCTCTTTCTTCAGCTCATCAATGATGTAATATGATATTTTTGTCTTAACTCTGTATTTTTCATCCAATTTCTCAATAAATTCCTCAAGATCCCTGACATTCCTGAAGATTATGTCAATCATAAAATCAAATCCATTATTGATCTTAAAGACTGAATTTACATTTTCATGTTTCATCAGGAATTCTAACAATTCATTTTTCCTGCTTTTGATGGATTTTATCATCACCTGAGCCCTTGCATTATAGCCTAGGCTCTGAAAATCTATCAATCCAACATATCTTCTCATTATTTTCCCATCAAACTTTCTCATCCTGTCAAAGATTGTGGATATTGGCATCTTTAATTCCCTGCTCATATTTGTCAGTGTTTTTCTACCATCTTCCCTAAGGTGTGATATTATCTCCAGGTCTTTTTCATTTATCATCTTTTTTGCCTCCATATTATTCATGATTTTTAACAAATCCGAAATCCATTCAATACTGTTGTATATTTTCTATTTATACCTTGACTGTCTATCTTATCACAACAATCTGTTGTAGTCACCTAGACAACTTATGTTTATAATTGTGGATTCAGCAAGAGATACTGTGGTAACAGACATCATTAAGGATTTAAATGATATAGAAGAAGGGATAATAAAGTTTTTAAGCACATATTCATTCTCATCTATTATGAAGGAAGAAGTGCTTGAAAGCATTGGTCTGAGCAGGAATGAGGCGAAAGTCTTTGTTGCTCTTCTGCAAATTGGTCCAAGCTCTGTAGGCAATATCTCACAAGAGTCAAAGATACATAGGACAAATGTCTATGATGCACTTGACAGGCTTACAAAAAAAGGCCTGGTCTCTTATTTTATGGATGGAAATGACTCAAAAGTGTTTGAAGCATCAAATCCTGATAATCTGATGGGCATAATAAATGAAAAGAGGGTATTGTTGGAGAAAATTCTCCCTTCACTCAAGATTCAGAAAGAGATGACTGAAAAAAAGAGCCAGGCCCATGTATATGAGGGCATCACTGCATTTACTAGGATTCTTGATGGATTTCTTAATTATAAGGAGCCTATTCTTGTTTATGGAATCCCAAAAAAGGCTCCTGAATACATGAAGCATTTTATTCCTGGCTTCCATAACAGGAGAATCCCGAAAAAGATCAAGATGCTTCATATCTACAACCATAATGCAATTGAGAGGATTAAATATTTAAATTCATTGCTGCATACTGAAGCCAGGTTCTTGCCTCAGCAACTTGATTCTGAAGTTTCAACAAATATTTGTGGTGATGAGGTTGTATTCACAGTATGGTCTGATCCTATTATGACTATTCAAATCAATAATAATAAAGTTGCAGAGTCATATAAAAAATATTTTTATTTATTGTGGAATGAGGCGAAGTAACAATGGGAGAGACAAGAGATGTTGCAACTGTATTCAATGACGCTTATTCGAGGACTGCTCCTGTGATATTGGGAGACCAACATAGATTTCTATTAGCAACTTTGGATACCTTTCTAGCTCAAAGGGAAGATCCTGTCCTTGTTGTATTAGGATCAGGAGGTCAAGTTTTGCCATATTCTTGTTCATATACAAATGAGGGCAATCTAGGTTATAGCAATAGAGACAGAATGATAGGTATGATAAGGAGGGGAAAAATTGTTCTTGTTGATTATGTATTGGAAAAAGCAAGATTTGGTCTTGATAAAGGATGTGAAACCCTTTCTAATCTTGGTTTTTTCTCTGATAATTATTTTTTTGAAGGAGAATTTATTGATACTTTAGTTGATCCAAATACTCTTGGTAAGTCAACTGTTAATTTTCTGTTAAATAATCTAAAAGATGATCTCAGGATTGCTGATGAATCAGTTGATGCTGTTGATGCAAATCTATCAATTCATCATGCTTCTGTAACAAGAGCAGAATTAGAGAGGGTTTATAAGGAAATTTACAGAATTCTTAAGCCAGGAGGATTATTACATTTAGGGGAGGGAAATGTTGATATGAATTATTCAGAAGACAAACTTATAAGTTTTGGAAGGATAATAACAGATCATTTAGGTTTGCCCATGCTTTTGGTTGATGAACGAGAGAAGGATAATGGGTATGTTATGAGTTTTTATTTTGAACCTGGAACATCCATAGGAGATATTGATGGAATTCCAGTGATAGCGGATGGATTTGAGCTGGATCAAAATTATTTAGAATCAAGGGTTGATAGGAATGGACTAATCTTCATTTACGCTGGAAATGAAAGAAAGCGGGTTTTAAGCAAGGATCAATTTAGAGGTTTAGTTAACCGTTTAGTAACTCAAGAGGATTATGGGCAAATATTAACTTTTGAGGACTGTCTAGCTGTGCCTTTAATCGATAATCAAAGGGGAGAAGATGTTGAAAGACATTTAACTGGAGTTAATGCTTTTTATGATGCAATATTTTCAAGGGCAAAAGCAGGATATGAGCTAAGTGATCCTGATCTATTTGCGCAAAATGTCTCAGCAATAGATTTCGAAAGAGGGAACTCTCTTAGAGGAATTGTTGAGTTCTATATGGGAGAATCAAATATTGTTAGAACTCTAAAAAATGTAGGTTTTTTTGATATTCAACCTTGTCATCACAAAACTGAACCTTTCTATAATATTACTGCAAGAAAACCTGAATAATTAGTAACTCTCAACCTTTAATCCTTTTATTCTATTAAAATGTTTAACATTTTTTGTTAAAACAGTTTCATTATTGATTATTGCTATTCCTGCAATCATACAATCTTCTGAATCTATCTCTTTACCTCTCTCAAGTAATTCCCTAGAAATATCTCCTGCTATAAGCCCTGAATTCTTATTTAGTTCTAGAACAATAATGCCTTTAAAGAAATCTTTTGTGTTTTTAATCTCAGATTCAGGTCTGATTCTTTTTAATGTTTCAAAAACACTGATGCTAGTTGTCATAATTATCTCTTTTTCTTCAATTTCTTTAGATTTCTTAACAGCATCAATCTTATTATTTAATAAATCAATAATAAATGAAGAATCTAGTATCAATTTCATCCACCTACATATCTTTTTCTTGATCTTAATCTGTCTTTCTTTATTCCTTCTTTTATATCCTTTGCAGTCTTATCGCTCAATATCCCTGCAAAATCAGACAACTTTCTTCTGCCACCTATCTTATTTATCACATCAGAGAAGCTTTCATTCTTCTCTTTCCATGATTTCAGCCTTTCATAAGCCTCAACTGTTATTGATATTGTTTTGGTTGACATACTGTGTATGTGTATGTACATGTATTATTTAAATCTTTCGTTGAATCATAATAATAACCTTTAAAAACTCTTTTCTACAAACACATATCTATGCAGAAAAATGTTAGAAATAAGATAATAATAAAGAAAACAAATGAGAAGAATTCAAAAAACATCGAAATAATGTCACCGGTAGGCTCATTTGAATCATTAGCTGCAGCAATTAAAGCAGGAGCTGACTCAGTCTATTTTGGTGTTGGTAAATTAAACATGCGTTCAAGGTCTGCAATCAATTTCACTTTATCAGATCTTAAAAAAATCTCAAAAATTTGCAGAAAATCCAAAATCAGATCATATCTTGCTCTCAACACAATTGTTTATGATGATGAATTGGATGAAATCAAGAAAATATGTGATTCTGCAAAAAAAGAAAAGATTTCAGCTGTGATTGCCACAGACATCTCTGTCATTGGATATGCAAAAAAGATTGGATTGGAAGTCCACATCTCTACTCAGGCAAATGTGTCAAATATTGAGGCAGTAAGATATTATTCAAGATATGCTGATGTCATTGTTCTTGCTAGAGAGCTTGCAATAGACCAAATAAAAAACATCAGCAAACAGATAGAGAAACAGAACATAAGGGGTCCAAACAAAAAGCTTGTCAAGCTCGAACTATTTGTCCACGGAGCCTTATGCGTCTCAATTGCAGGCAAATGCTATATGAGTTTGGCTCAGTACAATCACTCTGCCAACAGGGGTGATTGCCTGCAGGTTTGCAGAAGAGGATATAAGGTCACAGATCTAGAGACTGGAGATGAGCTGGAGATTGACAACAAATATGTGATGTCTCCTAAGGATCTGTGCACAATCGGATTTTTAGATAAAATAATTGATGCAGGAATCTCAGTCTTAAAGATTGAAGGCAGGGGGAGAGCCCCTGATTATGTCTATACTGCAACTAAATGCTATAAAGAGGCTGTTGAATCAATCAAGGACAAAACTTATACTAAAGAAAAGATAGGCAAATGGATCAAAGAGCTTGAAAAAGTATTTAACAGGGGTTTTTGGCACAGCGGATATTATCTTGGGAAAAAGCTGGGTGAATGGTCTGGTGCTTATGGTTCTAAGGCTGCTAAGGAAAAGGTCTATCTTGGAAAAGCCTTGAACTACTATTCAAAACCCAAGATTGCCCATTTTATTATTGAATCTGGCGGATTATCTGTTGGGGATGAGATTATTGTCATTGGCCCGACAACTGGAATAATCAAGGCCAAGGTAAAAGAAATGGTTGTAAATGATAAGAAAAATGATTCTGCAAAAAAAGGAGATAACATCACTGTCATGATCAAGGAAAGGTTAAGGAAGAACGACAGATTGTATAAGGTTGTTGATAGGAAGAGTTTTCAGGGATGATTTATTAAAATCTATCAGTAAACTGTATTCCCTTCCCAATTATTTTTGAAATCTCTTCTTTTATTCTCATAATCTGTTCTAAACTTGGTTTATCTGATTCTCTTACTCCACCTTTCATTAAATGTATTACTTTCTGAAATCTTTCTACTAAATCTTCTTCATCAAGAATATCCTCTTCTAAAATTCTTTCATAATAGAATGGATCTGCTATTTTTAATACATCTAAAAACTCTTTCCAATAAGGAGCGCTTGGAAGAGGGTATACAGGTGAAGCAAAAATTGATCTTACATTTCCTGTATCTGCCAGTTCCTCTGCAAAACCTAATGCTTGATCCAATGTTTCTAATGTCTCTCCAGGTGTTCCTAATACGATTCCTCCACAAATTACTTCTATCCCCTTTTCTGCCAATATTTTGGTAGCCTGAAGATTCTGCTGCTTTGTTGTTCTTTTTCCCATTTTTCTTAAAAGAGAATTACTGCCATGTTCATATCCAATAAAAACAGCTCTAACTCCTGTATCAACTAACAAATCAGCAACGCCCTCTCTTAAGACATCGTCTGAACGAGCAAAAGCATAGATTGAGAAATCAACACTTATTCTTTCCTTGACTCTTTTCACTCTTCTCCTTATCTCTTTTAAATGGCTTACATTTACTGTTAAATCAGCATCTGTTATCCAAACATTGTCTGCTCCTGTTTGTTCCAAAAGGTTTTGTAGAGAATTTTCAAACACCTCATAGGGAATCTTTGGATTTACCCTAGGAATTGAACAGAATTTGCATTGTCTTTGATAAGAATAATGACACCCTCTTTGAGTAATAATTGGCATTGAAAAATTGGCATCATTTAATATTCCAATTCTGCCAATTCTTTTTACATATTCTTTTAGAGAACTTCCACCAGTTAGCAAAGAATAATCAAGAACAGGGAATACTCTGTCAAAACCAGTAGTTTGTTCAGTAATTATTGATGGAGAAAAAGATCCATCTTTTGGAAAAACATTAGGGCATCTTTGAACATTTCCTGTTTCAAACAGATCTTGAACAATATTTAGAAATCTCTCTTCTCCCTCTCCATAGACAAGATAGTCAAAAGGCCGTAAACCATGTTTCATCTTAACATATATATTTTGACAAAGGTCTGTTGCATGCCTTCCGCCTAAAACAACTTTGGCTCCTGCAATTTTTGCTGTTTTTCCAATATTGATGGCATTCTCATACCCAAATGTTAGAGAGCTTATCCCTACAATATCAGGTCTTTCATCAATAATTATTTCTTCGATATCAGTTGTTTGAATCAGGTTTCCATCCAAAAATACAGTCTTCTCTCTATGCTCTTGAGGAAGGGCTGAATATAAAGCTATGATTCCAACAGGAGGAACTGCCATAAAGTTCTGGAAACCATGGTCTGTTCCTGAGTAAACTAGCATAATCTTCATTTAGACCTCAAACTAATTTGATATCAAGAAGTATCATTATCTTATATTGATTATCAACCCCTTCTGGCAGTAGTAATATTTAAAAATGGTCATTCATTCTTATTGAATATGGATAAGAAAATATTATATGAGATCGGGCTTTCTGAGAGGGAAATATCAGTGTATACATCATTACTTAAGCTCGGCAGTTCTACAACAGGACCTGTTATTAAATCTTCAGGAGTTCAAAGTGCCAAGATATATGAGACTCTTGATAAACTTATCAAAAAAGGGCTTGCCACATTTATAGTAAAAGATAAAATAAAATATTTTCAGGCCTCAGATCCAAACATTCTGTTAAGCATGTTTGAAGAAAAAAAAGAAAATCTCAGTAAAACTGTGAGAGAATTAAATGCCATTAAAAATATGATTGAATCTGAATATGATTCTAAAGTTTATGAAGGGATAAAGGCAATAAAATCAGTATTTTTTGAAATGTATAATTATATTGGTAAAAATTCTGAATATTGTGTTTTTCCCTTAGGTGAACAGTTAAATTCTGAAGAATTATTATTATTCTGGTCACAAGTGCTGCATAAGCAAAGGGCGATGAAGATAAGCATAAGAACCCTGCCAAATAAGAAATGGAAAAAGATATTTCAAGATCATTATGGGAAATATGAATTCATTAAAATAAGATATTCTGATCAAACCTTTCCCACAGGAATATTTATTTTCAAAGATCATGTCCTGAATGTTCTTTGGTCTGAGAAGCCTGTTGCTTTCTTGATTAAATCAAAGGAAAACTATTTAAGATGGCAGAAATTCTTTGATGAGCAATGGAAAAAAAGAATAAAATGAATAACAAATCTTCTTACAATCCAAAAATTTTTCTTCATGCAGATGAGATTAAGCTCAGCAGGCAGACTGAAAAACTCCTTGATCAGGCTTCTGAAGTTTACAATAAGAACTTTGACAAGAAAACATGGTTTGGAAGATGCTTATTCCTGAGCTGGTATTGTTCAAGGGCAACATGCAAATTCTGTTTCAGGGCGACCAGGAATCATCAGAAAAGGTTTGCCAAGAAATACAGGAGGTCAATGGAGGGTCTTTTGATTGAAGCTTTATTCTGCAGGATTTTCAACTGGAGGATTGAATTCCTCACAGGAGGCTATGACATCTATGACTTCAAGGAGCTGGTTGAGACAATCAGGAGCATTAAGCTTGTCTATGGGGAAAAGATATGGATTAATCTTGGCACATTTGATGAATCTCAACTGAAACAACTAAAGCCTTATGTCAAGGGGATCTGTGCTTCAATTGAGACTGCTAATCCTAAATTGCATAAAAAAGTCTGCCCTGACAAGCCTATCAAACCATTTTCAGACATGCTTAAACAGGCAAAAAGATTGGGATTTGAGACAAGTGCTGCATTTATAGTTGGTTTAGGGGAAAAGCCTGAAGACATAGATCATTTGTTCAAGTTCATTCATAAGCACAATCTTGATAGGATCACAGTATATGCATTAAAACCAGTTGCAGGAACAGATTTTACAACCCCTCCTTCTACAGATGAATATCTTCGATGGCTTGCTAGGATAAGGATCAAGTTCCCAAGATTAGAGATAATGGCTGGAACCAACTTAAGAAGGTCAGAAGAAGCAGGCTATTACATGAGGGCAGGTGCTAATGCAATAACAAAGTATCCAGCATCAAAGCAGTTTGCCACAAAAAAATCCAAATTGATCGAGAAACTGATAAAGTCTGAAAAAAGGGATTTCATCTCAAACCTGACAAAACTGCCAAAAATCGACTGGAACAAAGAGATTGATAAATTAAATATAAAAGAGCATCTTAAGGAAAAGATGAAATTAAAAATTGATTCTTATCTTAAAGGTTTTAAGAACCCTAAGGATGAGGATAAGTTCTATAAATCATAACATTTATGTATTTCAACATATCTACGTTTTTTAACATAATCAAATTTATAGGAGGTTGATTACAATGGTATCAATAACATTATCAGTTCCAGAAGAGACAAGGCAGATCATGAAAAAGTTTCCTGAGATGAATTGGTCAGGTTTTATTAGAAAAACAATAGAAGAAAAGGCAAAGGCATTGTCATGGAAAGAGGAAATGCTGAAGCAATGGGAAAAAGAGAAACCTCTTGCTGAAGAACTGGTTGCAATGATAAGGAAAGGAAGAAAGGGAAGATTTGCAGAGTTGAAGAGAAAAGGAATAATAAAATGAAGGTTGTAATTGATTCAAATATCTTATTCACTTACTTCTGGATGAAATCTTCATTAAGAGAATTAGTTCTTAGAAAAAGAATTGTGTTTTTTACTCCAGATTTATTTCTTAGGGAACTGGAAAAGTATTCAATTTATATTAAGAAAAAGAATAATTATTCAAATAAAGACTTTGATTTAACAAAACAGGAATTGTTTGAAATGCTGTATATCCTGCCAGTAGAATCCTATGAAAATTCTGTTAATATTGCAACAAAATGTCTCAAAGATATTGATACTCGTGACATTGACTTTACTGCACTAGCTCATAAAGTGACCTCCTCCCCACACTAAAGTGTGGGGCTTCCGACGGGTTCTCAGTATGCTGACAGCTGTGTTTGATGTATATCTTCTTGATGCCTGACGTAATTATCAACCACTTCTACTGTTGTATATCCTGTGCTGTTTGCAAGTCCGCCGGGACTAAAAAAATGGCCTTGTGGATATCTCAGCCTAAAATTCTCATTAGCCCTAAAAAGCTGATAACTCAAATTCCCCTTCAAAAGCTGAAGCGCCTTGCTCTGCGACATACTCGGAGGAGCCTCAACACTCACATGAATATGCTCAGGCATAACACTCAGCTCACGAACAACCATCCGATGCCTCGTCGCAGTCTCCCTAAGAATTTCTTCCGCAAGAATTTTATACTTATCCTGCCTAAACATCCTATAACGATACTTCGTACACCACTCAAGATGGTGCACATTCACACCAACCTTATGCGCATAATGTTTCATTTCAAGTTTTGCCATTTTGCTCGTTCTCCGACGAGCAGAAAGCTCACGCTAACTCTGGAAAGTTAGTGCGTGGCGCAAATTTTTTCGCTCGCCACGCATTTTATTCTTTTCAACTAGAAAAAACTATTGAGCCATTCATCTCAACGCACTAAAGTGCGGAGATTTCTGGCTCAGAAAGATTAAAATTACCTTTATGGTCAAATGATAAATTGCTAAAAAAGCAGAAATTAGTACCAGTCCTAAACACAGAAGAAATTATTGAATTAGCTGATTAGTTTGCTGATGACAAATAATTATTATTTCATGTAAAACCTCTTAATCCACCATCTCTTGATATAAGGCAGTGATAGTGTCGATAGAACAAAACCAACTGTTGGCACTAAAGCATTAAGCCATGGTTTGTCATTGCCAATTCTCCATAAGAACCATACTGCAATTAGATAAGTGATTACGGCAATGATTATCCTTCTTGTTAAAGAAATCTCCCATGCCTTGTCTGCCTCTACACGCTTGTTTCTTTCTTCGATAGTTTTAATTTTTGATTCCATGATAAATAATTTGAATAAAGTATTATATAAAACTTACTGCTAAATTATTGTGCGGCGTGGGCGAACGCCTGGCCTCTGGTAGAAGTCTTAAGGTTTCTGCTTCTTTATTAGAGTTATAGGCGATTAATAATATTTAAGGTCTTCTGTTTTTACTTTATTAATTCCAATATTTTCTCAATAGAAATTGGTTTATTTTCTATTTGTTCGACACTCACATTGATTTTTTTGGTCTTTTTATTAACTAAAGGATAATCATTTGGTAAATTGTTATGATGATGTCCACAAATAGCCCATTCCTTCCATTCTTTTGGTACCTGCTCAGGATCATGTACTAAAAAGAACTTTCTATCATCATGTTTTAATATAAGGCTATCAAAAACATTTTTCTTTCTTGAAATCCTGTCATGTTGATTTCTCTTTCCTTCTTCTGTTATGCTGAATCCTCTGATAAAATAGATGTTTCCATTAAGTTTTTCAAGCCAATAGTCTGCTGGTCTGCTACCCTTACCGAAGGTCATATCACCGATAAAGAATACAATATCATTTTTTCTTACAGTGTCATTCCATTTTTTAAGCATAAAATTGTTCATTTCTTTTGTTGTTTTGAATGGTCTGTTACAGTATTTAATGATGTTTTTGTGGTCAAAATGTGAATCACTAATGAAAAAGATTTTTCTTTTCTTAAAGATATTAATCTTATCAAGGAAGCTTTCTTTAATATTAGCTGTATCAATCTCTTCAGTAGTTGAGATTTCTGGAGATTTCATATTTGAATCTGTTTGTTCCATTGAATTATATGTTTTTTCTAATAATGCTCTGCTTTTTGCTTCTCTTCTGTTAAGTAATCTTTTTAGAAAGAAATCATATTCATACAGGATTCTCTGATTTTTTATGAGAGTTACTCTCATAACCCTATGATTATACTCTAATTTTGGCTTCTTGTTTATGTATTGTTTAACTTGTTTAAATTTAGAGGACCTTAATTTCATTGCAATAGTAGAATGATAATGGAATTTTCTCTCTAAATCATAAGGTCTTAAAGAACAATAATCTCTAATTTTCTTAGAAAGTTCCCATCTGAACTTATCAAATGCATCATCTGGTCTGATATCAATATACACAACTCTTGAATCCTCAAAAGTCCCAAATCCATTAATAACATAATCCATAATCTCTTGTTTCTCACATACTTTCTTAAAATCATTAACTAATCTCTTTTCTTGAGTTGTATAAAATGGACCTGCTAATGAAACATGGGGAACTGATCTGAACCTTTTAGCTCTTCTAAGATGAAATCTTCTATCAACTTCCCAAATAAGCCTCTTCATTTCATGTTTTGCCTTTCCAAAAATCCTTAACTCAACTAGGTAATGGCTCATTTTATATTTGTTAATTATTATCTAATTATATAAACTTAACTTTAATTATGTATGCTACTAAATAAAAAATTATCTCCGAAATAATATCCGGAGGATATTGTTTCATCAGGTTTAAATGACATATTAAATAATCCTTAATATAGGTAGCCCTTTTAACTTGATAAGTGCTTAAATTCTTAAGAATTAAGCCCTGTATTAATGAAATGTAACTTGATATTAACTTGATGATTATTTATAAAGAAAACAATTTTCATCAGGTTTAAAATCTTTACTTTGTCTTGGATTCTAAGTTATAAATTTCTTGCATTATTGTACAAAAATGCATTATTGATAGAAATAAACCCAAGTGAAAAACATTATGAGGCATTTTGAAATCAGATCCCTGATGTACTATCTTATGTCGAATCTTTATTCCTAATTCTATAGTGCCAAACATCTTTTTTAGATCATGTATTGGTGCCCTATATAAGTTTCTTATTACTAATCTAAAAAATTTATGTGCAAATTTAGGTTTATTCCAATCAGAAGTTTTTGAATTTAACATATATAAGTATAAATCTTTAATAGATTCTTCAGATTCTTTCTTTGTAAAACCAACATCACCTTTTTCAAACTGATTTTTTAACTTGGCAAAGTGTCTCTCAAAATCAAGTAGGTCACATAGAGTCTGTATTTCTTTAGGATTCTGGAAATTAAATTCATTTGTTATGATCTCAGAAACCTTTATTTTTTCTTTTTCTATTTTATTAAGATCTGTGAGATTTAAGTTAATATTTCTTATCTTTTTTAATTCCATGATCTTTTCCATTCTTATAATCTCTTTATCTATCATTATTTTAGTCATATCTTGGAGATAACTTTCAAAGCATGAAATTAAGAATACTATAAATTGCCTTTTTGCATGTTCATGGCTTCTCTTACCTAACTTTAATATCATTACTTGCCTTTCAAGAGTAAGAGCTTCTGTCAATCTCTTTTCTAGTACCTTAAATGGTGGAGAGGCGTTTTTAAATATTCTATTCTCAATGATTCTACTTACCCTATCCATAAAGATAGAATATCTGTTAAATATATAAATATTTATGAGAAAGATTTCAATGCTGTAAAGTTAAAACCTTTTACCTAAAAAATGTTTATTATAGCTGGAGTTTTTAACCTGACAAGTGTTAGAATTCTTAGGAATTAAGCTCTGTACCTGCCAAATTAAACCTGACAAGTAACTTGACAGTTTTTTATAAATAGGCAAGAAATTGTCAAGTTTGAAAATGCTTGATTTAGGGGGATAAGTTCGGGTGACAAGTGCTTGAATTTATGTAAATTAAAGCCTGTATCAACAAATGTTCGGGTGACATTGGGGTGACGGATTTTTAGGTTATTGAGATTACTTGAATTTAAAAACGCAAGTTTTAAAAAGGACAAATATCAATATTAGTTTAGAGGTGATACTTTGAGCAAAGTTTTTATAGAATTCTTCATTACTCCCCATTTGTGGGGTAAATCAATTAAAATTTATACTAATTAATGATAATTAGAAGAATCTCTATAAAAGATTAATTAGGTCTTAACGAAAATGGAACAACAATTATTTCCTCAAGGGTATGAACAATATAATGATTTAATCAAAGTAGCCAGTTCTCCAATAAAACCAATTCAAAGGTTGCATAAAGTATATTATCAATTTGATTTAGATGAAGTAAAAGAATTAATGGAAGAAGTTAAAAATAAAAACTCAAAAGAAGAATTCCTTTTAGATTCCGAAGTAAGATTTCTTGATAAATTTATTTCAATTATTAAAAAATTGAAAGATAAAGAATGACTTCACTTCATTAAAATTAGTGATTGTGAAGAATTAATAAATTTAAGTTTTCAAGCCACATTTGACAGGATTCTTAATGTACTAAGTAAGATTATAGAAAAAACAGTGGGTAAGAAATCTAATATTATAGATGATAAGATCATTTTTGCCATAAGAAGTAATCTTAGGTTAATCGAAATTCTTCAGAATGAAGAAATAAACATGAATAATCCACAGAAATTTAGAAGAATACTTGAAGACTTTAGCCTTGTTCTAAGAAATATTATTAGTATAAATGCATCTATTGGTTTAAGCCCAAAAGAATCAAACGCTTTGCTTGATGACATAATCTCAGATACTTCTAATATTTGGTGCAGTTATAAAAAACTCAATGACTTTGATGTTCCAGAAACTACAGTAAAGAGTTCAGCTTAGATAATTATTATTATGAGAATCACATTTGATACCAATATATTTGTAAGTGCCCTAATCGATAAAGATTACAAACAAGCAATTGATAATTTTATTAATCGTCAAAATTCTTTTTTCCCCTTAAGCCTTAATAATGAAATAAGAAGTATTATCTTAAAAATTCATACAATTCTTGTTAAAATTAGTTGGAGTCATAAAAATAATCCAAGCGAATTCAAGAAAATCATGAACGAACCTGATTTGCTTGAGTTAAAAAAAGATTTTGGAAATCTATTCTCATTTATCGATTGTATCAAAGACGACAAAGAAGTTGAGAAGAAGATAGAGATTATTAATGATATAGCCACTACTATCTTATCTGAGATTAATAAGGTGAAACTTCATCCACCTCAAGATGATGAGATAGGACCGTGCTTACAAAAGATGAGCTCCAAAAGGGAGTTGCTTGAAAAGCAAATTAGCAATTCCTCAGATATTAAACACCTTCTTCTTTCTGAAGTTTATGCCTCCATCTTTGCGGATGATGAGACATACTTCATATCAGATGACTTCAATGACATTATCAATAAAAAGAAATTTATTGAGAACATTTTGAACTATACCAAAGTTTTTAGTTTTAAGGATTGTCCAATAAATCTTAATTGATTAAGAATATAATTTATCTAATGTTAAAAAGCTTAAATGTAATTCTAATAATATATATAATTAACATGAAATATATAATAATTGTAAAAGTTTTTGCAAGAATTTCTGATATATCTACATTGCCAATAAGAATAGGAACTAATAAAACTATTACCATAATCCCAATAATAGCTGTTGCAATGTTTTCCACTTCTCTTCTCAAAACCATTACTTATCCACCCCTGCACTATATCCAATTAGTAAGCTTGCTGTTGAAGCAAAAAAAGTTATTGCATATTCTGGGATAGTTTTCTCAAGAATCATTGATTTATAGATAAGGAATGCTACAGCTAATATACAAGCTAGTATCAAGAATCCTCTAATCCATTCATTTTTCAATCTTTCTCACCTACCAAAATGATTAGAAATTAATAAGTATTTAAAGTTTTCCTGGTTCTTTAATCTCCAACTCTTTAATCTTCTCCCTCAACAAGGCCTGCACTTCATCATCCTTAACCAACATACTCATAATATCATCAGCTTTTGATCTTCTTTGCTGTTCCTTAATAATTTTCTCCTCCAACTCCATAGCATACTTAACATCAAGTATCCCACCACACTTACAACAATGTTTGCTATCAACTGGGTTGATTGTGTCGCATCTGGGGCAGATTGATGGTTTTGAGGGATTTTCCTTTGATTCTTTAGAACTTAGCCCATTCATAGCCAGGATTGCGTTATCGATGTTCTTACCAGACATATGAACATATGTTGAGGGCATTTCTGATCCTTGGATCCAGCCAAAGTATTGGTTCATTTGAAATTCTGTTAAATGATGTGCCATGAATGTTGCTCTGGAATGCCTAAAAATATGAGGATTGCTTCTTTTCTTGATTCCAGATTTAATAAACACATCTTTAAGCATCTTTGTCATTCCTCCATATCTCATGACTTGGTTGTGTTTTGTTGAGCCAATGTTTACCCATAGTGGAGATTCTCCATCATTGTGAGGATGGTTTTGAATCCAAGTCGATAAATAAGGTGTGCTTGTTATCAGTCTTATTTTTCTTGAGCCTGTCTTGCCTTTTACTGTAAGAACAGTCCCAATCTTATCAAATATTATATTCTTAATACATAAATTTCCTAATTCAGAAATTCTTGCTCCCGATTCCCATAATGAAGAAATAAAAGCCTTGTCTCTAGGATGATCTGCACATTTAATCAATTTCAAGACTTCTTTTTCAGTCAATAAATCTCCTTCTGAAGGTAACTTTTTTTCAGACTTACTAAAACCAGTTTTAACCCAGTCAATCAACTCTGGTTTCTTAAACCACCTGTAAAACTTCCTCAAAATAATTTTATAAGTTTGTTTTGTCCATGGTGAATAATCGCTTTGTTGTATTGAACCAACTACTTTTTTCAAATCTTCAATTGTTGCTTTATCCAAATCTTTGCCTAATCTAATACAAATCAGCTTCATCTTATTCAAATAATTAATAAGTCTAGGTTTGGACAAATTCTCCAATATCAAATCATTATGAAACTTCAATATCAGTTCCTTATTTCTTGAAGAAATCTTTGCTCTATTCAGCCCATTAAGTGTATATTCATACTTCTTGTCATATCGGTGTATGTCCATTTTAATACCTCCAAGAAGCAGACTATATAAACTTTGTAGACCATTAAGGGGTACAAAGCGGACTTTAACCAGAAGTTAGACTCCGTGGGCGGGACTTCCATATCTTTTGGGATCAAAGAAATTTGAACCCGCATGAGATAGGGAATATCTCAACAAGTTTTCAGCTTGTTGCACAACCAGGTTGTGCGTCCACGCCATTGCACAAATAGCAAATTTTATATATTTGCTATCATAACATGTCTTTGATAGGGAATATTTTAACAGAGATTCAGTTTGATGCATACATTTTGTGCGTCTTTTTCTTTTTTTTCATAAAAATGTTTTAGAACAAGTCCTTAATAAATGTTTACCAGATTTTTTCATTAATTTTTCATAGAAACTGCAGCATTTTCAGATCCAATAGAAATTTTTCAAAAAGAAGGACCCAATTCGTAATTTTTCCAGGACCATTGAAAATTCATTTCCTATATCTCAAATGCATATAAGTCAAAGTGCCATCAATCACTCCCTGGGCAAACTGAAGCAATAGAGGATGATCATCTGTAACTCCAACTATTGGTGGAGGTGGATCTATATCAATACATACAGACTGATATTGCCTTTTCAACTCTAAATCATCCAATACAAGTTCCAATCTTTTAGGTCCTATCCTTACCATTCTCTTTCTCCTGGATTTTTATCTCAACACTCCATAATCTTTACTGATTCAATCCATCTTATGGGTATGGCTACCAGATCAATTCCATTCGCATTGCTGATGTTTGTTGCTACACACAAAACTCTATTGTCTTGCGCCACAACCCTGCCCATTGTCCTTGTCGGACAGAGAAATTCAAGCAATCTTCTCATATTAAGCTTCTCAACATTCATGTGAGAGCATGCATCTAGCCATTCAACCTCGACCAATGCCTTGTTGTCAATCTTCATCCCCTTATCCAAGTCTCTCTGGGTTGCCATCCTGGCAATAGGGGCAACCACCCTTTCCTGTTGTTACTGTTTTCATTGTTATCACCTTTATTAGTTGTTGGAATGGGGAGTCATTATCACCTTTATATATATTATTGAATATTATTCAAAAATTAACCGAAAAATATATAAATAATTGAATATTATACAAGAATATGAAGGATATTACCCTAAAACTGATTGATCTTCTCAAGTCAGGCTTTTGCACGCCACAGATAGCCAGGGTTGCAAAAAAGCTGAAAGAGCCTTCCACTACTATACATTATAATATAAAAAAATTGGAAAAAGAGGGTGCAATCAAGGCTTACAAGGCTGTTTTTGACTATAAGAAAATTGACAAAGGCCATTGCACTTATGTGCTTGGCAACCTTTCATCAGACAATTATGCAGAGCCAGAAGTAGTAGCAAAAGATATTGCAAAACATGATGAAGTAGAAAGCATTGATATTGTTACAGGAGATTATGAAATACTTATGAAGCTAAGAACAAAGGATATTGATGAATATTATCAATTTGTCAAGTTTCTTATCAAGAAATACGGTTTTGTCAAGACTTATTCAATAACCTCTTTGAAACAGGTCAAGACTGAGTTTGTTGAGCTGTGAAAAAATGGACCCACTAAAAATAATCAGGAAATACTACAAGCCAGGATCAATGGCTTACAGGCTTATAGTCACGCATGGTAGATTAGTCCAGAAAAAGGCAGTTGAGATTGCTAAGCTGGCTAAAAAAAATAATCCTAAACAAAAGATAGACATGAAATTTCTCAAAGAGGCTGCAATGCTCCATGATATTGGAGTGATGAATGTCAAAACTTTGCACATGGGAACTGTCGGTAAAAAGGATTATATTTATCATACAACTGAAGGAAGAAAAATACTTGAAAAAGAGGGATTTCCAAAGCATGCACTTGTTTGCGAAAGGCATATTGGAGTTGGACTTACCAAGAAAGAGATCATCAGGCAAAGATTGGATTTGCCAAAAAGGGATATGGTTCCGATATCAATTGAGGAAAAGATCATCTGTCTGGCTGACAAATTCTATACAAAGCATCCTCCTAAACTTAAAATAGAAAAATCCTTGAGAGAGATAAGAGCTACAATCAAGAGATATCCTGGCGGTCAGTTAAGAAAATTCAATAAGTTATATAAAGAGTTGTTAGGGGAACAGACAAAATATCATCAAGTCGGAATTCGATGAGAGATGATACCGATTCGAATTCATAAAAAATTTTATCATAAATTAAATGAATAAAAAGAAATAAGTCATTACTTTTTTCTTAGCATTGCATTCAGCTTTGGCCAGTGCTTATCACTCACTATATATCCAACACATCTCTTTGATCCGCACCTGCAAGGATGGTCTTTGAAATCTTCAAGGTCAAATCCATAATCATATGTTATTTCTTCCCCTTTCTTAATCTCTCTGTTTGAGATGATCCATATCTTCCCTTTGATGATATCAATTATGCAATTAGGATCGCACGAATGATTAATCAGTCTGGCTGTGTTCCAAGGCACATTTCCATCAATATCATATTTCTTGTTCAATTCAAAAAGGTAAACATTGCCTGTGTTTTCATCTTTTTTAGCCTTTTCCCAGTGTTCGTCCCAAACCTTGTCAGACTCGGCTTGAGTAAGTTTCTTGCCGACATATTCTATGATTCTTGTGTCTTTTGGTATGTCAGTTTTTGCATACACTCCATTATTATGAATATTTGACTTGCTCACTGTTATCAATTCTGATTTAATGGGTTTCATAGAAAGTTAAATTTAAATCTTGTTTAAAAATCTTATGATTTTAATATGTCAGAAATATACCATTGGCCTGCATGACCAGTGGACAATAGCCTACTCCATTTTTGGAAGGTGGGATATTTATGAGCATGCCCAAAGTCGGCAGGGTGGGCGAAGCGAACATGCCACCATCCTATTGGCTGGTGGTCCCTGCCGACTTTGACAAATGAATATAGATAAATTTTTATACTCAGAAATGGCAATACTCCAACCTTAAGGTTGGAGATGTAGCCATTTCTGGTCGTCCTACTCCCATAGATACCCCTACCTTTAGGTGGGGGAGTAGGTCATAATAAATAAATATTGGAGATGATATGGTTCTGATTGCCAAAAAGATTAGGAAAAAAAGAGGGGACATAGTGCTTATAACTTTGAAATCTATCAATGACATGTTTGAAAGGCATGTTGACAGGCTCTTTCTTGCTCCTGGCAGGCCAAACACATGCTTTGTCTCTTCAAAATATTCTTGGACTGGAAAACCATCTCATACCAAGATTATAAGATTATTATTGGAATCTTTGGAATATAGGCTGTTGTATGAGGGCGAAAAGCCTTATCCAATTCCCCACCATCTTTTCACTAATATCTTATGCAGGGATTTTGACAGTTCTGGCAATCCAATCTCAGATCCTTTTGAAGGAGATTTTATGATTAATCTAAAAAGGATAAGGGGTGGAGGAAAATTAGCTGTTAAGACATTAATGACTATTGATCATATAAATGCTTCTGAAGATATCAAGATAAAAAATACTATAAATAAAATCGAAGCAGAATGTGAGCAGGTGATGATATTCTTCATTCATCACATTCATCCGGCAAGAAAAAGGTAAGATCAATTATTTTGTAGGCTCAGTTTCTGGAAACTGTTGTCGGAATTTATCAAGAGAATCCTGGTATACAAAATTATTATATGCTCCTGCCACATCGCTTGAATATATTTCTGCGCCATCTATAGGTATTGCCCTCATTCCAGCCAATATTTGTTCCCTTGTGCTATTATCAAAATAGAATTCTGTCAGGTCTGAAAGGTATAATGTTTCAGTTCCTTGCAGTTGTGTAAATTCATCATTGCCTTGCTTGATCCTCTCGCTTGTCACTGACCTGATCAAAGGTATTTGTTCTGGCTGGACACTTAATAATAGTTCAACCTGAGTTGAATCATAGAATGCATCCATGAATCTTTTAATCTCCTGCCTTTCAAATGTTTCGTAATCCATAATATTATCATTAGTTCAATCACTATTTATAAATGTTTCTATTTATTATTACTTAATAGTGGTTAATTAATATTATATAATCAGCTCTGATAAAAGACTATATGAAGCTGTACATAGCATCAGACCATGCAGGTTTTGATGTAAAAGAAAGGCTTAAGAATTTCCTTCAGAAAAAGAATATCAGGTTTGAAGACCTTGGTGCAGAAAGGATCAAGCCAGATGATGATTATGTTGATTATGCAGCTGAAGTAGGTGAAAAGGTTGCAAAGTCTCCGAAATCATTTGGGATCCTCATATGCGGCTCTGGACTCGGCATGTCAATTGCAGCAAACAAAGTGAAAGGCATTAGGGCTGTCAGTGCCTATGACGCATATACTACTGTTGTCTCAAGGCAGGATAATAATGCTAATGTCTTATGCTTGAGAGGAAGAAAATTCTCTTTTTCAAAGATTAAATCTATTGTTGCTGCATTCCTAAATACCAGTTTCACCAAGATCAAGAGGCATGAGAGAAGGATAAAAAAGATTAAAGATCTAGAAAGATAACAAAAACCTAACTATTCAATAAAATGTCAGAATTGTATTAAAATCTTTCAGATTTTTAACACCCTAAAAAACACATTGTGTTTTTTGGGCACAAGAAATGCATTTAGCATTTCTAAGTGTGCCAGAAAAGCAAGGCTTTTCTGAGCATTTCCATCCAGCCTATGGCTGGTGGTTCTTTAG
>JAZDHV010000014.1:0-52427 GCA_043805595.1 Candidatus Woesearchaeota archaeon
TCCCAAAAATTTGCCAGCTATATTAGCGAGCCGTAATACGAAAAAATCCTACAGGGATTTTTTGTACAAAAAATTGCTTTGCAATTTTTTCGTACCCCAACCTTTAGGTTGGGGATAGGCGAGCATATTAATGGATTGGCAAATTTTTGTTATATGTCAGAAATATACCACTGGCCTGCATGATTAGTGGACAATAGTCCGCAATCCATTTTTGGAAGGCGGTATATTTCTGAGCATGCTCAAAGCCGGCAGGGTGATCGAAGCGAACATGCCACCAGCCTATTGATTGGTGGTCCCTGCCGACTTTGACAATCCCATACTTCTCTTCAATCTTGTCTTTATGACATAGATCCCATTTATCAGTTTAAAGGTTTCTTTTGAGCTAAATAATCTTAGGCTAAAATGAATCTTCTCATAAATGAACTCTTTTATTCTTCTGGCTAAGCTAATTTTTTTGATAATTATCTTATTAGAATATCCAAGTTCGTAAATCTTCCTGCCTGCTGCTGCGTAGATCAAGTCAAGCTCTTTTTTATTCAATTCTTTTTTCCATTTATTGCAATTGTCCTTGGTAAATCCCTGTTTCAGCATCTTATGATGTGCAGGTATTTTTCCAGTTCTCTTATAAAAAGTGAGCATGTTTCTAGAAAACTCTAAGTTTAAGAATTTGCACAGCTTTTTCAGCTCTTTTTCAGGCTGGGAAATCAGTTTTTCATATCTTATTTCATAATATCTCCTGTTAACTGTTTTAAGAGATCTGATCTTGTCAATAGCATATTTCCATGACTTTGCTGCATAGAAAGGGCTTTTTGTTCCAAATCTAGTGTTTCTTAAAGATATAAAAACATCTCTGGGATCACGTATAATATGAATGCAGTATGCACACTTGAAAAGATCTTTTATCATATCAACATTCTTAGCGAAATTATTTGATATTTTTATCCCTATAAGGTTCTTTTTGTTTTTTTTTCTGAAAAGATCAAATATCTCATAAAAAAAATCCCTTAAGCTATGTATTTTAATGAATCTCTTTAGGTTTTTATCATCGATCCCCTTTTTATTTTTTCTTAAGTCAGGATGATTATACATGTCTTTTATCATCATATAATACTTTCGTCGCCCATATTTCTTATAAATATGCTGGTTTGAATGAAAAAAACTAAGATCATTTATTTCATTGCCAATGATGAATATGTTGGGATGAGAACATAGCACTTTGTTCAGTAATGTAGTGCCTGAACGGCCATGGCCTAATATTAAAATTATATTATTATTATCATCTCTCATTTTTTATTACACTCTTTATATTGTTTATAAAACCCATTGTGTCAAACATTTTTGACTGCCTTAAGCAGACGTTTTTGCATGATTCTGGATTGTTTCTGATTATTTTAATTGATTTGATTTAGTATCTATACCCCAATCATCAATCAACCCCCTGTCAACCCCTTATACTACAATCTCCTTTTATTCCTTAGGCACAATAATCAATTTTCCAGCACCTATTATCTTTCTGCAGCTAGATAATATTCTCAATCTCTTGCCTAAGTTGGTTAATAATAAATTTCCATTCTATTTTATTCTCTTTTGTCAAATAGTGGTTAGTGCTGTTGCCAATATTCTTGTAGTCTGTTGTATGGCTAAATATATGTTGATGGTGTCAAATATGTATAGTTTTTCATTCTGATTAATCTTATTTTCTGTTATATAACCTGCAATAAATAACTACCACATAAAGATTTTGGTTTACAATAATTATCAATAATGATAACTTAATTGCTTTTCTCCTGTTGTTCTTAATATCTCCTTATCTTCTCCTTTAATTCCTCCAGAAACATGCTCCAGCTAGGCCTTCTGCTTCTTGGGATATAATGATTAATGATATTTGCCACTGCTTTTATCTCTTTTCCTTCCAAGCTAATCCTCTTGATTATTTCTTCCTTTGAGATCCTTGCTTTCTTATGAGGCAGTTCAATAAGATAGTATAGGTCAAAGAAATCTTTTCCCTCTAATCTATCCATGACACAGTCTATCTTATGTTTTATCACTTTCTCAATATCATAAACATTAAGAAGCGCTGCTTCATGAGGCACAAAGCCAAAGTTTATTATCTTTTTGCTGTATCCTAAAGCTTTCTTAACAGCTCTAAATTCCAGCATTATTCTGTCTTTATGGTTCAGTGGATTGATATAATATAGATCATATCTTATTGTTTCATGCATTATCCTTGGCCTGGCAATGTCAAATCCCCTGATTTTCCCAATTATTTCTTTTGTTCTTGCTATCGCCTCTTTAACATTTCCTTTAAACACCAGATCAAGGTCAATGTCCTCTGAAAATCTCTTGTTCTTCAAATAAACACGGTTAATTGCAGTCCCTCCTTTAAGTATGATATCATCAAATCCCTGCAGATCATAAAGCAGCTTGCTGATCATCTCGTCTTTTGCAATGTAATTTAAGGAAAGCTCTTCTTTAGCAGCTAATTTTCTTAATTCATCTAAATCCATTAGTGCCACCATGATAAAATATTCTTTTCTCCAGCATTATCCTGAACCATCCATTTCCTGTTGAAATATGATTTCCCGCTATAGGGCATTAGTTTCACAGGATTTTTGACACTTTTTAATAAATCTTCAAAAACAAAAGATGGAATCTTTAAATTTGTCTTTTTCTTAACCATCTCAAGCAAATATCCTGTTCTTTGGCATAATGAATCATTCTTTGTTTCTTTAAAAAAGCTTATAAATTTATTCCAGTCAATCTTTGCGTCATAAAATGCTTTGGTTATATTACTCAATCCAACAAATCTTGGTTTTAAAAGGCAGTCAAATAATGTTTTCTCTATTGATGATACATAAATGTTGTTATGCTTCTCAAATCCTTTGAACATGCTCTTTAATGGTATGAACTTAATGTCGTATTGAGTGCCTCTTATTTCCAAATTTTTCTGAAAATTCTCTGTCATGACAAAAATAGTAAAATCCTCATATTCAATTAAGTTATAGTATCTTAATGCAGAGCTTAATCCGATATAGCTTTCTCTTATCTTAAGCGCCAACCTATAAAAATCTTTCAATAGCTCAGGATTATAATACAAGTCTTTTCTTGCCCTTTTAAGATAATCCTTCTTATATAAGTTATGGAGCAGTTTGTTTCTCTTATTTTCCTTCATTTCAGGAAATATGTCCCTAACCAGCTCATTGTCTATTATTTCTTTATCTTTAATATATTCCCATATTCTCTGTTCCTCTCGTGTAATATAGTTATTTTTTATCATGTCCTTCCTAATAATAGAAGGATGTATATAAATCTTTCTATAAAATTAATTCTTTAATCCTCCTAATAAAAATCCTGGTGTCAAACTTCTTAGCCTGCTTTAAGCAGGCGTTTTTGTATGATTCTGGGTTTTTACCAACTACTCTAATCGACTCAACCAATTTATATTCATCAATATCATCAATCAATCTTCCTGTGATGCCATCAATTATAGTCTCTTTATATCCGCCTTCATTAGGGGCAATCACTGGCTTTCCAGAAGCCATTGCCTCTACAGGAGTAAGGCCGAAATCCTCATCTTTTGAGGTTGTTATAAATCCTTTGCAGTTTGCGTATAGCCCTGTGAGGTCTTTGAAGTCAATCCAATGAAGCAGGGTTACATTATCCGGCTTTATGCTCTTAATATATTCTGCATATTTTCTAAAATGCGCAGACTGCTCAAATGAGCCTACAATAATCAGTCTTTCGCCTGGCATTTTCTTGAATGCCTTGATCTGCATATCAACACGTTTATGCGTTATCAATCTGTTTACAGAGAGCCAGAAGTCCCCATTCTTTTTGTAATGGAAATTGCCTGTTTCTGTAGGAGGATGGATCACGATTGAGTCTCTTTTCAGGTATTTTTTCACCCTGTTCCTGACATTTTCTGATATTGATACGAGTTTATCCACATGCCTGATGTTTTTCCTATTATTGTTCCTGTGATATCTTACCCATAAATCAAAAACAGGCCTTGCCAATAAAGGAACATTATTTTTTCTTGTATATTCATAGAGATCCCATATCTCCCTAATAGGAGAATAGATATACCACAAATTTGGCTTGTTATTGGCAGATGAAGATATTGCCCAATCTCCTCCTATGAAAAAAAAATCGTATTTGTCCCCAAGGTTTAAGCTCCTGAATCTTTGGTAAGCAAATTCCTGCTTGAATGGAGCATTGAGGGGAACTTTTCCAATGCTAAATATTTTATCTGCGCTGAAACCCATCTTTTTGATCTTTTCAGCGTCAATGTTTGTTGTGTACATGTCTGCTTTCAGTGCTTTTGCCAGAATCAAGTCTACAAATTCTGCCCCTCCAATATTGTCCATATAGTTATGGAAGATTGCTGTTTTCATCCTACTTTTTCCATTTGATTTAATTCAATTTTTCTTTTTTATCATATAATTATGTAATTAGGCTTGAAAATAAAGATTAGGGCCAAAAGGTAAATGATTGACATTGCAATTGATAGCAATAATAGCAGAATGTTATAATTCTCTTTTCTTTCAGCTGAAAAAAGTATAGAGAAGAGAAATAATCCCATAGCATACCTTCCAATGGCATGGATACCAGATATTGAGAAAAGTCTTTGATGAAGGGATAGAATGAAAATAATCTGAAATACAAGGATTAGGAGAATAGGTGTAAAATAATTCCTGTTTTTTACAATAATATAAACCTGGATAATGATGAAAAATAAGATAGGAATTATTGAAAGGTAATCAATTGTTGAAATGCTTAAGGAAAGTTTTAAATCAAGAAAATATTTTAATAAGCCCAGGAATGGAACAGTAATATGGGTTGAGGTTGAGATTGTTCCAATATCTTTAAGATGGAAAAACAGAATGATTTGCCATATAAAGTAAACTAATATTGGAGCAGAATGAATAATTGTTTTCTTCAAATTTCTTTTTATGAAATAATATAAAATAATTGGAATAACAAATACTAGAGCGTGTTCTTTTGTCAAGACTGCAAGACACATAGAAAGCGCTGAGATTGCTGGATTTTTTTTAAGGTAATAAAAAGATAATATTATGAATAAAAACAGAAGAGGGTCACAAATATCTCTTGTTATTGAGATGATTAGTCCTATATTGAAAGCCCAGAGGTAAGCTAGATTAATATTTGCTCTGAGCTGTTTTAAGATTAAGATCAAAAAATATGTACTTAATATTATAGAGACGAAATTAATCAATAGCATAATGATTGGAAATATGTTCTGATTTCCAGAAGATAATAGAAGAATGAGAAATGGGTAAAGAATACGCTGATACCTGAATGCGCTGGTGTTGATATCTTTATGAAAAATGTCTGTGGCTATAATGTAGAAGTACTGGCCATCGTATGCATTCTCATTCATCAGAACAAAATTGTCTGGCAAAGTCAGATTGTGCTTAAAAACCTCCTCTTGAGACATGATAATTGCTCCGCTTGGATGAAAATCAAATTTAGAAAGAAATAATAATATATAAGCTAGATAAATGAGTCCTACTATCAGGATAATTTTATACTCTTTTTTCATTTCTTTTCCACCAATAATATGCTTAGGAAAAACACAGAGAAGATTGTCTGGATTCCGATGATTGCCAAGGTAAATACTAAAAGCATTGTATTGCTTGTTAATGGAGGGAATCCCCTTATGATCCAGTCAGACATTTCAAAAATTCCCAGAATGATGCCTATGAATGTTATTATAACACCTATTATAATGCCAGATTCAAAAGATATGCATCCTGCTAAAAAATCAATGAACCTATTTGTTTTAATCATTTTAATTGATTTCATGTAGGTTTTTGTATAAATATCCAAGAGAATTATCTGGTATCCAAGGATTATGAGGAAACTTCCTAAGATTGCTGGCCTGTTGTAAAAAGATATTCCAATAAAGCTGACAGGGCCAACCATAAACAGGATGAGAAGACCTGTGCCTAAAAGGAGAAAAAGAATCCCTGGAATAAGGAAAAGATAAGTAGGAGCATAAATGAGCATGAACCTCAGATGACGCCAGCCGTCACTGAATGTATGAATCTTTGATTTTCCAACCCTCTTATAATAATTGATTGGTATCTCCATGATCTTTAGGTTGTTTTGCTTTGCCTTGATAACCATTTCTGAGGCAAATTCCATTCCAAGTGTATTTAGGCTAAGTTTTTCCAGAGAGGTTCTTTTAATTGCCCTGAAACCGCAGTGGATGTCACCTAATCTTGACCTGAAAAATGTTTTGAATAAGAATGAAAGAGCAGGATTTCCAATATATTTATGAGTGATGGACATTGAGCCTTTCTCAATATTACCTCTAAACCTGTTTCCAATCACAAAATCATAGCCATTTTCCAGTTTGTTTAGGAATTTAGGAATTTCATTGAAGTCATAAGTAGAATCAGGATCTGCCATAATTATATATTTTCCCTTGGCATGCTTGAATCCAGCCAGATAAGCGCTTCCATAGCCTCTTTTTGGCTCGAAAACATACTTTACATCATATGATTTAATGATTTTTGCAGATGAATCAGTGCTCGCATTGTCAACAGCAATAATTTCTGCGTCTAGATTGTTTTCTGATATGACTTTTTTAATAGTCCTAATACAGTTGCCTATTGAAGCCTGCTCATTCAGGCAAGGAAGAATGATTGAAACTTGAGGCATAGAGATTTGGTTAAAACCAGGATATTTAAAATTACCTTTACTCCAATATAATATACAGATTTAGCGTGTTCTATTCTTATATCATTGATATTGGCAATATTTATATAATGTTTTTTCTTTTTTCCTTATCAGGGGGTTATATATGATATTAGAGTCTATATTATATCTTTTGCCAGGACTGTTTTTTACACTGCTGTATTTTACAAAGCTTGATCTGGTCAAGCTTATCAGTTTGTCAATAGGATTATCTATCTCTATCAATCTATTGGCAAGCCTGATTTTGTCCTATAATCTGGCAAAATTGCCAATAATCCTGTTCTTAATCATTATCTCACTTGGATTATTGACATTAGTGATAATGAAAAAGTCATATAAAAAGATTACAAACCTAGAAGTTGACATAAAGGATTTAATTGTCATAATTGTCCTGATATTTGTGTTTTTCTTAATATTTAAAGTGCATTATTCCTATACAGGAATGGTGCAGGATCCACATTTTGACCCTCAATACAGGGCTGTTGAGAAATTCAACTATCCATATCCAATCCATGCAGATGAATGGTCATTCTTGACAATGGCGATTAGTATAAAAGAGAATGACAGGATTGGATTGAATCCTTTCACTCAAAAGGAGTCTGGATTTAATCTAGAGACTGGATCGCATCTGTTCCTATCAGAACTTATCATATTGTTTGATTTTGATCCAATTGAAGTATTCCAACATTTTCCAGCAATATTTGCTGTTGTCAATTCCTTGTTTTTGTTTTTATTAGTAAGAAAAATGCATGGGCATTGGGCTGGGATATTCTCAATCCTGTTCTTTGCCTCAATCCAGTCAAACACAAACCTATTAGGAAATTGGTTCTTCACGCCATTGACATTCTCATTATGGCTTATCTTTTTATTTGCATACCTTTTACTTGAGGAAAAATTATGGATGCCTGTGCCAATCCTGATTATCACAATCCTGACTTATCCTCCTGTGTTCATAATCAACCTGTTCTTGCTTTTTATTTCTGTATTGAAAAAGAAGAAGCTTATGGTAATGTTAATAATATTTGTTTTTGGAGGATTTATTTATCTATATCTTGTTGGAATCAATCCTTTCACTTTCATCATATTCAAAAAATGGACTTTTTTGGAAATAAAATACAATCTTATCTCATTTTATGGAATTGTAGGATGTATCTTGGCATTAGCTGGGTTTTACAGGAAAAAATACCTGATTCTGGTCACTGGATTTCTTCTGGCAAATGTGATACTGTTCCAATTATTTGATTTTTCAATTTTGATTCCTTATATCAGAGTGTTTTATTATTATTTAGTCTCTTTAACAATTGCATCTGGAATTGGACTCTGGTTTTTGATTAAGAAATTCTGTTTAAAGAGCCAGATTAAGGAGGTTTTTGCAATATTAATTGTTATTGTCTTATTTGCATTCCAATTCTGGGGATATTATGAGATTGAGGACAGGGATGTTGTACTTTTGCATCTGATTCAGGACAAGCATTATGATGCAATGGTGTTCTTAAGAGATAATTATGATCTTGAGAATGAGACTGTTTTTACTGATGCATTGGTCGGATTGGCAGTGTATCCCATAACCCAAGGACTGCCAGTTGCGATTCAGTCATCAAATCTGGGATTTAGGCCAAGCTATGTGAATGTTTACTATGATTATTTTAGATTGGATTGCTCGCTGAAAAAAGAGATGTACCATAATTCTGGGATTGATATCAGGTTTTTATTGTCTGAAATACCTCTTGATTGTGAAGGAATGAACTTGATCTATGATGAAGGGATATTTGTCTATGAATATGATTATTAAGGCACTCCGCTCTGGCTTACAAAACCAGACAACTGCATATTTCCAGTTGCCTTGTCAATGCATACCTTGTCATTGCTCTGGTTGTCCTTTATTATGAATGCGTCAGAACATCCAAGGTCTGCTCCGGCATTTTCTGTCAATGCGCCTCCAATGCACATGTGGCCAGTGCTGTTTATCCAGGAGATGATGCTGCCAGCAGCATCTTTTACAGTGAAGGAAGAGCCTGTTGATGCTGTGCATGTCCCTCCTTGGTCTGTTGCTAAAGTTGATTTTAAGATGAGGTTTCCTGCAGCATCAAAAAAAGCCTGGTTGTGGTTACTGGAATTCCTGATCCTGAATTTCCTGTTACCTGAGAGGTCGACGCAGAGGCTGTTCAAGCAATGGTGGTCATTAGCTGTTGTGCAGTTAGCTTCTGCATAGCAGAGAAGGCTGTTACAGGCTAGTCTTGGGGTTGCAGTTGTGTGTTCTGCATAGTCATTTGTTGTGATTGTGGCAGTATAGTTTAGGTAAGATGCATTTGTCTGGTTTATGTAGAGGTCATAGTGGGTGTTGTTGTACTTGTATAATTGCATTTGGTAGAGCAGCTTTATTTCTGATGCGTTAAGGGTTGTGTTGAATATCATGACAGAGTCGATTGAACCTGAGAAATTCTGAGTTCCAGAACCTAGTTTACCAATTCTGACAGGGAGATTATTGTATGTGATGTTCCAGTCGCCTGTGTTTGTGCTGTTTTTAAATTCACCGTCAATATAGACTGAAATGTTTGTTCCATTAAAGGTTCCTGCAATATGGTACCATTTATTACCTGATAAACATTGACCAGCTGATGGAGCAATCTTCCAGCCATCCTGAGTGCCGACATAAAATCTTGCATTGGCACATAAGGGTTCATTAAATCCAATTTCAAGGCTAAAACCATTTGTTGTTAGGTCATCTGCTGTTGAAATGAGAACACCCCCACCCCCTGGTCCGAGTATTTCCCAACTATTAGCTCTGGCCCAGGCTGAGACTGTAATGTTTCTTTTTACCCTTATTGTGGTGTTTATTGAGTTGTTCACTTCTACATACATATTGTCTAATGTCAGGTTTATTGCTTTTCCAAATCCTCTAGATGTTAAATTACTTCCTGATCCATTGATTGTTGTTCCATTGTTGCCTGCCCTGCTAAGATCAACTATTTTACTGTCTGCATTTGAATAGCTTTCTCCCATAATGGTGTTGTTCTCAAACTCATACCATAAAACTAAATTATCATAATGGAACTGGACTTCTGTGTTGTTCCATTTATAGGTGAAATTTCTCAGGTTTAGTTCTTCTATTGTAGTATTTATTATTATTGTCTCATTCCCACCGCAGGTGTTGTTCAATGGTGATGGGTGCTGGTAAGTGTTTATTGGAGGGATGCCTAAGAATGTGACTCTGTTGGTTTTTGTGTCATTGCAGAATCCTTGTGTCTGGTTGCATGCTTCAACTGAGTAATTGTATGACATGTTTCCCCAAGGCTCATCTGTAAGGTGCTCAAGCTTGAGATCCCAATGAGTCATGTTTATCCTGTTCAGTTCAGTTGTGTATAATAACTTGATTTCATCTGCTGAAAGGGTTCTGTTGTAAAGTTTGAATGAATCTATTGTTCCGTTAAAATAATAAAAAGTAGTGCCATAGATACTTCTTCCAATAGTAATATCATTAAGCCTTGTAGTCTTAGTTTTTCCCTTATGTCCCTCCATATTATTATTAATATATAAAGTCATATTAGTGTCATTCCATGTTCCTACTATATGATACCAAGTATCATTATACCAATTAACTGTCTGAGAAGGAACAAATTTCCAGCCAGTATCATACATGTAAAAATAAAGTATTGAACTGTCATCATACCACCTCATAATAAAGTTAGGAAGGCTAGTACCAGTCGAAGACACAACCAAACCCTCTTGATAAGTTAATCCATCTATCATATTATATTTTGGCTTTATCCACATTGAAACTGTCCCATTTAAAGGTAAATTAACAGGAGGATCAATGTAACTAGAACCATTGAAGTTTGCTGCTTTTCCATGCCTGCCAGAAGTATAAATTAAATCATGACTTGGACAACTACCTCCATAAACACATACATAAGATGTTGCATTATTCTGACTAACGCTTAAATCAGCAATGTTGCTTTTACTTTCTATCAAATTACTATTGTTTTCAAAATTAAACATTAAAATCAATGAATCACTATAAATATCATAATATGTATTGTTAAAATACCAAGTTAAATTCTTCAGATTGTCTTCTTGGATAGAAACATTTGCATAGACATTTGAGTAGGGTGTGTAAGTGTCATTCTCAGTAGTAGGAGAAGTGAAATTCACAGAAGGTGATGCAAAAGCAATGATTGAGAGCAATGAAAATATAGAAATCACTATAGATATTAATACACCAATATTCACCAATTTTCTCATTCACTTCCCCCTTTTTAAATAGCCATTAATGAAAGTCTGACCTTTATAAAATTTTTGATAATTATGGCAGGTAATAAGGAAAAATCTGTTTTTTTCTTTAATTCTAAATAATCCACTTGAAACAAGTAGGAGAGCGAGTCCTGAGGTCTGAAGAAATCAATGATTTCTTGTGCGTAATAGTGTGATAATTTTTTCCTTTTTTTTCAAAATATGAGAGTGAGCTTAGCGAATCGATTTTCAGAATTATAATACTTATGAATGGGTTATTATAATGAGCTACTATGCAATGTTTCATTCTGTTAATGCTCTGTTGAGGAAGATTGGCGTTAAAGTTGGTAAAGAATATTCCCATGAAATAACTACAAATTTACTGCTTTATTATCTTTATTATACGAAAATAATTGAAGATGAACTGTTGAGAATTTATGAAAATGCAGAAGAAAAGGCAAAAGGATTAGTAGTCAGTTATATCTTTGCCAAAGAGGAAAGAACAAAGTATCAATATGAAGTAAATTTAGAGTCTCAGAAAAAAGATGCAGAAAATGTATTAGAAGATGCAGTAAACTTTGTCAGCAGATTAAAAGATATTAGCAAAACTTTAAGCAAGGAATTAGTGTTAGCTAAATTAAATAAAAAAACATTGTGAGTGATTGGTATGGACAGTTCGAATCTGCCTGGGGCTATTTTCTCTCATGTTCTCAAACTAAAAACGAAACATTTAAATATATCCTATATTTAGGATTAAATAAGCCTAAAATTAGGATTATAATGTTAAAGAAAACCTATAAAATATTGAATATCTTTGTTAAAGAGCCTTGGAAGAGATATACATTTAAGGAAATTAAGAAGATTTCAAAAAGCAAGTCAGAAAGCTACGTTTACAGTACATTGAAAGATTTTGTTAAAGAAGGTATCTTAAATCAAGAAAATGCAGGAAACGTCGTTATTTATTCATTAAATAACACTACAAAGGCAATAACTAATTCAGCAAACTCAATAGAATATGAATCATGGAGCAAAAATCAGATTCCATACGATGATATGGAAGAATTGATGAAGAATATACCCACTAGCTTTTTTACTTTCATAATAACAGGAAGCTATGCAAACAACAAGCAAACATCAAAATCTGACATTGATGTTGTTATTTTATGTAAAGATGAGCCAAAGAAGATTTATGCTGAATTAAACCATTTATGTGAAAGCAATATTCCATTGATACATTTATATGTTTTCAAAGAACCTGAATTTATGCAGATGTTATTGGATAAGAAAGCTAACTATGGAAAGGAAATAGTTAAAAATAACTTGATATTATATGGTGCTGAGGCTTATTATAAAATAATTTTTGAGGCCATGAAAAATGGATTTAATGGTTGATATTTATCTGAATAGAGCAAATAATGAGATTTTATTAGCTCAAACAGTAAAAAAAATAAGTGAAAATCAGGAAGATAAGCAAAACTTTAAGCTTCCATTAGACATAACATTTTACAGTTCAGTTATATCTCATTCATATTATTCTATATTCTATGCTGCTAAAGCAATGTTGCTAACAGAGGGCATCAAAACAAGTGCTCCAGAAGTTCATAAGAAAACTTATGATAAATTCAAAGAAAAATTTGTCGATACTGGTATATTGGATGTTAATCTGCTTATTATCTATAAAAAGGCGATAGTAAAAGCAGACCAGTTATTAGATATTTTTAAAGAAGAGAAAAAGAAAAGAGGAGATTTTACCTATACCACAATCCCACAAGCCAATAAAGATCCTGCTGATAAATCTTTAGAAAACGCTAGAACATTTTATAATAATATAAATAAAGTAATTAAAACCAAATGAGGTGGTAAACATGAACAGTTCGACACCGGTGTCCGAATCCGGGAAAAAAGTAGATACAGGATCGAATCGAATTTTCAACGCAAAAAAATGCTTTGCATTTTTTGCGCACCAGAAATTTGCCAAGCAAATTTCTCAGTGTCCCAAAAATTTGACAGCTATAATACGAGCCTGTAATACGAAAAAATCCTTTCAGGATTTTTTGTACACAAAATGCAAGGCATTTTGTTGTACCTCGGGCTTTAGCCCGAGGATAGGGCGAGTATATAATTAATTGTCAAATTTTTGTTATCTGAAAGCAACAATATACCTAAAAGATGGGGATTTTTCAGATATAAGTGCAAGTACAGTTTTTTACGCTGTTTATCATTGCTTATTGGCAATTGCTTTAAAATTTGGGTATGAATCAAGAAACCAAGAATGCACATTTGCATTGATAAATGCCCTGATTGAGGATAAGAAGATAGATATGGATAAAGAGATTTTACATAAAGTCTCCTCTTTTGATACTGAAGAGATCAAGGATATGACAACTGTTGAAGTCAGAGAGCAGTATCAATATGGAACTAACCTTTCCCTTAAAGATAATCTTTATAAAGAACAGCTCCAATTAGCTAAAGAAATTATCTCAAAAGCAAAATTGATAATAGAAAAATGAAAAAAGAAAAAGCACTTGACCTCTATATAAAAGGAAAGTTTTCCATAGAACAGGCTGCCAAGTTTGCAGACATGTACATAGGCGAATTCTTTGAACTGATGAGAGAAAAAGGCATAGAGAGCAACCTGACTCTTGAAGATTTTAATGAATCTTTGGAGTATGCAAAGAAATTGTCTTGAATGAAGGTCAAATCAGGAGATTAGTACAGCTCAGTCTTGCGAATGGCAAATAATACCCAAAAGACTGGATATGGAAAAGCATTTGATTTCTGTAGAAAAAAGAGTATAATACTGATGATTGTAGCTTTAAGTCAAAAGCCATTTCCAAAGCGGAATGAATTTGACATTCCTTTTTATTCCAAACCATTCCAGATTTTCCTCTCCCAAATAATCCTGATTAATAACCAAAAGGCTATTGCATTTAAGGTACTTACTTGCTTTTAGCAAAGCTCTAATCTCTCTTTTTTTTGTATCTGTATCTGTGATATCATAACAGACCTGTATCAGCTGATTTATTTTCATGCCTCCCTTTATAACAAAATCAACCTCCTCTTTTTCCATGTTTTTCCAATAGTAGCATTCTTTTTTTCTTCTTTTTAGCTCAACAGCAACAATATTCTCATAAAGCCTCCCAAAATTATTTGAAAACTTTGTTGAAATTGAATTAATAAAAGCATTATCTATAAAATATATCTTCTTTGGATATTGCATATGATCCTTAATTTTATAAGATAAAATAGGCAAACTAAATGCAAAATAGGAGTTCTCGATGTAAGAAATATACTTTTGCAATGTAGATTTACCAATTGCATAACCTAGACTTTTAAGGCTGTTGTAGCTTTTGCTTATAGAATATTCTTTTGAGTCAAGAAGCAGCTTAAGAAGGGCTTTTAGGGATTCTTCGTTCTTTACTTTATATCTCTCAATTATATCTCTTTTTGTGACTGTGGAATAATAAGACTGAGCTAATTCGAATCTTTTATTCTCATCTATAAGAACTGCTTCAGGCAACCCTCCATAGGTAAGATATTCTGTAAGTGCCTTGAGGATAAGGGGTTTTTCCTTGTCTGAATAGTCTAATGTTTTAAAATCAAAACTGATTTTCCTAAATTTCAAGAACTCTTTGAAAGTCAGGGGAAATATCTTAATCTCTAAGAATCTCCCTCTTAATTCTGTGGGTATTTCCTTTTCAGACATCTTTGAAGAAGAACCAGAGACAAAAATACTCATGTTTTGGTTGTCATAGGTTCTCCTAAGCCACTTACTCCAGTTAGGGATGTTATGTATTTCATCTAAAAACAGGTATTTAATCTTTTTACTGAATATCTCCTCTGCAGTTGGAAGCAATCTGCTCAAGAACTCAGTCTTAAGAGGTATTCGTTCATCTTCAAAATTGATGAGGACAACCTCTTCACGAGAGTTAGACCTAAGAATCTCATTGGCCAGGCCATACAGAATAAATGTTTTTCCGACCCTTCTAAAACCATTTAACACAATTATTTTATTGATCTTAAGATTAAGATACTCCTGAAGGCTTATTTCTCTAGGGATTACCTCTGGAATCTGTTTTCCCTTCCATTCTGCCAGTATTGTTTTTATTATATTGTTCATAGTACAATTTTAGTATAATATTGTCCTATTTAAATCTTTTGGTGTGGAAGTGATAAAATTGATACTTTGCTTAATATGTCAGAAATATACCATTGGCCTGCATGACCAGTGGATAATAGTCCACAATCCATTTTTGGAAGGTGGCATATTTCTGAGCATGCTCAAAATCGGCAGGGTGAGCAGGTAAATAAGAATTCTTATAGTAGCGAAGCGAACATGCCACCAGCATATTGACTGGTGGTCCCTGCCGACTTTGACAAAATGCAATTAATCTGCCCAAAATTGGCAAGGCTTTAAATTGGGTGTTTCAAACATTATCCAAGTCTGATGATGACATCACCACTATGCGACTTTATCTCCAGATCTCCTGCAGCGTTTACTGCCAATGTTGCATTTACAGTTGTGTTTGTCAGTCTTAGCTGTTCTGTGGTTGAGTTGATGTGGAGAGGGGTTTGCGGTGAGGTTGTTGCTATTCCAATATTTCCTGATTGAATAATTGTCATTCGCGTATTAGAATTTTGTGTCTGAAAATAAAGATGCCCATAACCATCGCCTAAGCCATTAAGCTTATTTCTTATATAAACATCTGCCAAATTGGCATCATCTTCCATCTGAAAATAATCTGAAGTTATAAATGCATCATCTGAACTTGTCCCGCCTTGATTTATAAGTATTTCCACATCTCCTGTTCCTCTCCCAATTTCTAATTGTTTTGTTGGAGTTGAGGTCCCTATTCCAACATTAGTTGAATTGACAAAAAGTATGTTGGAAACATTCAATGCTTTGGTTGAAGCATCTATTTGGAGTTTGTAGGCAGGAGTTGATGTGTTTAAGCCAACATTTACTGCTGGAGTGTCATTGTAAAGGTAATTGCTAGTTGTTGTCCATCCTGGGCTTGATCCACCTGCTCCTGTGTCGTCTGTTCCGCATGTCAATTGCCCTGATCCGTCAGTTTCTAAGTTACAGGATGTGAAGTTTACCAGAGTAAAGTTTCCTGTTAAGTTTATTGTTCCATTTACTACTAGGGATGATCCTGGGCTTGTGCTTCCTATTCCAACATTTCTGCCTGTATCCCTTAATACCACAAATCCTCCCGTAAGGTTCCATTGAAGTGATTCGTTCAGCGTTAAAATGCTGTTATTGAGCGTGTTCATGCTGGAGTTCATCTGTGCATCTCTTGCTCTTAATGTTGTGTTAAGGTCTGTATCTGCGTTTTGTCTTATTGTCAAATTGTTTCTTATGTCTGTGATGTTTGCTGTTGCTGAGATTGAGAACACTTTTAGGTCTGAGATGTTTAGTCTTATGTCTGTGATGTTAGCTGTCACATCACTGTTCGTTACAGCTCCTGCGTCTGTTCCGCAATATACTATTCCACTAGCATCTGTTTCCAGATTGCATGTTTTTAGTGTTGCTAGGGTTAGGTTGTGTGAGATGCTTACATTTCCTTGTACTGTTAGGGTTTGTGAAGGTGCGTTAGTTCCTATTCCAACCATTCCTCTTGGGGCTGATCCAGTATGTGCTAATACTATTACTCCCAGAGTTGGTGTATCTTCATCATATCCAGGGTATATAAATATATCTCCTGGGTCAGCATCCATTTTTGACATTCCTGCTTGGATGTAGATGTCTCCTCCATCTTCTGGATTCCCTCCACCTCCTCCTTCCCCACCAATTATATATAGGTGATCACCATAGTCCCCATTATTTGCGTTAAGTATTTGTATGTATCTTGTTTTTCCTGAGCTTTCACCGCTTGCAGAGAAGGATAAGTTACCATTGATTTCAAAAGGTGTTGAAGGAGTTTTTGTATTGATTCCTATGTATCTAGATAGGTCTCTTGGGTACATTGCTGTTCCTGTTGCATTCCAAAGGATTGATGAATTAAGAGTTAAAACACTTTTATTCAAAGTGTTAATGCTGCTGTTCATTTGTGTGTCACTTGCTCTTAGGGTTGTGTTCAGGTTTGTGGTTGAGTCTTTTAGCTCATTCACGCTTGCATTTAATGTGCTTATTTGGCTGGTTGTTGTTAGGTTTAATGTTGTCAGGCTTGCGTTTAGTGTTGCTATGTTGATTGTCATGTTTGTTATGTTTAGTGTGACATCTGCTTCTGTTCCTCCTCCGTCATCTGTTCCGCATGTCAGTTGTCCTGATCCGTCTGTTTCTAGGTTGCAGGAAGTAAAGTTGACGAATGTGAAATTGCCTGTTAGGTTGATTGATCCGTTTGAGATAATGTTTCCTAGTATGTGCAGTTTTGAGTCTGGTGTTGTTGTTCCGATTCCTACATTTCTGCTTGTTTCTCTTAGTACTATGTTTCCTCCCGTAAGGTTCCATTGGAGTGACTCATTTAGTGTTAGGATGCTGTTGTTGAGTGTGTTTATACTTGAGTTCATTTGTGTGTCTCTTGCCCTAAGGGTTGTGTTTAGGTCTGTGTCTGCGTTTTGTCTTATAGTCAAATTGTTTCTTATGTCTGTTATGTTGCTTGTTGCTAGTGTTGAGTGTACTTTCAGATCACTAATGTTTAGTCTTATGTCTGTGATGTTTGCAGTCACATCACTGTTTGTTGCTCCGCTTGTGTCGTCTGTTCCGCATGTTAGTTGTCCGCTGTCATCTGTTTTTAATGTGCATGTCGTGAAGTTGATGAGAGTTAAGTTTCCTGTGAGGTGGAGTGTTCCGTTGATTGTTGTGTTTCCTTGGACGTCCAGTGTGTTTCCTGGGTTTGCTGTTCCGATTCCAACTAAAAATCCGAGTTCTGCTAATATGACATTTGTTCCTGTTAGATTCCATGCTGTTGAGTTGACTTTTCCTGAGAGTCCTGCTAATGATGTGTTCAGTGTTGTAATATTGGCTTGCAGTCCTTGGTAGTCTATACCTTCTAAACTTCTGTTCAGTCCTTCTACGCTTGCGTTTAAAGTAGTTATTTGGTTTGTTGTCGTTAGGTTTAATGTTGTTAAGCTGGCATTCAGTGTTGCAATGTGCGTTCCGTATGTTACGTTGAGTGTTGCTAAATTTGTTATGAGTGTTGTGTTTAGTGTCAGGATTGTGAAGTTCAGCTGTCTGGTTGCGTTTGTGTTAAAGGTGATGTTTTGTGTTGCGTCTGAGTTTGTTGATGCTCCTGTGTCATCTGTTCCGCATATCAGTCTTCCATTTGTGTCTGTTTCCAGGTTGCATGATGGGAATAATGGCAGTGTCATGTTTGTGTTGATTGTAAGGTTTCCAGAAAGATTTAAGTTACCAAATATTGTGAGGTTTCCATTAAGTGAAGTGTTTCCTGTATTGTTTAATTTATTGTCTAGAGAGGATTGTACTGTTGTTGTGTTGTCTGTCAGGACTAATTCAGATGCATCAGAAGGACCTCCTGAATTCACAACAATCTCATCACCTGCTGGAACATTGTTTCCGAAGACAATGTCAGAAGTGGAAAAGGTGGCAGAGTTAAGGTCAACCATGGCTATGAGGTTGTAATCAAATCCAGGTGTAAGGTTAAGTTGACTAGACCTTCCAAGAACTAATTTAAAGACTCCTTGAGAATCAACTGCATTGTTAAAAGTGCTTGACCAGACAACTTGGTCAAAGTTGCTCCTGTTAGTCAGGTTTATTCTTATTGAAGCTGTTGTGAATGGCGATCCGTCTGTGTTATTTGCCAGTTTTCCCTGATAGCTTATCAAGGTAGGGACTTCAGGGGCTGCATAAGCTATCAAGCTAATCAAAATCATGCAGATTCCTATTAAAATAATCTTATTCTTCAATTTTTATCCCAATCTCTTTGATTATCTTGAGTGTTTTTTCAGATTCAATAACTTTATTAAGAGCATTATTCAGAAATTTTGAGACAGCAGGCTGAGAAATCTTGAGCTTTTTAGCTATCTGATTCTGCAATAAACCAGATTTTTTTAACTTTAGTACTTCAATCTCTTTTTTTGTTAGCACATATATAACCTAGATTAATTATATTTATTCTAATATTTATATAAATAATAAAAGTTATATTTAAATGTTTTGGAAATTAAGGTAAAGAATTTGAAATTTAATGGAAATGTTTCAGATGTGTCGTTAGCAGAAGGCAAATGGATCTAAAAATAGAATTGACTGCAACCATGTTGTCTGACGAGGTGTATAAGGTGCTCACTGGCCATATATTTAGCCCTATTTGAAGCAAAATAAGAGTTTTATTCAAAATACTTAGAATTGGTCAAGTTGTTGTCAGCAAACTTTATCACTCTTGTCACAGGTGCATACTGAGCCAGATTATTCGCATAGCCGATGTCAAATCCAAATGTGAACATCTGATTGTGGATTCCTTCTGTAATAACCTTGACTGTCCAGAGGGATGTCTGGTTGCAGGAATAATCCTCAACAAACAATGAATCAATATCTAATGATTTTCCATAAGTCTCATCTAGATCAACAAATGTTTTATTGTCAAGGATAACCTTAGCTGAGCTAATATTTGTTGACTTGTCAAACAAAGTCTGGTTTCCGCACAACAATGACAATGTCTCTAAATCATCTCCAACATCCCCATTGTAATCATAAAGATTTGTGTAGGTTGTCTGGTTAATCGCTGAGATAGTAAGGTTGGCAGTCCCGATGGTAGTGAATGAAACAGTCCATTCTCCTCCAACCACAGGATAGCTCTGGACATTGAGGATGTTTATCTCAATCTCAAAAGTCTGGTTTGAGAGATGAGGAGTTACCCATTCAACAAGGTCTATAAGGTTGTCATTATCATAATCATAGAATTCAATATAGAATTCAGGCAATTCTGTGATGTCCATCCTATAATTCTTTTCTGATGATTCCTCAATAGCTGAAAAGGAAGTGTTATTTGATGTATTGAATGAAGCATTGTTTGATGCGTTGTCTGAATTATCATCATTATTGAGGTTTTCATTTTGTTCAATGCTTATATTGTTGTATCTGTTAAATTCAGACTCATTCACCCACCAATAGACTTTGATAGCCTCTCTCGGAGCCTCAATATTAAGCTCTGAATAAGTCAAAATGTTCTGATAAGGGATGTCGCTGCTGATTGTAATCTTTTTATCAGTTGCTGAGATGTTTGTCTCAGTTGCAAGAGGAGCATCTGTTATGTATTCGATGGAATATTCAGTTGCATTATCAATGATTAAAAGCTCTGTCTCATTTGAGGAAGATGAATTGACAGTGATATTTGTAAACAAGGTCACATCCTGGACAGCCCTTCCAGTTATTTCAGGGCTTGAAAAGAATTCAATTATCCTTGAAAGGATACCTTTCCCTTCAACTTCTCTTATGACCGAGCCTGTGATGAGATTAGATTGTTCAAACTCATCAAGATTTTGTGATGTCTGGTTCCCTATCACAAGGATATTTTGCTCATCAATATCAAATTCCTGATCATCAACAATCTTCTTGACAGTTATGTTTCTTGCAAATGATGTTATATTGACTGTCAAATTCTCAATGCTCTCATTAAGGTTAATGCTCTTGATCCATCTGACAGGCTTGTTGATCTCAGCATATATCTGGACAGTGCGCTCTGTCCTGTTCACTTTTCTAACTTTGTCAATTACATTGATAAAGGCCAAATTGCTGGAAACACTTTCAAGTGAATCATCTGCTGTGAAGACAATCTCATTTTGACCAACAAAATCATTGTCAGGTGTCAAAAACACTTCATTGCCAAGGATCAAGACAGATATATTATCAGGTGAAGTTGATGTGTAAGATAAGGTTTGGTTGTCAGGGTCACTGAAATAATCATCCATGTCAATTGTTGCTTCAGAGTTCTTTTCAAGAGTGATATTAGGAATTAATATTGCAACAGGAGGCTGGTTTGATATATTCAATGAAACATTCTCAAGTACCTCTAATGAAACTTCATCACTGAAAGCACTTAGGTTAAGATCTGAGGCAATAAAAGAGATTGTCTCATTGCCAAACCAATTGATATCAGGAGTCAGGGTAACAATATCATTATAGATGAACACCTCAATGTTTTCAGGGCCTGTCGCAAGATAAGTCAGATTATCATTATCTGGATCATAGCTGTATTCTGAAAGATTAATTGTTAGATTTGAGTTCATCCACCAAGACTGGTCTGGAATTGTCAAGAATACTGGCGGCCTGTCAGCAAGCTCAAGCTCTTCTTCAGAATAGGTATAAGTGAATTCTGTGATGTTCAGTATTGCATCAACAAGCTCAAACTCAAATGTGATATTCTTCATGATTCCTGTGAGAGAGCATGTCTCTTCACAGATATCCTCAAATTCAATGATTGTTAGAGGGATTATGGTAATATTTGTAATATTTTCTTCAGTGATGTTAAGGACAGTAACTAAAATAGGCAGTTCTGGGCTTGAAGCTGTAAGATTTAAGTCAGATGCAATAAATGTTATTGACCTTTCACCTGTGAAATTCTCATCAGGAGCCAACATAACAAGATCATTTGAAATAAATACATTTATATTGTCTGGACCAGTTGCAAGATAAGTCAGGCTGTCATTGTTTGGATCACTGAAGAATGCAGAGAGATTGATTGAATAATTCTGATTAATCTGTATTGTTATATTTTCAATTGCTGAGAGCCAAACTGGAGCAAGGTTTTCAATTATCTCCTCAGTAATGTTTTCAGTGATATTGGCTGTTATATTTGCAGTAATATTCTCTTCAGTTATATTACTTTCAGTGGCATTTAATCCTGTTATGTTCAATGATATGTTTTCAGTAATATTTGATGATGCATTAAGAGTTGCATTGTCTGACACATTGATTGTTTGATTAAGAGCCTGGTTTGTTGCATTAATGGTTGTCTCATTAGTTGTATTATCAGTTGATGCATCATCTGTTTCATTATCTAAGATTAGTAGTTCTTCCTCTATCTCTTCAATTGTGGTTGTTGTTGAGGATAGGCTGGTTGCATTGGCTGAGTCATTCAAAGATGTGTTTCCGACAACCAATCCTGTCAGTATTGAAATCCCTTGGCCTTTTTGTTCAAGACTTGAACTATTGAACACAAGATATCTTGTATTGTCATAAATCAAATGCACATTTGCATTTCCATCTCCAATGACTGAGCCAGATAATCTGAGAGATTTTGGATTAAATGCCAATGAATGGTTGTAAACCTGTGACTGGTTGAAACTTAGAGAGACGTTCTCAATATAGCCTGGCTGGCCAAAAACAAAGAAACCAGTCAAACTTTGATTTAAGATGAATAAGTTTGAAATTATCAGGACAAAGATTATTGCAATAAGATAAATCTCCATATTTCTATTTATGGCTATTGCTCTGTTTTTCTGGATATTATCCTTTCTATCTTTCTTATCCCTAAATCTATCCATTATCCTATTTTTCCTCCATCCTTCTTTTAATGAGGTATTCAAAACCATGAGACCTGTTTGCAAATGTCTTGTCATAAATTCTTTTGTCTAACCAATCCAAAAGCTCATTGTCAATTGTAACAGTGATTCGTTCTTTCATCTAGACTCCTCAATCTTTCTTTTGATTAGAAATTCAAAACCATGAGACCTGTTGGCAAATACCTTTTCAGAGATTCTTTTATCTAGCCAATTCAGAAGTTCTTTATCTATAGTTACAGTGATTCTTTCTTTCATATATTACATACTTTTACATATATTTACTTATATATGATTACTTAGTATGTAGCACTATTTAAATGTTGCTAAAAATAAGAACAAATTCTAGAAAATTTTAAATAGGAACCTAGAATTAAAAAACATATAATGCTAGATATCAAATTTATAAGAGAAAATGCAGAGTTAGTAAAGAAAAATATCAAGAAAAAGTTCCAAGAAGACAAAATCATTCTTGTGGACAAAGTCATTGAAAAAGAACAGAAATACAAGGAACTGTTAAAGAAATCAGAAGATATTAGGCATAAGAGAAATCAGGTATCAATGGACATCAACAGGCTCAAGAAAGATGGTAAGCCAGTCAAGGCATTATTAAAATATGCAAAAGAGATCCCAGAAAAGATAAAAGAAATTGAAGAAAAAACAAACAAATTAAGGCAGGAAATAAAGGAAATCCTTTATCAGATACCAAACATAATCCATGAATCAGTGCCAATAGGCAAGAGTGACAAAGAGAATGTTGAGATAGAAAAGATTGGGAAAACAAAAAAATTCAAATTTGAGATAAAAAGCCATGCAGAGATAGCTGAAGAACTCGGATTAGTGGATTTTGAGTCTTCAGCAAACACTTCTGGAAAAGGATTTTATTTCCTTAAAGGGGATCTTGCATTATTGAACATGGCTCTTATCAATTTTGCCAGAGACTATATGGTAAAACAAGGATATCTATATATAGAACCGCCTTTGATGATAAGGGAGAATGTTCTGACTGGAGTCTATTCAAAGGCTGAGATTGATGAGATGTCTTATAAAATAGAAGGAGAAGACCTGTTCTTGATAGCAACAAGCGAACATCCTCTGATAGGACAGTATATCGGCAAAACCTTGGACATAGGGAATCTGCCTATCAAATTGACTGGATATTCAATGTGCTTCAGAAAAGAGGTAGGGGCTCATGGTGTTGATGAAAGGGGATTATACAGGACACACCAATTCAACAAGCAGGAGATGATAGTCATATGCAAACCAGAAGAGTCTTACAAATTCTATGATGAGATGCTAGGGCATTCAAAAAAAATATTCAAGCAATTAGAGATACCAATAAGGGTGTTTGAATGCTGTTTTGGAGATCTTGCAGACCTAAAGACAAAATCAGCAGACCTTGAAGCATGGTCTCCAAGGAGAAATGAATATTTTGAGGTATGCTCTTGCTCAAACCTGACTGATGCACAATCAAGAAGATTAAATTTGAAAGTAAGTGATGGAAAGGAAAAGTTCTTTCCACACACATTGAACAACACAGTCATCGCAACCTCAAGGGCATTGGTCGCAATACTTGAGAACAATCAGAATGAGGATGGGAGTGTTGACATTCCAAAAGTTTTAGTCCCTTATATGAATGGTGTCAAGAAATTAGAGAAAAAATAAGCATTATCGTTCTCTTATGCTCACATGTTCTTTGTCTAAGAAAACAATCTTAGAAGGCCTTCCTTTTTTCTCACCCTCATAGATTATGAAATCAATATCCCCTCTTATCTCAGGGTCAAGATCATCAAGAGATGTCATGAAATCCTTGTCAACCTTATTGGCAGAAGTTGTCACAATAGGGATTCTTGCAATCCTAGAAACATCCTTGATCCAATGATCAGGTATTCTTATGCCTATAGTGTCAAGGCCAGGATTAATATATTCAGAAATAACATCCTTATTTTTTAGGTTGCATATAAAAGTATAAGGTCCAGGAAGCTTAACAATCCATTCTTCAAAGAGTTCCTCATCAACTTTGATGTTGGTCTTGATCCAATCAACTGAGGGAGCAATCACAGAGAAGGGAGTTTTTGGCCTGCCTTTGATCTCCCTAATCTTTTTTACAGCTTTTTCATCAAGGGCATTGCATCCAAGGCCATAGATTGTGTCAGTAGGGTAAATGAAGATAGAGCCATGCCTAATCTTGTCAATCAATTCTTCTTTTCTAAGGTTGAATTCTTCTTTTGTGATGACTTGCATGCCATAGATTGGGGTAAAATGATTTGTTTAAAAAGGTTTTGTTTATAATATTTATAAATTCAAGAATATCGTAATAATATGAAATAAATAAATATGAAATAAATAGTGGAATAAGAAGAAAAAAGAAAAAAATCAGAAAAAAGCATCCCTTTGGAAATTCCTTTTCCTGACTCGTTGCTGCCAATGGAACTCATCCAAGAAATCAATCTTTTGCTTGTAAGAATCCCATTCCATATATCCTTGTTTAAAAAAGCTAAATGCGAATTTAATCACCTCCAAAACGCTCCCAGGTCCATTGTTTTTCTTTTTTATGTTTTGCTCCCCTTTTCTTAGCTCTCTTTTCCTAATTTAAATCATATCACAGGCAAGATAGCCTTTCATAAAACCGAGTTCATCAGGATTCATTGAAGAATCCTCTTCAAATCTCTCCAAACCAAATTCTGTATATATGTCTGCTTCATCCATCTATATCACCTCTTTAGCCATAATCCTGCTGTTTGGCTGTAAACAACCAAAAACAGTCAGATTCCTTATCTGCTCAAAAAACAGATTCTGGATATTTTCCATGTTTTTCACATTGTTTATTGTCAGTTCCATTTTAATCACAAAATATAGAAAGAACTAAGTCCTTTATATACTTCACAGCAGAATGTCCAGTGTCCAGTGCTTAATATTATAGTCTTTTAAATCAATTTTGAGGTAATTTTATATATAAAATAATGATTTTTTCTTTAAATGGCAAAAGTTGAATTAAGGAAGCATCAAGCAAAGAATGCAAAAAGGCTGTTCGAGATACTCAGCAATCCAAATTTCACTTATTTTACAGCTTGCCCCAAATCAGTAAAAGCAGAAGCAGAGTGGCTTAAGGAATGCCCTAATAAAAGCAAGATAAACCTTGAGCATAATTTTGCCATATTTTATGATGACAAATTAGTAGGAGGATGCGGAATAAAGATCAATCAGCACAGGAAACATGAGGGAGAGATTGGATACTTTCTTGATGAGGCATATTGGGGCAAGGGCATTGTGCCAAAAGCAGTAAGAAAGCTTGAGAAAATTGGATTTGGAAAACTGCAATTGAAAAGGATTGAGATTCTGATGAATCCAAAAAACAAGGCAAGTGAAAAAGTAGCTAAGAAATGCAGATATAAAAAAGAGGGGACAATGAAGAAAGTGATCAAGAGCAAAGAGAATTATTGGAATGCTCATCTGTATGCAAAAGTGAAATAATTATATGAATTCTATCAGAAATCAGTCAGCTTCCTCTCATCTGCTTTTTCAGAGATATTCACAATAGTTGTGTTGCCCATGTCGCCTCCCTCTGTCTTTATTACTTTTATGAAATTGTTATCACTCAGCTTTTTGATCTTTCTCTGAAAAGTCTTGTAAGTGAGCAGGCCTCCTTTATCCTGGTATATCTTGAACAGGTCACCAATCTTTGAACCTGAATTATCCCTGATAATGCTCAAGACAGTCCTGGTAGAATCCTCAAGCTCAGAGCTCTGCTTGATAGAAAAGTCTGTCAGCTTTTTTATTGCAGTCTCTGCATTCTCTCTTGTGATTTTCCTAGATGCAGAATCCTCAGCAGCAGTCCCAGCCTCTTTTAGAAGATAAATCCCAGTCCTAATATCCTTTCTCTCAAAAGCCTTGTCTGATATCAGTCTGAAAGCAGAATCTTCAATCACATCAGGCACAAAAGCATAACTGACCCTTTGCTTTAGGATTCCAGATGTCTCTTCCTTGTTGTAAGAATTGAACTCTACTGTCTCAGGCATAAGCCTTGATTTAACCCTCTCATCAAGGTCAATAAGCCATTGATGATAATTAGTGATAAGGATTATTGTTTTTCTATAAACCTCTTCTAAGATTGTATAAAGGAAATCAAAATCTTCGAGCTTATCAACCTCGTCAAATGCAAAAACAACAGATTTCTTGTTAAGGATCTGCTTTATTATCTTGAACAGTTCCTCTGTCTTCTTGTTTTGCGTGAATTTATAACCAAGCTGCTCGCATAAATCAACAAATATCTTGTAAGTTGAATTCTTCTGCCAGCAATTGACATATATTGCAAGGATATCATCAGTCTCATATTCAATCTCCTGGAAAAGATGCTTGATAGCAACAGTCTTGCCAATTCCAGGAGGGCCAAAGACCAGAAGACTCTTTCCATTCCTTTTCTGAAAAAGGGGCTTGATGCAGGATGCGATATACTGTTTCTGATATTCCCTATAAGGGACTTCTTTTGGAATATAATCAAAGCTGAGAGCTATCTCATTCTTGAACAATGACTCATCTGCACCAAGAATATTGCTGAAGATTCCCATACTAATACGGAAGAGTTCTTTATTTATATATTTTGTTGTGAACTAGGAATTATACATAAAATTTTTATATTGAATGGCCTGATTCACCTTTATGGCATGGAAAAAGAAAAAATCAAAAGTTGAAAAAAATCCGAAAGAGAAGAAACTTAGAATATTAGCTTCAGGAGACATTCATGGAGACACTTCATTAGTCAAGAAACTGGCTGAGAGGGCTAAAAGAGAGAATGTTGATCTGGTGATCCTATGCGGAGACATAACCAATTTTGAGCAGAGCACAAAAGACCTGATAGGGCCATTCAAGAAAAACAACCAGAAAGTGCTCCTTATACCAGGAAATCATGAGACATTTGCAACAGCAGATTTTTTAGCTGAGTTATATGGGATAAAGAATATCCATGGATATTCTGTAAGGTACACTGATGTAGGCATATTTGGATGCGGTGGAGCCAATATCGGAATAAATCAGCTTGATGAAAAAGAGATCTATGACACATTAAAAAAAGGATTTGACAAAATAAGCTATTTAAAAAAGAGAATAATGGTCACGCATGTGCATCCAACTGATTCAAAGATAGAATCTTTCACACAATTGTTCCCAGGAAGCAAAGGAGTGAAGAGGGCAATTGACAAGTTCAAGCCAGACCTTTTACTTTGTTCACATGTGCATGAGGCAGAAGGCATTGAAGAAGTCATTGGCAAGACTAAAGTGTTGAATGTAGGAAAGAAAGGAAAGATAATAGAGCTTTAGGCCAATTGCTGTTTTTCTATACATAATTTTATAAATATTGGATATTTCTAAGAAGAGATGGAATCTAGTGAAAAAGGAGAAAACAATATTGAAATATTGCTGAGAGGGCATAGAGAAAGAACAAGGCTAACAATGTTTAGTATTGTTGCAAAACTTCTTAGCACTAATCCTGGCTATTTAATAGAGTGCTATAGATCAACACTCAATCCATTTTATGACAGGCAAATAGGTGATATCAAACCTAGTGAGGATGGCAGGTTTGCCAGTATACAGCTTGAAGATGGCATACAATCATATCAAGACCTTGTATCTGACCCATATTTTGACAATTTTGGGAGAGCATGGCAACAATCTCACTATTGGTTGGTATACCTATCAACTCAAGATAGATTTGCAGATTTTGTCCAAAAAGCAGTTTTTGAAAAAAGAAGAAATATCAGGATCTGGACAAATGATATAGGGATAGCAGATCTAGCAAGAGATTCTCATGACAAAGGCAATTTGCCAATATTGGCTATGAGAGGATACCCCCTTGGAGTAAAAGACGGAGTCCCAACTACATGGCATGAGATTGACAATCACTCCATTCCTTATAAATTAGCAAGAGAATTAGTCACACATCCAATTAATATTGGTTATGAAATTATAAAATTATCCTGGAAAGGAGCTGTTGGATTTTACAGGTTTATTGATGGGTCTGTACCTCAAATGTAAGATTTATTTTATCCTTTAACAACACCAAGCGGAATCAGTTTTGCGACTTTTGTTGAAAGGCCTGCTTTTACAGTCGACTCAACAACATCGTCAACATCCTTGTAGGCTTTCGGAGCCTCTTCTGCAAGGACAATCCATGAAGTTGCCTTGCTAGCAATGCCTTTTTCAAGCAGTTCCTTAGAGATCTGCTCTCCTCTAAAAGTGCTGATAGCCTTATTCCTTGACATAGCCCTTCCTGCACCATGGGCAGATGAGCCGAATGATTTTTTCATAGCCTCTTCAGTGCCTTTAAGAATATAAGATGAAGTTCCCATTGAGCCAGGCAAAAGCACAGGGATTCCAGGAAAAGCCCTTGTTGCACCTTTCCTATGGACCAATATCTCTTTCTTTTCACCCTCAACCTCATGGATTTCTTTTTTAACAACATTGTGGCAGAGTCCATAAAGGGTGTACATCCCCATGTCCTGCCATCTCTTATTGAAAACCTGCTCAAAACTTTCCCTGATCCAGTGAGTCATGACCCACCTGTTTACAAAAGAATAATTGACAGCAGCGACCATAGCAGACCAGTAATCTTTCCCTTCTTTTGAGTTGATAGGAGCGCAGGCCAATTGCCTGTCTGGCAGCTTTATGTTGTATTTCTTTACAGCTTCTTCTTGAATCTTGAGATAATCAGTTGCAATCTGATGGCCAAAACCCCTGCTTCCGCAGTGAATCATCAACAATACCTGACCTTGTTTAGTTATACCCCATTCTTTTGCAGTCTTTTTGTCAAAGATATCTCCAACAGATTGTATCTCTAAAAAATGGTTTCCTGCACCTAATGTGCCAAGCTGGGCTTTTCCCCTTTTCTTGGCTAAATCTGAGACTTTTGATGGATCTGCACCTTTCATGCATCCATTTTCCTCAATCCTTTCAATATCCTCTTTGACACCATACCCATTTTCAACAGCCCAATTAATGCCTTTAACCATAACTTCATCAAGCTGTTTTGGATCTAATCTTAATTTTCCCTTTGAGCCGACACCACAAGGGATATTATTGAAAATTGTCTTTATCAGCTCATCTTTTTTCTCATCAATATCCTTGACAGTAAGATTAGTCCTGATTACATTAATTCCGCAATTAATATCAAAGCCGCAAAGCCCTGCAGAGATGACTCCATCTTCCATGCCAAATGCAGCAACAGAACCCATTGGCAGGCCATAGCCGAAATGCGCATCTGGCATTGCCAAGACTGGATTGATTATTCCAGGCATCATAGCAACATTTGTCAATTGCATAATTGCATCATCTTCAATGCCTTCAAGGACTTTTTTATTTGCGATGATTACTCCGTCAACATTCATACCTTCTCTTGCAGATTTTGGGATTTTCCAAGTAACATCATCGACTTTCTCAAGTTTTTCTTTATAGGTCATAATTTACCTCCTTAGATAAAGTATTCATTTTTTGCTTATAAAGGTTTTGTTTAATCAATCTAGAATCTGCTAAATATCAACACTAAACCTGGTAGTATAGCCTTTTTTAGTCTTCTCAAGCTTGAATTTGTATAAGGTTGTTGATTTAACAACAACATTTCCTGTCTCTGGAGAGATTGACTGGCCAAATACCTTTGCTTTAAGCTTGTTCTCGTCAATCTGCTCAATAACAAATCTGGAATAGAACATCTCTTCAGTGTCGACCAATGCAATAAGCTCATTAAGCCAGTTGAAAAAAAGATCTTCAGGATTTTTTCCTTTTACATAAATGATATTCTGCTTTTTTGGCTTGACCTTGTCAATCTTACACATCAAGGTGAATAAAGCTAAAGCTGAGTTCTCAAAGACTTGCCTGAGGTCTTTTCCATATGCCTCAAAAAGCACATCTGATGTAAGGTCATCTATCTGCTTGAATTTCATATAGAGGATTGATATGATTATCCATATAAAAAATTAACTGATTTAAGAGAAGAATTCTGATAATGTTTTTAAATCCATGTTCATTTCTATCTGATTGAAATGCCAGGTCAAAGAGAAATTAGAGAATTGGGGGAGGCAAGAGAAGGATTAGTAATTGCCAGAAGCAAGGGCGTTATAGTTATTAAGGCAAAAAATCAATCCAGGTTTTGGACAAGGAAAAAATTTGGGTTAAGACTAAATATAGGCCACCCTGTTTTATTTAGAGAGGGGGAAGGCAGAGGAGGAGAACCAGAAATCAATGATATCAGGATTGATCCTGCAAGGATTTCAAGGGAATTAATGTCAGGAACTATTGAACATGTCAGCTTAGATCATAGTTGCGGAGTGATTCATGGAGATAATGGGATGGTTGTTGGTTTTCCATTTGATTCAGTAGCTGGATCATTTGCCTTAGAGGAAGGGGAAAAAGTATCTTATTATCTATCTTGCAGGCAGAAAGGGATCAGGCCTTATGGCATCACTTCACCTGAAGATGCTAATTTTCTAAGAGGCACTGTTTTTTATTGGGGAAAAGAATATGCAGATCTTACTTTATATCCAGGACAAGGATTTAAAACATTTTACAAACCTAAATGTAGAATAAGGTTTAAAAGAAATCAACCCATCATGGTGAGGTTTAAACATAAAGATCCTGATCCTGAGAATATTGAATGTATTATCATAGATGAGCAACAAATCCCTTATAATCTAATGAAAGGAAGAGTTGATTATTATAATCCTGACAAGGGATTTGGAACTATACTTGATAATTCAAGAATAGAACTGTATTTCCATGTAAATGAGGTTGATCCTAAGTTAAGTCCTTTATATGGGAAATATGTTACATATTATGCTCACATTGATAAATATGGACTAAGCGCAATTAGAATAAGAGAAGCTAGGAGGTTATAAAATGTCAGAATTGTATAAAATGTCAGAGTTTTCCATCCAGTCTCCGGCTGGTGGTTCTTTAGTATTCAATATTCAATTATCTGAATTTGGTCAGAGAGATCTATTCTCTTTTTCTTCTCTTGATTTCCAGAATTTTCTGCTTCATTTAGCAAAGAAGATGCTGTCGGTCTAGCTGACGAACTTGGAGCAGGGGAAGGATTATTATCAAAGGATCCGAACATATTTACAAATGCATTTCCTGATGTTGATGATTTGGGAGCAGATGATACTGTGGGATGTTCTGGAGTTTCTGAGCCAGATGAATCAGAGAAAATATCCCTGTTGCTGACAAGGCCATTAGCTGACTCACTAGATTCACCAATCAAATGATTAAGCAATCTAATCACTTTCCTGATATCTTCATGGGAATCCTCTTTTGTGTCAATTGTTATCTTCATAAGACCTCTTTTTCTCTGGAATTATTAAATTTTATCATTTTTTCCAATAATATACCTTAAGAATTGTCATATTCTGGTGGGAGATGTTTCCAGTGAACATTAGTGAATCAACAATAATCCTTTTATCAGGAAGATTTGTAATCCTTGCATTTGGATTGTCTGTCATCAATGCAGAAAACTCATAATCAATTGGAATCTCATCAGCAATCAGATCATTCACGCATGATGCATCTTTCTGCACAACACAGGAGGACAGATTATTATTATCATACATCCCGCTAAGAAAATAAAGGGTTTTTGGATTAGACAATCTTGCAGAATAATTTGGGATAATGTATATGACAAAGATGAATGTGATGACTATTGCAATGACAACTTCCATAGTCCTAACATAACCTCTTTTGTTTCTTATCATTCTATTCAATTCTTACCAAACCTTTATTATCAGATCACATTCCTGATAATGTGAAAACTTGTCCAGTATCAGGCAATCAATATCTTTTCTGAACACATTTGAGTTTGATATAGGCTTTACTGGATTATAAGTGTAATTCTTATCCAAGGCCTTGTTTGATATTTCAAGAGAGAAATCCCTCTCTTTAAGGACATTTAGATCACTCTTCAAAGTATCATAATCCATACCCATGATCTCATCAATCTTTTCAAGAGACATGCCTTTTATACTGCTTGGCAGCCCAATCTCTGCCTTCGGGAAATCCTGATAGATCAATGTCTTATTGAAAGTGCTGTTATGGAGGATGAAATAATTCTGGACAAATCTTTGATTAGGGAATCTAATGCTGAGATCAATTGTCTGCTCATCCTCAACACAGAAATCAATCTCTGACTTATTCTGCATAACAAAAGATATTCCATTGTCCTGATCATAAAAATCAATATATCTGGATTCAAATTCCCAGCATTCACCCAGATTTGAGAAATTGATGTAACCAAAATCATTATTGCTGATAAAATAATGATTGTAGCCGAATAAATTCATTGAATATGTCATGTTGATGGTGTTTTCCTCTACAAAATCAAAGAAATCAACCAGATTGAGGATCAAATCATTGCTGTCAAAAATATTATAAGTATAATTGAAAAAGTCTGCTGTGATCCTGTTCTGGCTCATCATGTTTGATGAGTAAGTTGATCCAGACACAATATCAACTTCCCTGAAGTTCTCATTTAATCTAAAATTATCGAGCTTAATCTCAGAATTGTAAGACAGCCTTTTGAGCGAGTTGTCTGTAAATTCAACAGAAATCTTTCCAGTGTAAACAGTTGATTCATTTGAAAAAATATTTGGAGCATGGCCAGGAGTCTCATAATCCGCCCCTTGGACAAGCCATGCAATCTTTTTAGCTGGTTCAAGGTCAGAAAAAAAGAATATTCTCTTGTCAAGGAGATCATAAGGCCTATTGTCATCAAAAGCAAACTTATTCTTCTCAAACTCACCTGTTGTCTTGACAAAGACAGGGAACTTCTTTGCATCAAAAGAACTCTTGATGAAAATCGGAGTCCTCTTGAATGACCATTCAGAAATATCTTCAATATTCCTCTCAATAGTTGAGAGGAAAAGCTCAGAGGTCAAGACAGGCCCTGAAGAAGGCCTTACAAAAAGGAAAAACCAAGATATGTAAAGAAGAAATAATGCTAGGCTGACTGCCCAATCTACCTGGGATGAACCCCTTTTTTCCCTCATAATATATTATTTGTACTTTTTGGTTAATAAATGTTGTTGTTTGATTTGAGGATGTTATTGATTTAAATATATTCAATTTGAAATAAAAAGATTTAAATATCAATAATCCTCAAATACTGTTTATGGGGAAAAAGAAAAGCAATAAGACAATAGACAAAGCTGATGGACATAATAGAATAATATTGGTCTTGTTCCTATTATTTGTGATATTCATTGGTCTAATCCTTATAGATAGTTTTTCCAGCAAGAAAGATTTGGCAGGAGAGGCTGTTGGAGGCTATGTTTGCAAAGCAAATGGCGGAAGCTGCACTAGCGGAAGCGGGTGCTGCAGCGGGTATTGCAGCAATGGTGTCTGCAAGAAATGCACAAGCGCTGCAAACTGCAATGATGGCAATATGTGCACAAATGATAAATGCAGCCTAGGCAAGTGCAAGCATTCAAATGCAAATGAAGGAGTAATATGCATTAGCCCAAGTTGTGAGGTTCCAGAAGAGTGCAAGGGAGTAGTTGGATTTTGTCAAAGTGGATCTTGTGTAGAACAAAATCATCCTGAGTATTGTTTGAACGCAAAGTGCGCAGATGAAGAATGTGTTATTCCAAATCTATGTGAAGGGCTTGAAGAAGGTTTTTGCGATGATAAGGGAAGTTGTAAACAGGAAAGAAGTGCCACTGTCTGCGATGGAGCTGTTTGCAGAATGCCTGTTGATTGTATGTATTTTCTACCTTATAACTGTCCAAATTTACCTGTACCAGAATCTTGTGAAACATTAGTCTCAACTTTTACAGAGACAGGTCAAAGTATAGGGGAGCCAACCCAAATATATGTAGATGGAGTATGTGATCAAGGTTATTGTGATACTGGATGTTCTGTTGTAGTTAGCACTTAAAAAGCCTATCAGTACCTATAAAATTCTGACTTGTAAGGGCCTTTTACTTTCACTCCAATATAATCTGCCTGATCTTTTGAAAGTACAGTCAGTTTAGCTCCAAGCTTTTCCAGATGGAGGCGTGCAACCTCTTCGTCAAGCTCTTTTGGAAGCATATAAACCCCAATCTCATGATCATTCTTCCAAAGGTCAAGCTGGGCAAGAACCTGGTTTGAAAAAGAAGTGCTCATGACAAAGCTTGGATGCCCAGTTGCGCACCCAAGATTGACAAGCCTTCCTTCAGCAAGTAGGTAAATCGAGTGCTTGTCTGGAAAAGTGTATTTATGGACAGGGCATTCACTTCCTTTTATCTCCTCTTTCTTTATTCCAGGCCATTTTTCCAGCTCACTGACCTGGATCTCATTGTCAAAATGACCTATATTGCACACAATTGCCTGGTCTTTCATCTTGCTCATGTGCTCAGCTGTGATTATATCTTTGTTTCCTGTTGTTGTGACAAAAATATCAGCCTCTGCAAGAGCATCTTCAACAGTGCACACCCTTAATCCAGCCATGCATGCCTGAAGAGCACATATAGGATCTATCTCACTCACCATGACTTTGGCTTTCTCATTCTTCAAAGATTCAGCACTTCCTTTTCCGACGTCACCATAGCCACAGACCATTGCTGTCTTTCCAGATATGAGAACATCCATAGCTCTTTTTATGCCATCTGTCAGAGAATGCCTGCAGCCATATATATTGTCAAATTTTGATTTTGTCACAGAATCATTGACATTTATTGCAGGGAATAAAAGCTGATTGTTGTTCTTCATCTGATAAAGCCTGTGGACTCCAGTTGTTGTCTCTTCTGAGACTCCTTTGACTTCTTTGGCAATATCTGTCCATTTTTCTTTTTCATTTTTATAAGTCTCTTTCAGGATATTCATCAGTTCCCTGAAATCCTCACCTTCAGAACTATAATCTTTTTCAAGCAAAGATGGATCTTTTTCCACTTCAACTCCCTTGTGAATAATTAGCGTGGCGTCACCTCCATCATCAACTATAAGATTAGGACCTTTATTGCCATCAAATTCAAGAGCTTTTTTTGCGCATTCCCAATAATCCTTCAAGGATTCTCCTTTCCAGGCAAATACTGGAGTTCCTGTTTTTGCAATAGCAGCTGCAGCATGATCCTGTGTTGAGAAGATATTGCACGATGCCCATCTTACTTGAGCGCCTAATTTCACAAGTGTCTCAATCAGGACCGCTGTCTGGATTGTCATGTGCAAAGATCCAGTTATCCTAGCATGCTTAAGAGGCTGATCTTTGGTGTATTTTTTCCTGATAGCCATAAGCCCAGGCATCTCTTTCTCAGCAATTTCAATCTCTTTTCTTCCAAAATCAGCCAATCCAATATCTTTTATCCAATAATTTTCAGTCTTATCCATTGAAAACCCTCCTATTTTACATAAAGGGATATTGTTAATATTATATATTTTTCTTAATAATATGTTTTATTTGTCCGAAATTTATTATAATATTCGGACAAAATTAGAAAAATTTATATATAAGCTGTACTAATATACAGTCTAAACGCTATGTTGTAGGCTCTCTGAAAGGTCAACCCCCAACTTGATTAACTTCAAATGCGTTTAAACTTCTTGAAGTTTTCAGGGAGTCTTTTTTTTTATTTTTTAAAAAAGGGGATTGAGAATGGGTTGCCTTGCAATAGGGAGACCTATAAAAAATGAAACTGGATCTAAAAGACCATAATATCATTGAAGTACTTAGGAAAGATTCAAGGATTTCTATTAGGGATATTGCCAAAAAGACGCAGCTAAGGCCTTCAACTGTACATGACAGGATAAAAAAGCTGATCAGGGAGAAGGTAATTGAGAGGTTCACCCTCAAATTAAACAACAAGGCAGTTGGCGAGAATTTCATTGTATTCATGCTGATAAAGTCAGAGAAAGAGATACCAAATGATTACCTAAACTCAAACAAACATATAAAAGAGGTCTTTGGAATTACAGGAGAGTATGATGTTTTCCTGAAACTGAAATTCAAAGACATAGAAGAGTTCAATGATTTTGTCCTAGGATTCAGGAAAAAGTTTCAGTTGATCAATACATTGACTTTGGTTGCGACAACCAATATTAAAGAGGAGATTTGACTATTCTTTCTTAGCTTTCTTTTTCTGCATAACTTGCTTGATCTTTTGAGCCTGCTTCTCAAAACCAAGCTCCTGGCCCATATTGTATGTCTGGAAAGATGTTACAACAAATATGATGAAAGCTATTGCAAGGAAAACATATCCTGGATATAACAGGGCTTCATTGATGGTCTGTCTCCAGCCAAATAATTTGGACATTGTATGCCAGACAGAGAACAATAATATTGAGATCAGGCAGAGCAAGAACCATGTTGTATGCTTTCTTAAAGTTGATCCTTTTGAGAGAGAGTTAACAGCAAGAGCTGTCCAGATAATTGCCATAATGCCAAATGAAATTGTGATAAAGCCGACTGCAACTTCAGTATCAGGGACAATGATAAAGATAGAAGCTAGGCCAGCAATAATCGCGATTAGGCCGAATATATAACTTATCCTAATTCTCATAGCTAACACCTCTTTTTTTTAAAGATCCAATACAACATCACAAAACTGGATTAATTCATCAATGAGCTCCTTATCTTTTTCTTTTTTTAATGATATGATAATACCTTTGACTTTCCACACTCTCATCTTAGTGCTTAAAAAATGAATGAATCTTGCAACAACAGCAATATCATTATACAACAACAAAGTTGATAATGAGTCAAAGAAGACAAACCTATCTTTTCCAGGCAATGCCCTTACAGCCTGGTCCATAGCTATAGAAATATCACTTAAATTATCAGGGGCTCCGATAAACAAGCATTTATCTGTTTTTTTTAGCTGACCGCCAGCAGTCTTTGAGACAGCATCAATAAAAATGATCATTTCAGGATCAATGTTTTCTTTCTTAAAAATCTGAACAAGAGTATCATAAGGCTTATTAAGAGTCACATAAACACCAGGGATATTATCTTCATCAATAAAATGCTTGATAATGCTGAGATTTGTTTTTTCATATTTCTTTGCCTCAACAGTAGCTATCATAACAAACTGCTTGAAATTTTCCAATTCTTCTCGAAGTTGTTGATTAATCTCAGCCATAATATATCCCTATATCTTAAATTATTTAAACTTATTCATTTTAAACATATACCCTATTTATAATAACATCATTTATTTACACTCCATTTGTAACAACTTCATTTATTTAACTTCTGCAGACAAAAGTGAAGAACTAATTTGGGATAGTATATGCATGAAAACTTTTCCTATAAATCGAGTATAGAAATGAGAAGGAAAAAATTTAAATAGGCTGGCAATAAAATATGAAGTAGAGGGTGGGATTATGGAAAATGAAAAAATAAAATCAGGCATACAAGGATTTGACACTGTTCTAAAAGGAGGTTTAAGAAAAGGGGTAGCAACTCTAGTCACTGGTTCTCCTGGAACAGGAAAAACAATATTTGGAATACAATTTATTGTAGGAGGAGCGAAGAACAATGAGCCTGGGCTGTACATTGTGTCAGAAGAATCTGAGGAAGATCTCAGGAACTATTCCAGATCATTAGGTTTAGAGCTAGAAAAATATGAGAAAAATGGATTGATAACCATATTGAGGCAGCCTTTAGCGCCGAAAAAATTGATGTCAATCGCTGCTCCATTGAGCATAATCAAGTCAAAAAAAATACAAAGAGTTGTGCTTGACTCCCTGACAATGTTCAAGTATGCATATTTTCCAGAAGAAGTCTCTTTTAGGAGAGAAGTGCTAAGTTACATAAGCAATATGAAAAAAGCTGGAGTCACTTCCTTGACAATATCAGAGAAATCATTGCCTCATTTTGACGATATAAAATATATTGATGAAGATTTTGTGTTTGACGGAGTAATCTTGCTGACAAAGATCAGGAAAAGCTCATCATATGAACACTGCATCACAGTGCAGAAGATGAGGGGACAGGATCATCTAGTAGATGTATTCCCTTACAAGATCCAGAAAGGCGGAGTGATAGTATATCCAGACCAGCTTCCGTTTTCACTAATAGAAAAAGATTCTGCACAGTTTACAAAATGAGCATAGAAAGAGTAAGCACAGGAATAATAGGAATGGATTCTTTACTTCAAGGAGGATTCAAGAAAAAGAGCGTTAACCTTGTGGCTGGAGGAGCTGGCACTGGAAAAACAATATTCTCAGCACAATTTGTGCATGAAGGACTGAAAAAAGGGGAATCAGCACTATACATCACATTTGAGGAAAAGAAAGACAAGTTCTATGAAGAAATGGAAGAATTTGGCTGGGACTTCAAGAAATATGAAAATGAGAAAAAGTTTGTCTTTCTGGAATACACTCCTGAACAAGTCAAAAATGTCCTGATAGAAGGAGGAGGAGATGTTGAGGCAATTGTCGAGAGGATAAAACCAAGAAGACTTGTGATAGATTCAGTGACATCATTCTCATTGCTATATGAGGATGACTTGACAAAAAAAGAGGCTGCTTTGGCCTTATTTGAGCTTATAAACAAGTGGAACTGCACTGGAGTGCTGACTTCACAAGAAGTGTCAAGGGAAGGACATACAGTTTCAACTGCGCTTGAGTTTGAGGTTGACGGAATAATCATTCTTTATCATGTCAAATCAAAAGGGATAAGACATAGGGCTATAGAAGTTCTGAAAGTAAGGGGGACAAAGATCCCAGAAAAGACAATCTCTATGGACATAACAACAAAAGGAATTATTGTGCATCCAGAAATAGTTGTTGTTTTTTAAGCGGTATCAAATTTTGACACATTCTTAAATTTTTCAATTAAATGTATTGAAAAATATGAATACCTCCCTTTATTGAGGTGAGAATGCAGTTTATTTAATGTACAAATTCAAACGCTCAAAAACCTTTGGTTCTCTGGACCCAAAAATGTTCGCATTTTTTGGGCTTGCCTACAAGATTGGCGAGCATAGTCTTCATGACTTAATTCTGGTGATAATACTAGCTTATAAATTATTATTAAGGAAGTTTATAATCATTAGAACCATCCCCTTGGGATTACAGCATAATATTCAATTAGAATACCAATTACAATTCCCGCTATTAAACCCAATATAAAACTTATGATTAATTCAAGAAATACTCTTTCTAAACTTAGCTCTTTTTTTTCATAGACCTTTTTTGTTTCAGTAGTTTGTTTTTTTCTTGCTTTGTTTATTTCTTTTTCAATATGACTTACTCTTTTTTTTATCTTTTTTATACTTTTATTCCTGTCGGTTGTTTTTAATAAATCCTTTGCTAACTCATTATCTTTGAGCACTTCCTTTACCCATTCACTGAAATCATTTTTGTCCCTGCTTACATGATAAGAAAAAGTTTCTTTTTTAACACTTTTTAGAGCAATAATTAGCTCATATATGTTTCTAATTACTGGTCCATTATTTATCCAAAAACATTTTTCTGGATTGACATCTTTTAGGATGTTTGAGAGCTGTTCTGTTGTATAATTCATTTTAATTTGGGAGTTTTAGGCGGCAAAAAATTTTAAATATATTAATGCACATATAACAGCTAAGAGTAGGCCAACAATTATTCCCTGGACAAACTCTTTTGAAAAAAATTTTGTGCTCCTATCTATTTTTGTCTTTTCTAATATTTTCTCAATACTTTCCTCTCTCTTTTCTATTTCTCTTTCTTTCTGAAGGATTTCATCAATCTTTTTTTGAGTTATGTCCTGCCTAGTGGTTTCTTCTTTTATAACATCTTTTCCCTCTTTTATTTGAGGTTTTGTTGCTTCTTTCTTTTCTTTTTTATTTACCTCTTTTTTTTCGAGTTTTTTTATATTTTTTATCTTCTCTTCAATTAATTTTGCAATAATATTCCTAGATGCTGTTTTTTTAACAGCATTTGCCAATTCTTCATCCTTAAAAACAACTCTTATCCATTCACTAAAATCATTTTTTTCTTTATTAACATGATGCTTAAATGTCTCGTCATCCATCTGGTTGATCGCTGTAGTCAACTCAATCAAACTTTTTATTACAATTCCATTTTTTGTCCAAAAGCGATGTTCTGAAGGAACATCCGCTAATATAATTGTATTCCCCATTTTCATCACTTTTATTTAACTGCTTTTTTTAGAAATGCAACTCTTTCTTTTACTCTTTTAAGAAGTGTTTCTTTCGTTCTAGTATTTGATAAGTTCCTTGCAAGAGTTTTATCTCCAATTACATCATTTATCCAAGCACTAAAGTCGTTTTTATCCTTGTTTACATGGAAAGAAAAAGTTTCTTTCTTCATTTTTTTTAATTCTTTTTCGAGACCTTCTAAATTGCTTATTGCTGGTCCGTTATTAACAAAGAACTCTTTTTCTTGTTCGACGCCTCTTAAAAAACATTCTGCTTCCTGCTTTGCTATTCTCTTTGACATTTTGCCACCCCTTTTTTAATTTTATCAAAATATTGATATTTATATACAAATAATATTTGTTCTTTTTAATTTTTTTGGTTTTTTGGGGGTTTCTGCACACAAAGTAATAAAAAACATGGACATTTAAGCTAAGTTGACTTAAAAAAAACAAAAGATTTATATATAATTCATTACGTCAATAATCAGTAAAAGAGGTGGGTGTATTTTATGAAGAAAGTTGTTTTAATAGTATTCATATTTTTATTTCTTGTTCAAATGGCAGTTGCTGCTGATCAGATTATTCTTAATTCTGAGGATTGGAGCGATGTTTATTCTGGTATGCTATATGCTAGCTTAACTGGTACTACTACAAGCTTTTTAGTCAGTGATAGGCACAGTACATTAATCCTTAACGCCATACCAAAGGAGACAACTATCCAAGCGATTAGTTCAAATAAAGCACCTTTTATTGTTGGTTATAAGTCTATTTTAGAAAGCAGAGGATATGATGCTGAAGAGACTATTTATGACAATTTTAATTTAGAACTTGCAAAACTGTTGGATGTTGAGAGCTTTATTATAGTTGACGATTCATATGGATATAATGCAATTAGTGTAGCGCCATATGCTGTGGTTTCTAACTCTTATGTTGTGTTTGCAGATAAAAACAATATAAGAGAGGTTGATTCATTCTTGAATGGAAAAACAGTTGGCCAATTGATAATATACGGCTATGTAGACAGGCAGGTAAAGGATGTTTTGGCCAAATACAATCCTGAGATAATAAATAAAGATGGGGATAGATTTGCAAATAACATTGAGATTGTTAAAAAATATCAAGAGATCAGGGGTGCAAAACAGGTTATTTTGACAAATGGGGAGTTTATTGAAAAAGAAATAATGTCAGGATCTGAGCCAGTTGTCTTTATTGGAGCAAATAATGTTCCTGATCAAGTGAAAGACTATATTCAAGGAACTGAGATCGAGATAGGAATTCTTATTGGTAATGAGCTTGTAGGCACTGCCACCTATATAAGAAGAAATGTAGGCCTTAATGTCTTTGTTAAGTTTGCTCAGGGAGCTAGATCTCCAACAGGGCCTATTTCACAAGTAGAGGCACTGGATATGTTCTATCTCCCGGTTTTTACTTTAAATATGGAGGTAGACTCTATAAAATATAATAGAGCAACAAACCAATTAGAGGTTAATCTCAGAAATACTGAGGAACAGGCAGTCTATTTCAAAGGTACTTATGCTTTAAAAGGCTCTGATGGCAAAGAACAAAAAGTAGGAGATATTGACACTATCTTTCTTGATGGCAATGAACTTAAAACTGTTGTTTATGATTTAGAACCAATAACAGAAGGCAAAATCACTGCTGATGTTTATATCATTTATGGAGAATCAAAAGGTTCAATGGAGAAAGTGTTAGATACGACAGTTGATGTAGAGACAGTAGAAGTGTTGGATAAATGTGAAATAAGTTTGAATAATCTTGTTTATAATAAAAAAAAGGGTTTATTTTATGTTGAAATAGAAAACTTGGCTAAAGTAGACTGCTATGTTGATATGGAATTAATAGACATAATGATTGATGGCGAACCGAATAGTTTTAGCGCAGAAGAAATTATTAGCATTAAATCCGGTAAAAAGGAAAAGCAGAAAATTAAAGCAAGGCTTGAGGAGGAAGACATCGAAGATAACAGTGTGGTTAAGGTAAGGGCATATTATGGAGAAAGAAAAGATAGCTTAATTAATATTCTTGAGGCTGAGTTTGAGCTCGTCCTTGCAGGAGTGGACTATCTGTTCTATTCACTGTTGCTTGTTATAATAATACTTATTCTACTTATCATCTGGAGTAGAAGGAAGAAGAAAAAGAAATAAAATGTTAAGTTGGTTTCTTTTGACGATGGTTATACTTAAAAAAAGGGCTTAAACTAGCACCTGTTTGGAATAAGAGATTCATAACATGCCTGATATGCCAGAGATATTTGATTTCTAAGCATTTAGGCCCTAGATACAGCCTACAACCCTTTTTTTGTATGCTGAAGAATCCTATGGATTCTTGGCACCCTTCTCAGGTTCTTAAAATGTCAGAATTTTCCATCCAGTCTATGACTGGTGGTTCTTTAGATCCACCTGCCAAAGGAAGTTACCGGTCAGACTTCACCTTTTACCTTTTAGAGCGGAGTAGGACACTTCAGGCGGGTTTTTATTGAAAATTCGATCCTAATACTGCATTCATAAAATGTCAGAATTTTCCATCCAGTCTATGACTGGTGGTAAGCTTTGCCTGCTTTTAACTTCAAAAGCTGGAAAATGCACAAAAATGCAGAGCATTTTTGGCATGCCAGAAATTTTATTAAAATTTCTGAGCATTCTGAGCACTAAGAACCACCAGTATGTAGATGTAGTGGATGTTGAATTGATGAATCCCACCAGTCTCTGACTGGTGGTTCTTTAGATCCACCTGCCAAAGGAAGTTACCGGTCAGACTTCACCTTTTACCTTTTAGAGCGGAGTAGGACACTTCAGGCGGGTTTTTATTGAAAATTCGATCCTAATACTGCATTCATAAAAAAATCAAAGATTTTTTGTGTTCCAGAAATCTTTTTGAAATTTGAGATTTCTGTGACTTTAGTGCTGGGAATAGTTCGGTTTTTGTTATTTTTTCTTTATATCATTGCTTTCCAATATACTTATTATCATATGTTTTTTGTTGGCTTTTCTCAATTTATCAGCAACTTGTTTGTTAACAGGCTCTATCCAATCAGCAAAGTCATTTTTTTTATCATTAACATGCTGCATAAATGATTCGTCATTCATTGTGTTGAGGGCGTCAATTAATTCCTGGGGATTAATTACAACTATGCCAGTCTTAAGTCTTAATGGGGCAAGGGTCTTTTCTTCTTCTTTACCTTTTGTTCTTTGTTGTTCTCCATTTTCTTTTTCATATTCTTCTCTAGCTTTTTTTGCCTTCTCGAATTCCTTCTTTAACTCTTCCTGAGCTACCAGCTTGATTTCTCTTTCCTTAGGTTTCTTCCCTAATTTTTTCCAGTATTCTTCTAGCCTTGGTTTAAGGCCATCAAGATAGATGTCAACCATATTAAAGCTTCCGCTCTTAACTTTGTCAAGAGCCAGCTTGAGCTCCAGCTTTATATCAAAAACATCAATGCCCTCCTCCTTTAATTGATCGATTTGATAGTCAAGGTCATCTATAATCCCATTATATTTGTTGTAATTCTCCAGAATCTCGTCACTTAGTCTTGCATGTTCATGAAACAATGGTCTGAATGTAACAAAATAAGGATTTCCGCTGTTATAGGCAGAGTTTTCTATCATTCCTGTTCCAGTAGATGCTTTTAGCAGTGATTGGAGCATATATGTCCCATATTTATTCTTGATTCTGTCCAAATCCCCCTGGTCACGAGTTCTCATTTGAATTTCTGTGTTAATGTTTGCCTTTGTCTCCCCCACAAAGTCTGTGAGCACCTGGCTAATTAATGCTAAGCCAACACCCCATTTCCTAAACTCTCTTGCCCCTCTCTCTATTTGAATGAAGCCCTGGCCAGAACCGCCAAACTTTGGCAATAATCTATGAACTTCATCAAATATTATCAATAGCTTTAATTCGGGCGATTCTGGCAAATTTGCATGGAAAACCTCTCTTATAGTGTTGGCAACTAATATATCAATGTCACTTGGATCTAGTCTGTTAATTGCAAAAGAATGAATTTCCCCAGGCACCATATATTTCTTAATATCCAAAATTTGTCTTGCATTTAAAATCTGGTGGACATTACCATTAAATGCCTTTGCATCTGTCTTTTTCAAGCCAAATCTTGGATAAAGTGCTAACATCTTTTTGTTTTGGTTTTTTCTTAAAAAACCAGTCCATTGCGCTGTTGGGTCAAAAATAATGACAGAAACTCCCTTCATTAATGCTTCTTCAACCAGCACTTCTGCAGAAACAGTTTTTCCCCCTCCTGTAGAGCCAGCAATCAGGGTATGCATTGTTAATTGGTCAATGTCAAAATAAGCGTCTATGTTTGTTTCAGCAATTTTCCCGATTTTTACTGACCTAGGATCAGGTTTTGGCAGCAATGAAAAATCAATCTTGCTTTTGTACCTTTTTTTCTTTTCAATTTGTTTTTTATGGACTAAATAAATCATAATCAATACTATAAGAATAGACACTCCAAATACCAACCATCTAAGCGGCAAGATTCCTAATATTCTATAATCCAAAACCTTCTCTACTATGAAGAACCTGGCATTTGAATTGGATTCTAAATCAAAATAACTAGCCCTGACATTAATCACATACTCTCCTGATCTGATAAAATCAGGAATTTCAAATTTCTTGATTAGGGTGGTGGATGTGTTGATAGTAATAGTCTCAGTTTCGCTGAAAAATGATTTATTTAATTCATAAGTTTTTACATCTTCCATTTTGTCTATGGAATAATGTAATGTAACATTATATATTCTTCCTGCCAGCAAATTTTGTATATCAATTTTGTATCTGAAAGATTCACCAATATAAGCCCTTTCTGTCATGGTACTGATTTCCATAATAATTGCTTCTACAGGTATCCCCACCAAGTCTGACACTGTAAAATTTATCGGTATCTCTTCGTTAATTCCCCCTGAAATAATTAAGGTTCCATTGTGAAACCCTAAGTTTTCTCCAAATAAAGACAGATTCACATTCTTTTCTGAATTCCCCTCAATATTAATTCTTGCATCACTGAGTTTGATAATATCTGTAACATTGCCATCTAAGGACAGGAATACGCTGATTGTTTCAGGTCTTTTGTTTTTTATATTTAATGGAAATTCTTTGTAGTTCCCTATTTTTATCCTCTCATTTATACCCTCCACAGATATTTCATATTCCCCTTTTGTTATCTGCCCTGAAACATTGTCAATAGAATAAAAGAATATAGCTATTAATAGCAAAGAATATACAGTAATCATCAACCTCTTTTTTTTATTCATCTTCCTTACCCAAAAGCTAGATTTTGGCCTTAGGATTTGCTCAATTTTCTATGCAACTCATTACATCTTTCCAAAACATTTGATTTAAAATCAGGTGATATGTTCTTGTATACTTTGGATACTTGTTTGTAAATTACAGATGCTTCCTTTTGTTTATCATTTTCGATATTGAACATGGCCTTGTCTATTAGCTTATTTATATGAAAAACATCCAGCTTATTGGAAAGAAGAATAATGTTAGGATAGACTCCTTTTTTCATATCCTTTGGCAATTGTCTGAATTTTTCATTGATGTTCATATATGCTGATTTTGCTTTTTCATACTGATTGTTCTGGAGGCTGGTAAGCCCCTGTTCAACAGACTCTTTTATGACATTGGCATTTTTTAGAGAGTTTCTGTCTGTGATAAGATATTTTGCTGTTTTAAAGCCTCCGCTAAACCCGATATATACCATGACCAATATTAGAATTATTGCAATCTCAATGAATAGTCTTATGTTAGTTGATTTAATCATATTTGAGGTATAATCTCCAAAAACAGCAAAGCCTAGTATTGGATTTGTCTTGATCTCGTGATTATTTGATACTACAACAGACTTTATCTCTTTTATCTTGTCTAGATCTATGCCTTTGTTGAAATAGTAAGCATATCTTTCTATTGGCAGGTCTAGCCTTATTACAGGATCTTCTAAGATAACCGTATAATCAAATAGTGCATTTATGCTGCTTGTGTTAGCTGCAATATCTTTTGGGATTGATTCTATTAGGCTAATATCCTTTAAATCCCCCCCCTCTTTTACTTCCTTAGCAACTAGAGTAATCTCCCCATTTTCTCCAGAAATGTATACTACCTCTATAATCTTATATTTTGTTGTGATTCTAATTAAATCCTGCAATTCTTGATTATTATTAGCATATGCTTCTTCTTCTCCTTTTTTGTATTTTTTGTTCTTTATTCCCAAGAGTGTGATTGATATGTTCCTTACATCCTCTTTGCTTGGATAATTGACAAAATCTTTGGATTCCATCACTTTAATTGATCTTGGAGTTGTTTTCTTTACCTTTTCCACCCTGTCTAATATTAATTGTTTGGCTTCCTCAAGTTCAGTGCCATTCAATCTTCTCCACACAAGATTATACAAGTCTCTTTTTGCTCTTTGTATCTCTAATTTGGCTTTTTCTAATTGTTTTCTTAGATCTAAACTAATAGCGGCCTCATTTTCATTTTTATCTAAATAATCAAGATTTGATAAGATACTGTCGATTTCGCTAATTATCTGGTCAAATGAAACATTATCTTCTGTGGCAACAGCACTGCTTGTATAAAAGTTCTTTGTCTCACTCATCCTGGAATTCTTAAAATCATCTGTACATTCAATCCTCCATTGATAATGTTTGTTGATGTCTAGGTCTTGCAGTAAAAAAGAATTTTCACTGCTTGTTGTTATGCCTCCTTTATGCGCCCTTTCAATCCACCAGCTTCCATCTACATTTAAAAATAATGTGCAATTGACACTAGAACTATAAATTACCTTATATATTATTGAGACATCATTTTGATCAATTACTTTACCATCTTCTGGTTCTAATAATTTTATAATTGGCTTATCATCTTCATCATCATAATTCAACAGCTTAACCTCGAGGGTGATATTGCCATTAATCACTGAAATATTTGAGAAGGTCCTGTAATACTCTTTTGAAACAACAAGCCTGTAATCATCTGCATTAACTAAGAAAGAGGCTAAACCCTCACTGCTTGTGTTCTTTTTCTGGCTGCCAAATTCAATTTTAGCATCTGGTATTATTGCATCTGATTCATTTTTTACAATTACTATGACGTTAAACTGTTTTCTCACCCTGATTGTCAGAGAGTCAGACTTATTCCAACCCTCCCAATAGGCATGAAGGCTTACAGCGTATGTTCCATTAGTGTAATAAGTGTGAATTGGATTTGATTCACTTGAACTGGCATCATCACCAAAATTCCAGCTAATAGCAGCTCCACTTGTGTTTCCTGAAATTGAAGAACTGAATCCAATACTCTCTCCTTCATTTATTGATGTTTTGTTTGCATTGATAATAGCTGATAATGGATTGCCAGATGTGTCATTGACATAGAAATTTAGAGCTTTGGATTCGCTATAACCAAAAAAATGCATGACTGCATTAATTGCATAGCCTCCCTCTTCGTTTATATTATTAATTGTTCTTGTAACGTAAATTGGGTAATCAGGAGAGTAACTTGTTATATATTCACTCTCAATTATCATTCCATTGTGCAAAACAGTCAGGTTTACACCAGAATTTGCCCTTGCTAAAACAGTTACTTCAACATTTTCTCCTAATTCAAACACATTTTTGTCTATACTAATATTAAACGGTATGCAGGCGTTGCAACTGCCGCCGCAATCAATGCCTGCTTCATCTCCATTTTTTATATTGTCTGAGCAAGAAGGCAATAGAGAAAAATAAAATGAATATGGGCTGATGATTTTATTTCCTTGCAAATCACTTGCATTTATTATTAGGTTATTTGCTCCTTTTTCAAGTCCAACATTGATTGTAGCAGATTTGTTTTCACCTAAGCTAATGCCAATATAACTATGGTTATTTAACTTATAACTTACATCAGCATATTCATCTGATGAAATTACAATTTCTTTTGAATGATTTGTGCCATTGATATAAGAATTATTTAATTCAAAATTATCAATCTTAGCATTGATATTTGGCCCTGTCAGGTCATTAACTGTGAAGCTGTAGTTATAATTTAAAATATTGGAGCTGTTGTCCATCAAATATATTGTGATATTATGTAGGCCGTTTTTTATGGTTTCATAATCCAATGAGCCAATTAATTTTGAGTAGAATCCTGTTCCTATGCCTAGGCTTATATTGTTATGAGAGTCAAATGAGTAATTGGCTAGTAAACCAATATTTGTGGTGAAATTCAAGTAAACATTTTCTCCACTTTCAATTGGAGTTGAGTTGTCTGGGCTAGCAATTTCAAGGCCTATTGAAGAGCCATTAAGGATAAGAATAACAGAGGAGAAGTGTGGAATGAACACCCTTACTTTGTTATTTATCACTTCATAACAATCTTCATTTAACACTTCGCATTTATTGATCAAAGAACAAAGAAAGTTGTCACTGCAGTAGGCAACTCCATCATAACTTATTCCTCCAACATCAAACTCAACAATTCCATTATAATCTGTATGCTGAATAAAATCATCAATTCCATTAATAGAGACTTTTTTTACCGGAATCAAATTTTGTTCTTCAATGTTATGATCTAAATCTTCGTCTTCTGTTTTTATATCCACATTATCAATATTGTCCCAGTTAATGTCATACTCTTTGAAATTTGTCAGGGTGATAATTGTATCTTTATTATTGTCAATAATATACATATTTAGCTTAAGATCACTATTTTTTAGATTACTGGCAAAAATGTTGCCGTCAATATCCGTTAGCGTGACTTTGTCAATATTGTTGTTTGCCTTAATTTTCTCTAAATAACCTATTATATTGATATTATTCTGGTCTGAGGTGGTATTTTTTGCTAAAGCATTGTTGAAATAATCGCTGTCAAGAAAAACCGCATACAAATAATCCTTTTCACTATAATGTATATCTGAATAAGGGTTTTTTGTGTCTAAACTATAGTCCAGGTATATAACTTGGGCATATACTTTATTATTACTTGATGCACCATATTTCTCATATTGCAAGTACAGAATATTATCCCATTCATATTCTGCTGGATATAAATCAATGAAGTTACAACAGGAAGTACTTCCGTGGCAAAGTGTTGTAGCTATTTCATCTTCTATTGAGAATATATCCCATTTTGTGCATAGCTTAGCCTCATCTATATCCCAATTGAATTCTGTATTTTCCACAGTAAAATCTATTGCAGCTTTGTCAGTATCAATTCCATCATCATCACTGTCCCAGACAGAGCTTGGTTTGTAGTCTAATTTTAATGAGATTGTTTTGGATGATTCTGTTTCAGAAAATCCTAAATCAGACAACATTATTAAGGTTATTAAGGATGCTAAAACAAGAAGTAATGGCGCTCTTTTTTTCATTTTAAAGCACCATCCTTTTTTATTTCTTCTCTAATTTTGTTTAACTCTTTTACTACCTCTCTCATAATGGATTTCTCTCTCTTTTCTTTTAATTGGTCTGAGATATCTTTTCTTAGCTTTTTTATTTCCATAAGCTCAGGTTGCTGGAAGAAAAGCCATTTGTTTCTTACAATGCTTCTGATTTCTTCGCTAATATCCATATAGCTATCTTTTTCAGCTTGCTCTTTTAATTTGTTAAGAAGTGATTCAGGAATCCTTATTGAGACTATAACATCATTCATTCTCAGCACCTTTGCCTTTTGTATAATCTCTTGCATAGTCTCTAACGGCTTCAGACCTGCTTTTGTAAATCCCTTTTTTAACAAGGGTATCTAACCATAGAACTATCTCTTTTGGGAGCCTAACATTTATTGTTTGTATTCTCATTGTTATTTTTTGTAATTATATTGTAATTATTTTAGTATTATTATGTAATTTATATTTGATATTTATAAATCTTTTGGTATTATACTTTAAATTTAATAATTTATTAACGATTTGTAATTATGTTGTAATTTTATTATAATTATATTGTAGTTGTTTTATAAAACATTTATTATTATAACTAGTATTTAATAGTTTTGTATTCAAGTCTTACTTTCTTGATTATACTTATCCCAAATAGAATAAAAATACTGCCAAAAATAAATCTAAAAGCCAATTGCTTTGAATGGGCAATAATTGATTTCTTAACTTCTATTAGCCTCCTGTACATCAACTGGAGAAAGGCCTTTGTCAACTATAACAATGCTTTTTACTTTATTCTTGCCATCTGCTTTAGCCCTGTAGAGGGATTTGTCAGCTTCTTTTATTAATTGTGTGCCTAAGATGGATTTGTCCATGCAGGTGATTAAGCCGACAGAAACAGTCACTTTTCCCATGGGCTGGTCTTCTTTGCCAAAAAAGTCATTGTCTTCAATCACTTTTCTGATCCTTTCCATAACATCAAGAGCAATGTTTGAATTAGTGCCAGGAGAGATAATTATAAACTCTTCACCCCCATATCTGCCAACAATGTCAGAAGATCTAGTGTTTTTCTGCAGAATAGAGGACATCTGCTTGAGTAATTCATCACCTTTGACATGGCCATGAGTGTCATTATAGTGTTTGAAGTCATCAATATCAATCATGGCTAAACTCAGAGGATTCGTCATCTCAACTCTCTTAACTAAGTCGTTTTCAATCATATTCATAAACAATTCCCGATTAAACAACCCAGTTAATTTGTCTGTCACAGCTTTGCTCTTAATGCTTTCAATATTCTGGGCATTAATTATTACAATAGATATGTGATCAGTCAATGTGGATAGAAACCTGATATCCTCCTCATTTACCTTGTCAAGAGAAAAAAAGTAATAAATGACACAACCAATCATTTTGTCAGCAATGTTAAGTGGAACTGCAACAAGATCATAAGGCATGTACTTGATATTAATCTGCTTAAATCTTGGATGGTTTTTAATATCCTTTATTTTGACAACGTTATTTGTATTCTTTATCTCCTGTGAGACAATGTTTTCAATGGTTTGAGTTGATTCATTCCCCTTATCTCCAGTCTCAATATTTTCATTGCTGAACAACACTATTGAGCATTCTTCAATAAAAGAGATCATTTTAATCTTTTTCTTAATATTAGAGAATGATTCAGATAATCCAGAAGTGTTGTTGATGATACTGTTTACATTATTCAACAATCTGAGCTCTTCAATCCTTCTGTCAGAATGCTTTTTTTGATAGAGTAAGTCTGGAATAGACTGAGACAGCTTAGACAGTAATAATCTGTATTCTTTAATCTTGATCTCTTCAGTCAAAGGAATTGATATAAATGCATCATGAAGTTCATCAAAGTCTATATTTATCATTGAACTCAATTCCATTAAGGTAGCTTGTTGAGAGTAAGGAGTTGAATTTGAGTGGGTTTGTGTAGTTGATTGCTTTATGCCACTGCATATTATTGCACCCACTTTTTTATCATTTATCATGATTGGAGCCATAATATTAGTTAATCCTGCCGGACAAGTAAAAGTAGTATTATTGCTATTCATGTTCTCAAGCCAGCAATTAGTGCAGGTCTGCTTGTCTTTGGAGTGAATAATCTTGCATAGAAAGGGAAAATCCTTGGTTTTAGCAACTTCTTTGCCCTTATTGTCAATTGTAAGAACAACTGTGTTAATTGAAGAGGAAAATATTTCTAACTGCTTTTTCCAAAGTGAAATATCAATATAATCCTCAATCTTTTCCATCAATTGTGATAAAATCCTTTTTTTATTAAATGTTTTGTGGAAATGGGTTTTATATGTCAGAAATATACCGCTGGCCTGCATGACTAGTGGACAATAGTCCACGATCCATTTTTGGAAGGCGGTATATTTCTGAGCATGCTCAAAGCCGGCAGGGTGAGCGAAACGAACATGCCACCAGTCAAAGACTGGATGGAATATTCTGACATTTTAAGCATATTGACTGGTGGTCCCTGCCGACTTTGACATATTATAATTAAAAGAT
>JAZDHV010000015.1:0-23018 GCA_043805595.1 Candidatus Woesearchaeota archaeon
AACTCAGAGAGCTATTTTGGAGCTGATAAAAAGATGTTTGGATGGAGAGTTAGACAGAAAAGGATAGATAGGATTGATACAGCTCTTTTCTGTAGAGATATCTGGCATAACTTATTCAGGCTTTAATCCCGTCCCAAATTCTACACTACCAAAAAGTTTAAATACTAGTATCTCATTGTATATACAGAAAGTGTATACAGCTTCGGTTGTTATACTTTCGTTATACACCTCTTTTCCCCTGGATGAGCAAAGACATGCTTTTGTATGACACCTGCTTTTCTAGGGTTTATGATCTAAAATGATAAGAAAAACCCCAAAAAAATCAAGTAAGGATTCTGATATCACTGACATCAATTATTTTTCTAATCCTATTATTTTCAGTAAAATTCTTGGTTTATTAAAATGATCACAGACATCTTTGACAATAGAATAGTGTGCAAAAAGTGCAATGTTACGATGAAACAGTCTGAACTTGTTAAAAACAATTTTGTTTTAAGAACGGTTGAATGTCCAATGTGCCAATCTAAGATTATTCATCCAAAAGATGAGCAAGAATATAGTAATTTTGTTAATCTAAAGAAAAAACAGTTTAATGTTAAGATGAGATTTGTCGGAAATTCATATGCTGTATCTATTCCTAAAGAAATTGTTAATTTTATGAAAGAACAAGAAAAAATTATGGATGACATGGTTCATATGTGTTTTGAAGAGTTTGGAAGGCTGAGAATTGATTTTGCTTGTGGGGATAATAATTATAATAAATTAAAAGGGGATGTAAGGGAGATCAATTAAAATGATATTTGATTTTTATGATATTATAGAGATTAAAGCAGATTTACCTAATCAAGAAACCGAAATAATTAAATATGATTTAAATAAAAGAATAAGGGAGAAAAAATATCTATAAAATGCCAACCCCAAAACCAATAAAACTCCGAGTTGCAGAAGCGTTGCAGGATGATGCATACAGAGGAATTGCTAGGATAGACTTTGAGATCATGAAAGAATTAGGAGTTCGAAGAGGAGATATAATCACAATCAAAGGAGAGAGAGAAACTGTTGCTATCGCTGACAAGGCTTATCCTGCAGATGTTGGTGAGGGAATAATCAGGGTTGATGGTATCATTAGGAAAAATGCAAGAACAGGAGTCAGTGAAAATGTTGTTGTCAATAAGGCAGATATCAGGGAGGCAAAAAAAGTTGTGATTGCGCCAGGTCAAAAAGGTATAAGAGTGCAGGGAGACCTAAAGCCAGGATTATTAGGAAGAGCTGTCCTTAAGGGGGACATCGTTGTCTTAGGAGGAGTACAAAAGAGAAGAGATTTGATGAGTGATGAGTTTGGAGGGATGGATGATATTTTTGGAAATCTAAATGAGATATTTGGAGGATTCAACAATCTAGGAGGGATTCAGCAGATAAGGTTTATTGTTGCTAATACAAGCCCAAACACACCTTGCATCATAACTGAAAATACTGAGGTTGTATTAAGCAGCAAGACAATTGAAGTTACAGATGAGTCGATACCTGAAGTCACTTATGAGGATATTGGGGGATTGACAGATGAGGTCAAAAAGATAAGAGAGATGGTTGAAGTCCCTTTGAAACATCCTGAAATATTTGAAAGGCTTGGAGTAGAACCTCCAAAAGGTGTCTTATTGCACGGCCCTCCAGGGACTGGAAAGACCTTACTTGCCAAAGCTGTTGCAAATGAGTCAGATGCAAATTTTATTCTTTTAAATGGACCTGAAATAATGAGCAAGTTCTATGGAGAATCTGAGAAAAAGATCAGGGATATTTTTGAAGAAGCTGAAAAAAACTCTCCAAGCATTGTATTTATTGATGAGATAGATTCTATAGCTCCTAAAAGAGAGGATGTTGGAGGAGAGGTTGAGAGAAGGGTTGTCAGTCAGTTGTTAACAATGATGGATGGTCTAAATTCAAGAGGAAAAGTTGTTGTTATTGCTGCAACAAACAGGGTTAATTCAATAGATCCTGCATTAAGAAGGCCAGGGAGATTTGACAGGGAATTAGAATTAAGGGCTCCTGATAAAAAAGGAAGATTACAGATCTTAAAAATCCATACAAGAGGAATGCCATTGACCAAAGATGTTGATTTGGATCAAATATCCAGTGTTACTCATGGATTTGTAGGAGCTGATCTTGAAAGTTTGGCTAAAGAAGCTGCAATGGTTGTTTTAAGGAGGTTGCTTCCTAAAATAGAATTAAAAGAAAATGAAGATCTTTCTGAAGAGGTGTTAAAAGAATTAAAAGTAAGGAAAAATGATTTTGATGAAGCTTTGAAAGTTGTAAGACCAAGTGCAATGAGAGAGGTATTGGTCGAGACTCCTAATATTTCATGGGATGATGTTGGTGGTTTGGACAAGGTAAAACAGGAATTAAAGGAAGCTGTTGAGTGGCCTTTGAAATTTCCTGAATCATTCACAAGGTTAGGGATCAGAGCTCCAAAGGGAATCTTGCTTTACGGACCTCCTGGAACAGGAAAGACACTTTTAGCCAAAGCTGTCGCAAAGGAAAGTGAGGCTAATTTTATCCAGGTTAAAGGACCCAGCTTATTATCAATGTGGGTTGGTAAAAGTGAAGAAGGGATAAGAAAAATATTTAATCGGGCCAGACAGGTTTCACCCTGTATCATATTTTTTGATGAAATAGATGCTTTGGCTGGTAAGAGGGGGATGGATCATGGGAACAAGGTCACTGAACGTGTTTTAAATCAGTTATTAGCTGAAATGGATGGTATTGAAGATTTATCTAATATTGTTGTTATTGCAGCAACTAACAGGCCTGATATGTTAGATAGTGCATTACTAAGACCTGGAAGATTTGACAGAATCTTATTGGTTGGATCTCCTGAAAAACAGGGAAGGGAAAATATCTTTAATATTCATACTAAGAAAATGCCTTTAGCTAAAGATGTTGATGTATCAAAGATAATTGAACAGACTGAGGGATATGTTGGAGCTGATATTGAATCTTTGGTAAGAGAGGCTGCTATGCTTACACTTAGAGTAAATATGGATGCTAAAGAAGTTAAGATGAAGTTTTTTGAAGATGCAATTAAGAAAGTTGGAGCATCTGTCACAAAATCAGATATGGACCGATATAGAAAAATTGAGACAGATTATCTAAAATCTGCAAAAGCAGCTCTTGAAACCCCTAAGAATTATTTGGGATAGTCATTGGATCATATTTGGTTGGCGGTGTTAAATCATTATAAGGAGGATAATTGAAAATGTGGGAAGATAATTTTTGGAATGAGATGAAGAGGGTAAGAAAAAAAATGAACCAGGCTTTTGGACAAAGTGATTTTCCTAAAAGGGTTTGTGAATGTGAACCTGACAATTACAGGCAGGCTTGGGCAGATTTTATGGAAGATGAGAACAGTTTTAAGATTGCAGTGGAAATTCCTGGAGTAAACAAGGAAGATATCCATCTTGAAGTTTTAGAAGACAACACTTTAATCATAAAAGCAGAAAAAAAACAGGAAAAAGAAGAAAAGTCAGAGGAAGATGATGAGATGACTTATCAGTATAAGTATTCAAAATCTTATTCAGGATTTTACAGATCAGTCACACTTCCTGAAACAGCAGATTCTGAAAATATCAATGCTGAATACAAGGATGGAATCTTAAAGATAGTTGTTCCAAAGAAAAAATCATCTAAAAAAAAGAAGCAGATAAATGTCAGATAGTTATTTTTAGTTTTTTATCACAAAAAGGTTTATATATAAGTTATACATTAATAATTAATCCCTTTTCTTGATTTTTAGAGCGATACAAGGTTCTACATATTCTAAAAATCGCAAGAAGGGAAAAGTATCAAATGTCCGAAGTATTAGAAAAAATTATTAAAGAGAAGATCAGTGCTGACCATCTTCTTTATGTAAGCATGAAGTATACAAAAACATGCGATGTTATGATTAACCTTATAAAGAGATGGAAGATAATGATGGATTATGCTTTTGATGGTCTTTTAGACAAGGCTAAAAAGAAAAAACTCATAAAGAAAATTCCTGATGCGCCTAAATTAAGGATTGATGAGATCAGAAGAATCTTTGAGAAAGATGAGGAAGTCATGGATGCATTAAATGAGTATGCAGTGTTTAAGCTTATAGATATATTGCCTAAAACAAAGGAAAGTGAGTTTAGGAAAGGTGTTTGTTTGAGAATAACTTATAAAAGAGAGGAAATAGCAGTTAATCTGGACAAGTTAAAAGAATATGCAGAAACTTTAGAGAAATTCATTAATTTCATAAAAGTTTATTTGACTGAGAAGTAAATAATATTTCTATAAATTGTTTTATTGCCTAACAATTTCCATTATCTTTTCATAAATGACTTCCCTGTTTGCAGGATCTAAATGAAAGATAGTGACATCGTCTCTTTGTCTTATATGTTTAATCAAGGGGTGCGGATAATCTCTTGAAAGAGTTCCTAAAAAACAGTTTTGTGAATCAAGGTAAGTCCTGACCAATGCTTGGAATCTATCAGAATGTAATTGCATCTGTCCGACTTCATCAATATAAAGGGTTTCATTAGTAAATGCGGATAATACAGGAAGAATTAGTTCAAAACTTGGAATATCAACGTAATAAGGAGATCCTGAAATTGAGGATTCAACTTGAATTGGTGTTTTATGTAGCTTTGAAGCTAAAATCCTTCTTTCTCCTGTTGAGGTTATAACTTCAAATCCAGTTCTTTCTTGGTTTTCACGATTTTCCCTTGTAATTAACCCTTTTTTATTGGTCTTTGACTTGTCTAGATATTTTAAAATACTTTCCAGTAAAGTGCTTTTTCCGCTTCTTGGTATTCCAGTTATAAATACATTATAAGCCATGCTATTATGAAATATTTTTGTTTAAAAATCTTTATTCTAGAATTAGAATTGATCTAAATCATTTTAAAAAAATATTAAATAAAAAAACAATTATTATTCAGAATCTTCTTTGGGTTCTTCTTCATCAGATTCTTCTTCTGATTCATCATCAAAATCTTCTTCAGAATCTTCAGTTTCTTCTTCAGATCCAGCTTTAGCCTTTTTGACATTAACTGCTTTTGGGCCTCTGTCTCCTTCTTCCACATCAAATTCCACAACATCATCTTCAGAAATCCTGACGCCTTCGTTTAGACCACTTTCATGAACAAAATATTCTTTATTGTCATCTCCAGCAACAAATCCGAATCTTTTCTGTTGATTAAAAAATTTAACTTTTCCTTTCATATTATTTCCTCCCTGAAATTTATTAAAACTGTAACAAGAAATAAAATTTCTTCTTAAATTTCTTCATTTATTTTTTCCTCTTCAACTCCTTCTTCATCATCAGGATTAGCCATCTCCATAATCTCACCTTCTTGCATTATCTCTTTCTCTTCTTTCTCTTCGATTTTTTCTTTTTTCTCTTCCATTTTTTCCATCTCTTTCTTTTCTTTCTCTTCTTTTTGTTCTAATCTTTCCTTAGCTTCCTGAACTGAAAGCTTTTTAATCTCTCTTTCTGATTTTTTTGGCAATGGTCTTTTGACAGTTATCGGCAAGACATCAGATTCCAGCTCTTTTTCTGCAATTTTCAAAACATCAAAATTAAGTTCTTCCTCTTCTTCCTTGCTTAGTTTTAACAAGATTGGTGCATCCATTGCTAATTGCAAGCTTCTGGCTCCAAGAATCCTTGCAATCTCATATCTTGTATATTTTTCTTCAAGTTTAGTTTCCATATTATAAGAATTTTATTTAAGTTTATAAAGTGTTTGGTTTATTTATTTAGTTCCTTGATCCTCTTTTCAAGAAGAGGAAACAGTTTATCATAGACTTTTTCAGCTTCAGAAACAATCTCATTTAGATTTTCAATAGTCAATGGAGCAATCTCTCCTTTTTGCATAGAGTTGATTATCTTGTCTTTTTTTGGTTGAGAAATTGCTAATGTTAATCTTGATTCAGCAGCGTCTTCTTCATCTCTGTTTGGATCAGACAATAACCTCTCCCCAACCTTGTAAAAAGTCATCATTAAAGGGATGTTTTCAGTTAAAGGCAAGCCTTTGTCTGTCAATTCCCCATAAATAATAGATTCTTCTTTTTCGTCATATTTTGGAAGTTTTGAAATCATTAAAGCAACGACTGCTCCAATAGCACAAGCATCTAAAACATTTCCTTCATCGTTAATGCAATAAATATCAACCAAGATTGAATAAACAACCTTCCCTTTTTCAATACATAATTTTTTCCAGTCAATGAATCCACTTTCTCTTATCCCTCTGTCAACGACTCTTGATGTTTCAATTGCATTCATTTTAGGCGGTCCTGATTCATATCTTTCACCAGCAACAGGGCTATATTCCATACCTACCATCATTGTCCCTTCATCTTCATGATCTGAATATGGTTCCTGGGTCTGAATTTTAACACCGACTATCACTTCTGTTTTGCCAATCCTGACCCTTGCGCTTCCTTCTGCTTTGTTTGATACATTTGTTTCAATTTCAATATCCCTATAATCAAAAGGTTTTCTTCCATCTAGCCTTTTTCCTTCTTTTAATAGTTCTATTATTCGTTTTTTATTTATTGTTGGTAGGTTCATTTTCTTAATATCCTTATTATTTCTTCACTCCCTCTGATTTTCCTTTACTTTCATCAACTTCTTCACCTTTTAATGCTCTCATCTGAATAGCCAAGATCTTGTCACATGCGTTTTTTGCAGCTTCAATAGCTTCATTAAACCTGTGTGTTTGTATCTTTCCATCTAATTGAAGATGAACAATATCTTTTTTTATTGAAGTCATTGTAAATGGGATGTCTGTAGGACCTTCTCCTTCTTCATAATCTTCTTCTTCTTTAGTGATATCAACAACAATCTTGTCATCTATCTTTCCAATAGCAACACTAGCAAGCATCTCTTTCATTACAATACCTGCGTGAGCCAATGCCATTATTGCTGCATTTATTCCAGCACATCTTGTTCCTGCGTCTGCTTGGACAATCATTATCTGGACATCAATCACAGTTCCGGGAAATCTTGTCAATTCAACCACTGAAGATAGTGCATTTTCAGTAACCATGCTTATTTCCTTGCTTCTTCTGCTTGGTCCTGGTCTTGCTCTTTCACTAACTGAGAATGGAAGCATGTTATATTCACATCTGATTATCCCTCTATCTGGTTTTTGCATGTGAGCAGGATGTAAAGGTCTTGGTCCGTAAACAGCAGCTATTGCAACAGTCTTTCCAGCTGCAAACATTGCACTTCCATCAGCATTTGGAATGATCCCTACTTTTGCCTTGATTGGCCTAAGCTCATCCATCTTCCTTCCGTCTAATCTTTTTGTGTATGGCATTTTAATCAAAGATGTTAATCTTTATCCTCCTTGTTTTCTTCAGCTTGTTCAAGAGATACATCCCTTAATTCCATTCTTAATAATTTTGATAAACAATTAGAAGCTGTTTTTCTATCAGCTGAATCATAAGACTCAATTAGTATTGGTGGAGAATTGTTAGATTGAGAAATCTTTATAGTAGATTTAAATACTTCGGAGGTTAGCACTATTCTATGATTTTTATCAGTCCCTATATAGCCTAATTCTTCTTCTCTCAAATCTCTTATAGTTACTCTTTCAACCAACCCATATAATTCACTATTTCTAATAGGAATTGTAGGTTCAAAATATGCTTTAATTACCTGTTCCCCCATCTTATTCCTTATCCTCCCCATTACCCTCAACTTTCTTAGCTTTAACTCCTAAAAGCTTTTCAACTTTTTCAGTCAAACCCTCAGATGCAGCTTCCTCTACTATCAAATTAATGGCTTCTTCAGCTTTTCTCTCACCTTCAAAATCTCCTTTTAACCAAATATAACCATTTTGACCGACAGTTATATCAGTTCCGGTCTTATCCTTAATCAAATTAATCATGCTTCCTTCCTTTCCAATCACTCTTGGGACCTTATGAGCATTTATCCTTATTATTCTTCCACCTTCTAATTTTCCTAATCCTCTTGATTTTAGGCTTAAGTCAACACTTCCTCTCTTAACCCCCCAAATCTTAAGGTTTAATACATCTCCTAGTGTTGCAAATTCATCAATATTGTTTTTGTTAATAAATCTTGGACATTCACTTAAAGGCAAAAATGCAGAAAAAGGACCTCCAATATTTATTGACCATCCACTAAAATTGATATCATCGACTCTTCCTATGACTGTATTTCCCCTTCTTGGCTCAAAAACACCTGAAATTGGGATAATTTTAACAACTCTTCCTTTAATTTCAGCCAATCCATACCTATTTGCAATAATCTTATCTCCTTCTTTTCTTGTAAAGTCTCCAGGAAGATGGTCATCTCCAGTCACAACTGTCTCACCAGGAATAACCAGCTTTCTTTCTTGTTTTTCTTGAATTTCTTCTATCATTTTATCCTTATTCTTTTATCTCTTCTGTAATAGCACTTCCATGTGTTATTGAGTTTAATTTATCGTAAAATTCCATTTGGATGCCAATAGGTATATTTAAAACTATCTGTAAGTCACCATTCCCCAACCAATCTTCTTTTTCTTTATACTCCTGCAGTAATCCATATGATTTTCCCGTATGGATTGCTGGTATTGTTATCTTTATTTTTTTGGTTTCAATCTTAATTGGAAGGATAATCCTTAATTTTTCAATAATCCTTTGTATCTGAACCTCAACATTTTTGTTTTCAATCTTAACTCCTGCCTCTTTTATTGAATTTTCAAGCATTTCAGGTGTAAATGGCCTTCCAGTTCCAGCATCAACAGCATTTCTTAATAAAAAATCAATTATCTGTTTTTTTCTAGCTTCCAAAGCCTCATCTCTAAATTCTTGTGTCACTTCAATGTCTCCTTTTTTAACAATCTTTTCAACAATTAAACGCAGATCTGTAGTCCCAAAAACGTTTTCAAGTTCATCATTTCCTGCATGCATCCCTTTTTTCTGGTCAGTATAGACAGCAGTGTCTCTTATGACATCATTAATATCTACTTTTTGTCCTTTTTTTAGTTTCATAGCATTATCAAGATCTACCATTGTCTCAAAAGTTAATTTTCCTGGCCTATATCTAGCTATTGTGTCTGTCATCTTAACCAAACCTCTTTATTTCTTCTCCATTTAATTTTTTTAGTTTTTTATTGTCAATTTTTATAACACCCACATTAAACCTATTGATATCATAACTATTCCCTAAAACTTTCCTAAAAATATTTAATCCTAGCTTAATGGCCTCGTCTACCTTGATTTCTTTTTTATATTCTTTTCTTAAGATTTCTTTGATCTTGTCTTCATTTTGCCCTATGGCGATAGCATAATATTCAAAATAGTTTCCTGTTATTTCACTTGTGTATACTTTTGGAACATCTCCACTTAACCCTGCAATTAACAAAGAAACACCAAAAGGTCTTATTCCAGGGCTTTGAGTGTATTGCTGTTTGATATCTGCAACTTCCCTTATGATTGATTCAACATCAACAGGACTGTCATAAGTCATTCTGTGTTGCTGAGCAACAACCCTGATATGACTTATTAATAATCTAGCATCACTTAGGATTCCAGCAGCACTTGCCATTATATGCCCGTCAATCTCATGCACCTTGTCTGCTGATTCACTTACAATCAAACTGTCTTTTGCACCTTTATCTGATATAATAACAACTCCATCAGAACAGCTAATTCCAATGCTTGCAGTTCCTAATTTGACTGTTTTTTCTGCATATTCCACTTGTAAAATATGCCCGTCTGGAGAGAACATAGTAGCGCTTCTATCATAGCCCATTACTTGGTGCTGCATATCGGGTATATCCATATTATTATTTTTTGAAAGTTTTTTAATTCTTCTTGTCCATCTCCAACGAAACTAATCAAAAGAATTTCTTCCTTGGATTAGGACACTTTTCTCCTTTCAAAAATATCAAGAATAAAGGGTTTTTAAGGTTTTCGGATATAATGAGGTATAATACAAATGAATTTAAAGTAATAAGTTTATTATATGTTTAAGTTATCAAATAGTAAAATGCTATCAGACAGATTTCAATTTGCAAAGAAAACATGTTTTTATCATGTAAGAGCAAGAAGTTTGTCTGGATTAAGAGAGTTATATCTTGCAGAAATTGGTTGCTTACATGGTTGTAATGGAAAAGAAAAAGTTGAGGGTTTAAATGTGCATAGGGGAGAGAATGGAGATCCTGGTGCTTGTGAGGGTTTTATCAGTATTGAAGATGCATCATCTGGAGATTGTGTCCATAAGAAAAGAGTTGAAGGCAAATTAAGAAGAGGCCAGCATATGAATGAAGATCATCAAAACTGTTTAGAATGTCAAGATTATAAGGAAGGGTCAAAAAAGGAGTGTTATGTCGATGTTAGATTGGCTTTGAGTTATGATGAAGCGTTTCATGATCGATGTTTAAGAAGAGGCTCTTATATTTCAGGATTAGGGCCGAGGCAAGATGATAGTTTATTAAAGATGGTTGCTGGAGGTTAACCTAAAAACCCATAATATACATTTATCATATCAACCATCAAACCAACAACCCCAATCAGGAAAAGAATCCATATAAGGAATCCAGGGATTTGTTTTCCCTTTAACAATAAAACAGAGATGAACATTATGTAGACAAATGTTATAAGACCAAAAAGATCCCAGAATTGCGGTTCTTTTATTATTTCAAACATTTTTATAACCTTAATCAAACATTATTTATTTCCTTTTTTATTTAACCTTTCTAACACTTCCACTTACCTTTTCAATATTAATGTCCTTTCCACTCATTAAAAAACTTGCTCTTACTTTATCTAAGCTTTTTCTGTTAACTGATAAAACAATCTCACTTTTTCTTGTTTTAATAAACTGAGGACTTGCTTCAGCAAAACCAAGAACTCCAATAAATTCCAAGATAGAGTCTTCAATGTCCTTTTTGTTCGTATCCTTTCCTTTTATCAACAAGTACCTTTTCTTTTCCCTGTGTGATGGTTTTAGAGGTTTCATTTTTGTCTTATTTTGTATTTTGTTCTTGATTTAATATCCTTAGGTTTTATGTATTTATTAAACTTGTCTTTATATTCATCAATATGCTGATTTCTAACACTATTAAGATTGATCTTTTCTTTGATCAGTATTATTATAAGTGCCATTATTATAATCAATATTGCAATATAGATATATATTTTTAATTTGTTGATCCTGAAATCTAATAATCTCATCTTTTCCTGGATTATTTCATCAGATTCTTTATGAACTTCTATTTTATCTTTAGGTTCTTGTTCTTTTACTGCCTCTCCAGCCATGGAAGGTTGTTTTGGAATTGGTTCATTTATTGTCTGGATTGTTATCTCTGCTTTTTCATCTTCAATAGAGTTTAGTTTTATATATAAGTTGTAATAGTCAGGACCTGTCAGATTTAATCTTGCACTTTGCCCAATCCCCAATCTTAGGTTTATTGGATTACTTTGTATAATAATATCCACATAATCTGTCTTTACATCTTTGACGGTTATGCTATGTCTTTGGGATCTTTCATCAAAAAAAGTGAACTGGATCTTATCATCTGCAGCCAGAGATTTTGTGTATCCTGAAGATCCTTGTTCAGTAGATATTATATATGTTTTTGAGATTACAGTTCCTCCACCCCCTCCCCCGCCAGTTGATGAAGTTCCTGCCTCTGGAGCTGTAATTGTAAAGCTTCTTAAGGTAGAGTTACCAATGTTATTTGAATTATCAGTGCAATTAACATTCCAGTTATAACTTCCTGTTCCAAGTGTAACAGTGAAATTTTGTGTTATTGTCTTGTTGATTGTTAGATTTGTTTGATTCACAATCCCATTGATCATGAGACTGCAGTTTGTTATTTCGTTCTGATCACTGACATTAAACCCAAAAACAATCTTCTGGCTGTTTGCAGAATAACTTGAACTATCTATCGGATCCAGCAGTGAGATATCGGGATATGTTTTATCATAGGTTATGGTAAAATTGTAAATTGCTGAAGAGGAGATACTGTCATTGTTAAAAGCTTTGCAATTCCAATGATAAGAACCTTCAAGACTAAGGTTGTGGCTAAAAATTGATGAGTTAGACGATCCAGAAATATTTTTTGTTTCATTATGGTATAATGAATTGCTTGAATTCCATAGCTGTAAAGTAAGATTAGTCAGTTCTTTTGTTGATTCTGTTTGAGCTGAGCAGTTAAATTTGGTTTGATTGTTGTTAGTGAAGGTATCATTTACTGGAGAATCCAAGGTTGCTGAAATGTTTTTGATAAGGACAGTAAAATTAGAGACTGCATATCCTCTGTTACTCTGATTGTCATGATATAGGCAATTCCAGGTATAGCTGTCAACAGCCAAAGTTACATTAAACTCTGATTTATTAGAGGTCCCAGAGATATTTCTAGATTCATTATAATATAGAGCATCACTTGAATTCCAAATCTGCAAGGTTATGTTATTCAACTGCCAGTCTGTTGCATTGCAGGAAAAAGTTTGGTTTAAGGTAAGATTAATGTGATTATTTGAAGGAGAGATCAAAGTTACATTTGGTTTTATATCATCCAAATATAAAATTGCAGCATAAATATCAATCCTGTTGATATTAACCCCGTTAAAATCTGTTGCTAAACCAGTGTTGTTCAATGCATCATTAATTTCAGTCTGGTTTTTATTCAATACAGTTTTGATTAATCCAATTGCTCCTGCAACCAAAGGTGTTGACATTGAAGTTCCAGATTGGGTCACATAAGTATCGTTATAATATGTGTTGTAAACACTTGTTCCAGGAGCAGAAACAGCAACCCAGGTCCCGTAGTTGGAATAACTTGCACTTGTGTTATCACTATCAGTCGCAGCAACACAGATTACATTATCATAAGCACAAGGATATTGTCGTGAATTTGCTGCATCATTTCCTGCTGAAGCTACAAGAATGGATCCGTTTTCATAAGATGCGTTAATAGCTGCTTGAAATGTAGATGAAAGGGTAGCTCCTCCAAAGCTCATTGAGATAACTGTTGCATTGTTTTCAGATGCATAATATAATGCTTCAGTTACATCATCTACAGCAAGAGAGCCCTGCCCTGTGAGAGATTGAAAACCAGCCCTGACAGGCATAATGGTGCAATTCCAGCATGCTCCTGCAACCCCTAGATTATTATTGCTGACAGCACTTGCAATTCCTGAACAATGGGTTCCATGTCCGTTAAAGTCCATTGGATTATTGTCTTCAACATCACAATCATCAGAAGGACTGCACCCAGAGGTTACATTGACAAAATCATAACCTCTACAGTCTCCAAAGTATCCATTACTATCAAGATCTGTATTAAAATCACAGTCTTCATCTGTGTTATTCCAAATATTATAAGAAATATCTGGATGATCCCAGTCAACACCAGTATCAATTATAGCAATAGTGGTGTTCTTATTTCCAACAGTAAAATTCCAGACTTCTTCGACATTTATATTTGGCATACTGTATTGAGAGGAATAACTGGGGTCATTTGGAACGAGATGAATCTCAAACAAATAATTAGGTTCTGCATATTCAACTTCAGGCATGGATTCATACTCATTGATTATCTCTAGAACATCAACATCTTCGTCAAACTTATAGTTAAAGGTCTGAACGCCTTTTCCAATCTCTTCAGATCCTACGGGTTTTTCAATATAGTCATATATCAATAATTCATCATACACAAGAATCTCATTTCCGTTTCCAATGACATTATCTTTATATTTTACAATAACTTCCCCAGGAACATAGTAGTTTTTACTAATTTCTAGATTATTACTAATATCAGCATAAGTAGTGTTTGTTAAAAATAAGAGTATAATTGTCAGTATAAGCATAGCTATCACTTCTTTTTTAATTTCCATAGATTAATAATAGAAACAGGATATAAAAGGATTTGGATTGGATAAATTCTGATTATTTCAAGAATCCAAGCTCTTTCCAGACTTGAGTAAGGTCAACTATCTCATTTTTTGTTCTTGCTTGTTCAATCATGATGACAGTTAAAGCTGATTTCAATGCATCATCAAAGTCATTTATATGTTTCTCATTTAAGATGACTTTATTAAGGTTTTTCATTAAAAATTCATCACCGTTCCCGTGACTGTCAAATGTTTTTGTATCAATAACCTGTTTTTCATTTTCTGAAAATATATCTTGAAGTTCAATTTTTCCTTTTATTAAATCTGCCCTTATTGTTCCTTTTGAACCACAGATGTACATTCTTCTTTCTGGAAATGAGGAGTTGGAATTTGTATGAAAAACAGCCCTAACACCATTATAATACTCTATTATAACTACCTGATTATCAATGACATCTTTTTCTATGATAAAAGGATTAGGTATTTTATTTCCAATAAATTTTAATTCTTTTTGTTTTGTATAATCTTCATATATATTTGAATTTTTTTCAATATAAAAGTTTGCGCCTCCAAAACTCGCTACTTTTTTTGGCAGGCTTTTTATTATCCAGTTTGCAAGATCCATATCATGACAGCATTTTTCAACAATAAATCCTCCAGAATTTTCTTTAAATCTTCTCCAGTCAGTTTTCATGAAAGAGCCATGGTTAAAGGGGATTGTCTCGTTAAATTCCATGCTGATGATATCTCCAATCTCCCCTCTATCAATGAGCTCTTTTATTTTCTTATAGTGAGGAGAATGTCTTAGGGGGTAGCTTATTAAACAATTTAGATTCGGTTTAAGATGTTTTTTAACTTCCATGCATTCATCAATGGTTATAACCAATGGTTTTTCAGAAAAAATGTTTTTGTTATTGTCTAAAGCAGCAATCAATTGTTCTTTATGTGCTTTATTGATTGAACCAATTAATATCCATTCAATATCTGGATTTTTGATTAAAGATTGATAATCATCATAAACAATTACATCTTTTTTTAAAAATTCTTTAAGCCTGCTGATAGATCCAGGATTTGGATCATAGACTCCAATGATATTTATGCATGGGTTTATCTTAAAAAGCTGGGTCAGGTTATCTATCATCCTCTGGCCGCAGCCTATTATACCTATTCCTTTTATAAGGTTCATTTTAATCAATCCTAAAATAACTTTTCAAATCCTTCAGCCATTCTTTTATAATTAAAGTGTTTTTCAACATGCTCTCTGCATTTTTTTCTATCAATCTTGCCAATATCTCCAATCCCATGGACCAATTCATCATAAGAGTCTGCTAAAAATCCGGTCTCTCCATCAATGATTGATTCTTTGGGTCCTTTGCTTTGTCTGAATGCTACAACTGGAGTTCCGCAAGCCATTGCTTCCAAAGGGGTTAGAGGGAATGCTTCTGTCTCAATAGATGTAAAAAGAAGGGCTTTTGCATTTTTCATCAATTCAACTTTTTGTCTTAAGTCTGCTGGACCAAACCATTCTACATCTTTTGAAAGCAAAGGTTCAATCTCATGTTCAAAATAAGCCCTGTCTTCATATTGTGCATCATTGGTTCCAGGTATGTTTCCTCCTGCAATAACAATCCTGTTCCCTGAATCTTTTGCTGCTTTAATTGCAAGATGAGGTGCTTTTGCTTTTCTAACCCTTCCAAGGAATAATAGGTAATCTTGATGATTATCTGAAAATGAAAAATTTTCAGTTATGATGCCGTTATGGACCACATGCATATTTTCTTGATTTATCCCTAATTCTTTTATATATTTTTCAGCAATATGATTTGAAACTGCCACAAATGAGCTTAGATGGGATTCCTCAAGTGCAGGTTTGATTAGTTTAAACAATCTTGGATGAATGTAATATTTTGGAGCCATGTGAAGAGCAGAGATTACTTTTATGCCTCTTTCTTGTATCCTGTCTTGTTCTTCCAAACCGGCCATCAAAGAAACTCCTTGGCACTTGTCAATTATGACCTCTATCGACTGATTTTTGATACAGTCCCTTACAACAGAAGTTGTATAAGCCATTGATTGATGAAAATGTTCAAGTTCTGCTCCTGGAAATGCATGCATATTGTAAAATCCTCCAGCATATAAATTGCCGTAGACATATGAGTCATCTCTTGCAATTGTATAGACATAATGACCTTTTTCTGTCAAAGCTCTCCCTAAAGAATATGCCATCTGCTCTATTCCTGCTACAGAATCCTTTGAAACAGGGATAAAAGGAGGAGCTACTATTAAAATTTGTTTTTTTTCCATTTTAACCAACAAGCACTCTTGATTCTAAACACGGGGCTATTTTGTTTCTCCAAGTTTTTTGAGCCCAGCATAATTCATTTAAGTGATCATCTACATTGTTTGAGTAGGTTCTTAAAATTTCGCATGATGATTCTAATTCAGGAAGATTTAATATTTTTGCTATCATTGAGGTTGGTTTTTCAAGCATCCTGGTCATCTTATCTATTCTTTTACATCTTTCTTGTCTTGAAGGAGTCATCATTGCAATGAGTATTGGCGCATATCTTAACCATCCTGTCAAAGCACTTGAGAATCTTGCTACTGTATCATTCAATAAGGGAATTGGATCCAAATAATCAGGGAGTTCTCCTTTTGTAGCTTCTGGATACAAGGTGAATGGGTCGTGAAAGATATATGATCTTACTTCCTGAACATCAACACTCTGCAATTGCAGTCCAAAGATAGCATCTTCTCCTCTTGCATTCGGTGGTGTGTAAAATATTGGAATTTTCCCCTTTCTTAATGAGTCTAGGTTAATAGCCATATTTCCTGTAGATACTACCTTGCCATATTCGTTTCCTAGGACTGGAGTCTTAACTCCTGTATATTTTAACCCTGTTTGGGTTGCATATCTAACTTGTTTCACTAAAAGGTCCAAGAATGAGGATTCGTCAACAACTTCATTTCCAAGTTTTAAGGCAGCTCCAAGTCTTCTTCTTATCTCTTTAGGGATTTCTGTCTCAAAATCAGAGGGTATTGGAGAAAAATATCCTGCAACAATACCTTTAGTAACATCTGTCCCTGAAGATAATGCCCTGATGTGTGGTGTAAAAAAATCAGGATAAAACCATTGAACTTTTCCAGATTTTTTTCTCACTGGTGTGTAAGGCACTTCGTCATCATCAAAGCAGATAGCATAGTCATTCCCATCTTCAGCAGCCCTAAGCAAAGCTACATTCCTTTGTTTTGAATATCCTCTACCCTCAAATAAAATCTTAGATAGATCAGGATCCACTTCACTTTCACTAACTGTCCTTAGAGCGAAATCCCTTCTTTGATTTTCAAATATGTACTCTATCTTTTTTACTCTTCTTTCAACTTCTTCTCCTAATCTAAAATCTTCAGGCCTTTTATCTTGGTAAGCCAGATCAATTGAAAGATAAACTGAGAATTGTCCAGGATCATATCCATAAAATTCAGCATTTTTTAAGAATGAATCAACAACACGCGTAACATTAGGCCTACCAGTAGGTATTGTTAATGCTATTTTTAATTCTCTTGTTTGAGTATTTGGAGTCTGGTTCATCTTCCATATCTAATCACCCTTGTTTTTTTTAAAATTGACCCAATAAATTGAGTTTCTTTTAACTGTTATTTAAGTTTTATAAACTTTTCCACTAATCACCTAGCCAAAGCAAGCTCTCTCTTATGAGTAAGAGCCTTTACATCATCCTTAATCTCATCAGCTAGATATCTTACAGCACTTCTATCTCCATATAACTGGCCATTTAGTGCATCAACAGCAAACAATAATCCTGGACTTACAGCATTTATCTCCCCTAAATAAGGTCCAATGATATCTATTCCTGCCCAGTAAACCCCTTTACTTTCTAATAATGGCATTATTTTTTCAATTATCTCATAGTCAATATCTGTCAATCCATCTCTGACAAGTTTAGCTCCTTTTTTTTGGTTGCATAACCATTCTCTATCTTTTGGTTTTCTTAATACAGCTCCAACAGGTGCTCTATTAGCAATATGAATCCTCTTGTCTCCGTATTCAGCAACATTATCAATATACTCTTGAAGAATAACCTCATCTTTTCCAGAATTGCTTAAACCATAAGCTAGACAGTAGATATCTGATAAGGTTTGCTCACTTATGTCTATCTTTTTTATCCCCTCACCTCCAAATCCTCTGATTGGTTTAAAGACAACATATCTTCCATTGTTTTTTTTCAGATTATATATAAAATCACCTAATGCAGTAGGATTATCCTCAACAATTGTCTTAGGCAGTATTTCAGGATGTTCTCTTGCTATAGCTTCCAAATATCTTTTGTCTCCAAAATATCTCTGTGCTCTTGGAGAATTTACAAATAATCTTGAACCATCATCATAAGCTTCTAATTCATTTAAAAAATCATAATCAACAGGAGGATCAAATCTTGGAATCACAACATCTGCATGTTCAGATAAAGAAGCATCACGAATACTAGATATTGCTACATTAAAATAAGGATCATCTGCCATTGCAAGGGCCAGATGCATACTTGAATCTCTGTGAGTATAAACTCCCTTTTTATCAACATAAAACAGAACATTGGCCTTTCTTGATATGTCTGGGTTTGGTGTATATTCAGAATATTCAAAAGAACTTCCAGGTATAACTGACAAACATCCTTGATTGTTATCAATTGTATAAATCCCCTGAGAGTGGTTTACACCAGCCATTTTAAGCAACCCCTGCTAAATCAGCTTCCAATCCCTCTTCAATTTTAGGTTTTTTAGTTAATCTATAAGCTGTTCCTGCCTCGACTATCTTTCTTTTAAGGTGATTTAATCTAAAGTCCTCTTCAATATCCCTTGGTTCAAATCTTAAAACAGGTAGACCTGGGCTGACTTGCCTTATTTTTTCTAATATTCTATAAGGAACTTCAACTGATTCTCTATGCAATAAGACTTCAGGAGGATAAAATCCCTGGATGAACAAACTGCCATGGACAGCGTTATCATTAATATAACCAAGATTAAATTGTCTTTTGCCAAGTCCCCATGCCGCATCCCTATCAAAGGGGGAGTTTCCATAAACAATAACATTTAATTTATTATGATCTGAAGTACCATTAGTATCTCCATTATAACCTATTCCAAATCTTCCATTTCTTGTTCCTGTGCTCATTTGTTTTTATCTCTATTTTTAACAATTTTTTTAGATAACCCTAAATAAAATTGTCTAAATTTATAGTAATAACATGTAAAAAAACTACTTAAAAAATCCTATTAGTTTTTTTGTAGAAATAGAAAGATTTATTAAGGAATGAGAATTTTCTACAAAAAATGAAAGAAAAAATTAAGAAACTATTGTTTGAATACTCGAGAAACTCGAGAATTACTACAAAGGAATTGGGTAAACTTATCAGGACCAGCCAGCAATCTGCATCTTACCTTAAAAAACAGTTATTTTCAAAGAGAATCATCCAGCCGACAACAGTTGTCGACGCTGTCAAACTAAGTCTTATAAACGTTCTTGTAGGTTTTAATTTTCTAAAGCCTGATTATGAAACAAAAAGGGAACTGATAAGTGAGCTAAAAGAGACTGATTCAATAATCCAGATAGAGGAGGGCAAGGAGGGGATGGATCTTTTGGTTGAATATTGTGTTCCTAATCTTTCAGCATTTAACAAGATAAATATAGAGATTGTCACTAAGTTTGAAAAAAGATTAAGGTCAGTTTTTGTCCTTCCGATCATTGTCAATCATGAATATTCAAGAAATTATCTGGTAAGAAAGGTTGATGCGACTGATCTTGTCCTTTCTGGAGACAGGACATTAAGAAAACTTTCTGACAATGAACACCGGATATTAATGGAATTGACAAAATATCCCTATAAGTTATTGATAGACATATCAGAATCATTAAAAATTCCAGTCAAAACAGTCATCAGTCTTAAAAAATCTTTGGAAAAGAAATTTATAATCAAGGGGTATAGTTCTATCATAGATCATCAAAAATTAGGAATAAACAGGCAAATAATCTTTTTAAGATTTACACCTGAAGCTATGAAGGAGATAGAAAATTTTCATGTATTCAGCAATAATAACAAAAATATAATAAGATTTGCCAAGATCATTGGAGAATACCAGATAATGGTTGTTGTTGAATCTCTTAAAGACATTGAAACAATCAAGGATATAAGATCTAATTTTCCAATTGAAAAATATCTGATAATAAAAAGTGAAAGGGTCCACAAAAAAAAGTATTTACCTGAAAATAAGGAATTATAGACAATAATCGTTAAATAGTCAAAATATTCTAATTCCAGCATGCCCAAACAAGATAAAAATCAAAATCAAAATTCTAGTCCTTGGAGCAAACCAACTATTGAAGAACGAAGACGAGTTTTAGAATCTGTTGATATGGATGGAAACAGGATTAATGTAAAGGAATATGAAAGATTGGATCTGCAGTGCCTACAGATGTTTATACTTCTCGTGGAAACAAGATTGAGGTAATAACAAGAGATTTAAGCAGAACAGGGATTGGTCTTTTGCATAGAGGGGCAGTTCCACTTGGAGAATCGGTTGTCAAGATGAGTTCAGAGAGAAAAGATTTTGAATATATGGTTGATATCATATGGTGCCTTCCCACTGAAAAGGGGATGTTTATAAGCGGCGGTTATTTTTTCCAAAGGAAAACATAAATATTTAAACTATCCTAAATACTTTTAATAATGAATTAAAGCAAATTTATCTGAGTTATGTTGAAACATAATTGATAACTTTTAAAAGGGGTAAAAGAATAGAAGAATGGGAATTAGGATTTTTACTATCGGCGGTTATAATGAAGTTGGAAAAAACATGACTGCTGTTGATCTAGGGGAAGATGTCATATTGTTTGATTGTGGGCTGCATTTGCCCCCAATTGTTGAGCTTGAAGAATCAGAAAGGGTATATTCTGAAAAAAAGTTGAGATCCATAGGAGCAGTCCCAAAAGATACTATATTGGATGACCTTGGATTAAGAAGGAAGGTTCGTGCGATAATCCCAAGCCATGCTCATCTTGATCATATTGGAGCAATCCCATTTCTTGCCTATAGGTATAATGCAGATATCATAGGAACCCCATTTACAATTGAGGTTCTTAAAACCTTGTTAAATGATGAAAAACTTTTTTTGAAAAATAAATTGAGAGTTGTCCAGCCTAATTCATTTTGTTATGTTCAGGGTAGAAATAAAAAATATCGTGTAGATTTTATTAATATAACCCACTCAACAATTCAATGTTCTTTATTAGCCTTACATACTCCTTCAGGAGTTGTACTTTATGCTAATGATTTTAAATTAGACAACAATCCGGTCATGGGAAGAAAACCTAATTATGAAAAATTAAAGGAAATAGCAAAAGAAGGAGTCAAGGTCTTGATTGTTGATTCAATTTATGCAGGAGACAATAGAAAGACTGCGAGTGAAAAAGTTGCAAGGGCGTTATTAGAAGAAGTTTTATTGACCACCAACAATCAGGGGGTAGGTTTGTTTGTAACGACTTTTTCTTCACATATTGCTAGATTAAAATCTATTGTTGAATTTGGAAAAAAACTAGATAGAAAAGTAATATTTTTAGGAAGAAGCCTGAATAAATATATTTCTGCAGCTACAAGAGTTGATATGTGTCCTTTTAGAAAAGATATTGAAATAGCCACTTTTAGGCATCAATTGGAAAAAAGTTTGAGATACATCAACAAAAATAGGAGTGAATATATGGTTGTTTGTACTGGACATCAAGGAGAACCTGGAAGTATCTTAGACAGGTTATCTAGAAATAAGCTGCCGTTTCAATTTAATCAAAAGGATCATATTGTTTTTTCATCCTCTGTAATACCTGCTCAATCTAATATTGACAACAGGGATAAGCTAGATAACAGATTAAAGAAAAGAGGGGTTAGACTGTTTAATAATATTCATGTTTCTGGACATCCTGGAAGAGAAGATTTAAGGGATTTAATAGAATTGCTTAATCCTGAGAATATCATTCCTGCCCATGCTGGACATGACAAGACTGAGCATTTGATTGAGTTGGGAAAGGAACTTGGTTATAAACCAAAAAATTTACATTTAGCCCATAATGGGAAAGAGTTTAGATTTTAAAATTTAAAATTTAAAATTTAAAATTTAAAATGAGTGTTTTTCGATACATATTTAAATAATATATTCATCTTTATTGTATAAAAAAGAATGGTAAATGAAGATATTATAACTGCCTTGAGGAATGCAGTTAATAATGGGGAACCCCTAAATTCAGCTGTGCAAATAATGGTAAATTCTGGTTATAATCCTGCAGAAGTTATGGAGGCTTCAAATTATATTGCTCAGGGTGTGACCCTTGGCTTACAAACACAACCTGTGGATGGATTAACTATGTCTGTTGGTCAGCAACCAGGACAACTGGGTTATCTACAGCCTCAACAACCTCAACAACCAGGAATGCCACCAGCCTATCCTGCCCAGCAACCAGGACAGTTCCAACAACCAGGAATGCCACCAGGCTATCCTGCCCAGCAACCAGGACAGTTCCAACAACCTTCTCAACCAAAAAAAGGACGGGTAGATGTTAAACTAAAAAAACCATATACAAAGGAGATAATCCTTGTTGCTATTTTGGTATTTTTGATAGGTATTTTGATAGCAACTATTGTTTTTAGAGAGACTATCTTATCTTTTTTTTCAGGTTAAGACAAAATGATTTATGAACCTTCAGATGATTCTTACCTTTTGCAAGGAACTGTAAGGGACTTTTTAAAAGGTAAAAGCAAGACTTTAAAAATATTAGACATGGGTTCTGGTTCTGGAATCCAAGCTTTATCATGCAGGAAATTAGGTTTAAAAACATAATAACCACAGATATAAATCCTGAGGTGATTGAACATTTGAAAAAATCAAAACTTAATGCAATAAGATCAAATCTTTTTTCAAATATCAATAAAACCAATAGGTTTGATTTAATAATATTCAATCCCCCATATCTTCCAGAGGATAAGAGAGAACCTAAGGATTCTAGGTTGAATACCACAGCAGGAAAAAAAGGATATGAGATAGTAATCAAATTTTTACAAAAAGCAAGGAAATATTTAAGGAAGGATGGAAAA
>JAZDHV010000016.1:0-47128 GCA_043805595.1 Candidatus Woesearchaeota archaeon
AACATAAATAAGTATACAGAGAAAACTTGAACAATGCTTATCATCCATGAATTATTTCTTTTCAGTCTGATAAAATATAAAACTATTAAACCAAGTGGGACTAAAAAAAAATGCTCTAAACTAATAATTCTGGCACCAAAATAAATATTTTCAAAAAAGTAGTCAGTTATGCCCCAAAGGGGTTTTTTTGCAAGAAATTGAAAGATAAAATCAATTATCCAAAATATTAAAGGAAATATTAGAAGGTTCAACTGACTAGCTATCAATACTCCATCCTTTTTTAAAGCACCAATTCCAATAAGAATCATAGCAAGATAACAAAACCAAAAAATCCAGGAAGGCTGTCCTTTAAATATGTAATATATTATTGCAAATAATCCATAGCAAATAAGGAATATTCCAATTGAATTTACCAATATATTATTTTTATTCAAATTAATTGTTTATAAAATAGTAAAATATTTAAACTATTGTTTTATTAATAAATAAAATGGCAAAGAAAATAGAGGTCAAGCCAAGTAAACCAAGAAAAAACACATTATTATATGTGATAATTGGCATTATTGTCCTTGTAATATTATTCTATATAGGAGTTAATTTGAATAACAGATATAATTTGACAGGTAAGGCAAGTGGAGATGGTTGTGACAAGATAAGAGACACAGATTGCTGCTACAAATGGGGGACTGCTCAGGAGAGCGAATGTTGGAGACTTCATTCAAAACCTTATTGCAAAATTGTAGATTCTACTGATGCGTCAAAAAATAGCTGTGTGGCATGCTTATCAGATGAGGACTGTAAAAGATCAGAATTAAAACCAGGGAATATATGCATTGATAATAGTTGTAAATGCAATACAGATGCAGATTGTAAACAAGTTTCTGGTAATAACTATGTCTGTGATACATGTTCAGGATCTCAAGGCAATTGTGCTCGAATTGTGACACATACAGTTAATCCAGTCTGTGATACTTCAGAAGAGAAGGCTAAAGAAAAATTTTTTAAGATTAGGAAATATAGAGATCTCCAAGAAAAAGTTATAGATTTATGTAAGCCTGTAACAATACAAATTGGATGCTTATCTGAAAGTTCATGTTGTGTTACAGGTTATACAGAAATAGTTTAATCTCAAAATCCTATTTTATTTTTTCTAAAATCTTTTTAAGAAATCCAAGGACAGCGAATGCCTCCCTTTTTGTGAGGAATGATTTTCCAAAGATGCGCTTCCAAGCCATAATCTGAGTCTGCTTTTTCTCTTTTGTCGCAAAATCTAGTTTGTTCAGGATTGTTTTTAGTTTTTTATTGATTATGTCCTTGTCTATTTTTGATGAAGGGGTTATGTGAGAGGAAACATTTATTTTATTTGATTGTTTTGAGATTTCATATAATAAAATTGCAATTGAATGAGATATGTTCAATGTTGGATAGGTTTTTGATGAAGGGATTGTCACAATGAAATCACATCCTTTTATCTCCTCATTTGTCAGTCCAGAGGACTCCCTTCCAATCAGGATTCCGATCTTTGTTTTTGAGTTTTTTGCATTGATCTGGTTTAGCTTTTTTGCCAATTGCTCTGGAGTTATTGGAGATCTTGGAAGATTATAGTCTGTTCCTAATGAGGCAGTTGTTGCAATAAGGCAGTCAAAGGATTTAAGATAAGAAGATGTCCTGATCTTTGCTGATTCAAGGATGTCATTTGCATGCTTTGCCCTGTTTCTTGCCTCTTGAGAAGTCTTTTTGCATCTTGGATCTATGAGAATCAGGTTATTCTGGTCAAAGTTTTTCATGACCCTGGCAATTGCCCCAAGATTCCCTGGATTCTCAATCTCCATCAATATTATAGATATCATTTTAAGGGATAAACAAGAATTTTAATATAGGTAAAATCAGCAGAACCACAATGATGAAAAGCAAGATCATTGTGATTTTTGAAATTATTGCCATAGCCTTTTTTTCATCTACAAAAACATCCAAAAGCCCATGAAGCATCCTTCCACCATCGACAATCACAATTGGCAAAAGATTGCCTAAACCAAGACCAAAATTAAACAAGAAAATCCAAAACATCAATTCCAGAATCCATTTAAAAAAACCTGAAAAGAGAAAATATTTTCCTCTTTCAGACTGATATGGCACAACACCAAGAAAAGCCCTAGATCCATTATCATCATGAGCAGAGAGAGTCACATCAAATAAAATATCCTCATTACCAATAGATATCACATCATCTGGAGAGTATTTGTCCAATTCACCAATAAAATTATCAATTGAAAGAATAGTATTTCCATTTATCTGGTTATAAGTAATATTGTCATATAATCCAGCATTAAAAGCAGGAGTATTATTCGTATTGTTGATAATCCCAAAATTAAGGCCATTTGGCTCAAAAAAAACTGGATGCAAAGGAGCAAAAACAAACTGGAACAGAACCATAACAAAGATTGCAGCCAAAATATTTGAGAAGGGGCCTGCAGAAAAAATGGTTATGTGAAAATAGTTATTCAGATAAAAAAATCTAGATACAAAAACCATAAAAATGAAAAGCAAGACAACTAAACTTAAAGACAAGGAAGTATTGCCAATTAGAAAAGGAATCCTTTTTAGGAAATAATGATAAATCAAATAGATTAAAATTCCGCATGAAATAATAAAAAACAACCAAGGGAATTTTCCCTGATTTTTTCCAATAGCATTCTTTTTATGAGCATCATCCACCCTCTTTTTCAGTTGAGCCTCATCTGGCTCTACAAAAGCTGCTGGAATAGGACCAAACATAGCAAAACCAGAGCTCTTAACATTGATATCATTTGCTCTGGCAACAACACCATGAGAAAATTCATGGATTACTACAACAACAAATAATGCAATAATACCAATAAAAAATGGTATTGTCAGGCCACCTGCCCCTGCAATAGGCAAGCCAGGAAGAGCAAATCCTACAACAGGTGGAGAAGATGGAATAAAAAACAATGCATAAAATCCATATAATATGAATCCCACAATAATCATCATACCTAAAAAACCTATTGAAACACCAATATAACTCAAGTCCTTGATAAACCAATTGAATCTTTTAGCAATTCTATCCATCAATTTGAGGCCAATCTTTGTCCTGTAGAGAGCAATGAATTTCAGCTGGATCTCAAATTTTCTCCTGTTTATATAAATAATCAGTGCAATCAAGAGGTAAAAAAGAAGAACAAATTTATAATTATAAATAAAATCATAAAAACGGATAAATGGAGTGATAGGTGTTATCATAATAATAAATTTATGAGGTGATGTTTAAATATGTTACTAAAATTAGTTAACATTGGAAAAATTAGAAACAGAATGTAAGAAATTAATAAAAAATTAATAAAAAATAATATAAGAAGAAAGAAAATAAGAATAAAAGATTTACTTCTTCCTCATAGGCCTCAAGGCGCTTGATCTGCAGCGCTTGCACTTGATCTTTCCTGCAAGTATCTTCATAATAGGAGCCTTGATTGTAGATTTGCATTTTTTGCAAACAAACTTACCATGAAATAATCTTGCTTCAGCTTCTGGAAACTTAACCAAAATAATCACCTCTGGTGTTATTTTGGGTAAGCTCAAAAATCAATGATTTTTGTTGCTTAACCATATTTATTCACCTGACTTAATCTGTTTCATAACCCTCTGATCAAGGATCTCCCAATAAAGGACAGTACATCCTTCAACAACAGACCCTTTCAAATCATCTGGAATCTTAAGATCAAAAGTCTCATAAGTTGTGGAATCCATGACATTGGCAGTATCACTAATTATTGAAAGCACTTGAGCATTCTTTTTTTCGACAATAGGAACATCAACAGCATCATGGCCTGGCATTACAGCCTCTCTTTTCTTGCCATCAATAAGGCCTATAGCAGTCAAACGGACTTTTGCATGACCATGCTTTCCAGGACGAGATGTCTGAGTATCACTAACCCTGCAAGCAACACCTTCAAGAATAATATAATTACCTTTTTGCAAATCACCAACAGATGATTGTTTTATTTCTCCCATATTATCACTACTCCTTGAAAAACTCAGATAATTTAAAAACTTTTTTATTTAATGCTTTGCAGCAAGCTTAACATCACCTGACTTGACAGTCTTTCTACCTGCATGATGAGCATAACGCACAGCGTTTTGGGCGATTTCCTCAGCAATATTCTCAATAATCTCCTTTAATGAAGCCTTTGCCTTATCAGAGACCCTTTCTGCACCGCACCTCTTTAAAATCTTCTCCATAGCTGCTAAAGGAAGCAATTTCTTAGATACTGGCATGAATAACACCCCCCAATGCTTTAATTGAAAATTAATGATATATTCTCTTAGATTTTGTGAAACTGAGATTGTTTATAAACATTGTGGTTTGATTATGAATATAAACCAATAATCTTTAAATACTATTAAAAAAAACCAACAAGCTAATGGAACAATTAACAATGCAATTGAGAGGTGGACGATTTGCCAGAGATGTTGCAAATGAAGAAGCATTTGATATAGCACAGACATTGAAAAAAGTTTTTTACAATAAAAGAAGAAACTTATTTGAAGAAGAGTTAGAATTAGAACAAGGAAGATGGAAACGGACAAGCAGAGGGTGTTTACTAAGCGGTGAGAGCATTGAAACTTTTTTTCCATTTTTTTCTATTGGAGACAAACCATTTTATAAAGCATATGGAGATTCATTAGTAGACCGATATGTTCTTGCTGGAGGGTGTTGTGAACCTTCAGAAGCACTTGAGTATGCATATGGCAACCTTAACCCTGATACATCTACTAAACATATAAATCAAGCTCGAGCTCTAATTATGTGTCACACATTAGGAAGGTTTGAGGAAACAGATGACTTATTAAGAGAAATAAAAGAGCAATGTTATAAAAAAGAGTTTGGATTATTTTCATCTGCTGAAGTACTAGAATCTGGAAATGAGAGGTCTGTCTTTGATTATTTGTTTTCATTGCATTTTCCTGTGAATGTAGCATTTGCAGTTGCATTACATGAGTTAGGAAAATATGATGAAAGAGATCAATTATTGGAAACTATTGAAACCCATTTTAGAGATGGAGAAAGATATAAACCATCAACATGCCACTGTAGGTCTGGTTCTCTTTTTAAAGATGGTGGAAATGGACCTGACCGAGAATATTTATGGGCAGAGGGAAGAAGTGCAGATATGGTGCAAGCACAGATTAATTTAGGAATATTATACCATAATATTGGAGAAGAAGGAAGGGCAAGAGAATTATTTGATGGACTAGTGCAAGAACATTATACTCCTGAAGAAAGAAAAATGAGAGGAGAGATTTGGGATTTAGAAATAAACAGCCAAATGCTGGCTTTTGCAAGAACAATAAATAAAGCATTTATTGCTGGAGAATTAGAAGATGCATTACTAGAGGGAAGGACTTCTCCTAACTTAGATAGGGAACATGACTTATTTTTACATGTTGATGGAGTAGATAGTTATTGCAATTCATGGACTTGTTGGAATACACCAGCAATTATAGCTCTTTCTGGAAATTATGATAAAGTGATTTTTTAACCAAGTCTATTCGTTGATGCAAAAATTATATATAGTAGTATTATTGGAATCATATCAGATTAAGATTTTCAAAGAATAATATTTGAAAAAGGAGATATTTATGCTGATATTGGTACTAAAGGAAAAGAGGTGTTCTCAATGGTAAAGGTAGCAATTAATGGATTTGGCCGAATAGGACGGATGGTCTTACGAGCAGGCTTGAAAGAGAAGAATATTGATTTTGTTGCAATAAATGACCTTAGTGATGTTGAGACACTGGCACATCTTCTGAAATATGATTCTGTACATGGCAGATTAGATGCAGATGTTAAATCAGGGAAAGGATGCATTATTATAAATGGAAAGAAAGTGTCAATATTTTCTGAAAAGGATCCTGAGAAGCTTCCATGGAAAAACCTTAAGATAGATGTTGTTGTTGAAAGCACAGGATTCTTCACAAAAAGAGAGGATGCAGAGAAACATATCAAGGCAGGTGCAAAAAAAGTATTGCTGAGCGCTCCTGGAAAAGGAGAGAATCAAATTCCTACAGTTGTGATGGGCGCAAACCAGAAGATGTGCAAAAATGACAATATAATATCAAATGCTTCTTGCACGACAAATTCATTAGTCCCAGTAGTACAGGTGCTTGACAAAGAGTTTGGTATTGATAAAGGATTTATGACAACAATCCATAGTTATACCAATGACCAGAAGATATTGGACCTGCCACATAAGGATTTGCGTCGGGCTAGGGCAGCAGCAATGAACATAATTCCAACAACAACAGGAGCTGCAACTGCTGTAACAGAGGTTTTTACTAATCTAAAAGGGAAATTGGATGGGACTGCTATAAGGGTCCCAACTCCATGCGGAAGCTTGACTGATTTTACATGCCTGCTTAAGAAGAATGCCACTGTTGACCAAGTGAACAATGCAATGAAAAAAGCATCCCAGACATATCTGAAAGGAATCCTTGAATACAGCGAAGAGGCACTTGTCTCAACTGACATTATAGGAAATCCACATTCAGGCATATTTGATGCAACACTAACAAAAGTGAATGGAAACCTTGTAAAGGTATTTTCATGGTATGACAATGAATGGGGGTATTCTACAAGAATGGTCGACATGATAAAAATCATTGGAAAACCATGATTATTAGGATGCCAATAATTCCTTTGGAGCATTTAATCATGATTCTAGAGATGACAAACAAAGGATTACGAAACCTACAAAAAATAATTTTTTGTGAGGCAATATATAAAAATAAGGCAATATTCCTACAGAATTATGCTGGAGAACATAATGGCTGATATTGAAAGAGAATTAGGATATAGTCTTTACACATTAGATGATCTTCACGATGTTGAAGGTGCAAGAGTTCTTACAAGATGTGATTATAATGTAGGGTTTAATGAAGATGGAAATATAGATGATACTACAAGAATTGATGCTTCAACCAAGACAATCCAGGATCTAAGGGATGCGGGAGCAAAAGTCATCCTGATGTCTCATTTGGGAAGGCCAAAAGAAAATGAACCTGAATTTTCACTAAGACCAGTTGCTGACTACCTAAGCAATATATTAGGGATAACAGTTGGATTTGTCAAGGATTTCAGTGAAGATGAACTAGAAAAAATAGGAAAAATGAGTCCCAGAGATGTGGTCCTTCTTGAAAACCTCAGATATGACAAAAGAGAGAAGAAAAATGATAAAGTGTTTATTGAAGGACTGGCAAAGTTAGGAATGATCTATGTAAATGATTCATTTGGAACAGCTCATAATGGGACAGATGCTTCAACAATAGGTTTGCCTGAATATTTTAAAAAGCATCATAGACAAGTGGCTGCAGGAAGGCTTATGGTCGATGAGATACACATGCTAGCTGGATTATTGAATCCACAAGGTTATCCTGTGGCAGTAATTGGTGGAGCAAAGGTATCTGACAAAGTTGGAGTCATCAATGAATTAGTTAAAAGGTATAAATTATGCATTGTTGGAGCAATGGCAAACACATTCCTTAAAGCACAATATATTGGTGTTGGAAACTCATTTTATGAAGAAGATTCTGTTGAGACTGCAAGAATATTAATGGGCCATTACACAATTGCGACTCCAATAGATGTTGTTGTGGCTACTGCTAAAAATGTTGATCAAGTTAGAAATGGAAATTATAGTGATGTAAGGACTGTTAATCTGGATAGGGGTGAAAAAGTAAATCAAGAAGAGATGATTCTTGATATCGGACCAAGGACAGCTGAATTATATGCAAGAGAATTAGGGAAAGCAGGGACAATAGCATGGAATGGGCCAGCAGGCGTATTTGAGATCGATGATTTTGCAAAAGGAAGTGATGGAATACTGAGAGCAATTGCAGAATCTGCTGAAGCAGTATTAAAGGTTGCTGGAGGCGGTGAGACATTAAGAGCAATCCATGGAAATCCATATGCCAATGAGCTAAAGATATCAACTGGAGGAGGGGCAATGCTGCAATTTATAGAAAAGAGAGGTATGCTGCCTGGAATAATTGCTTTGAGGAAGTAGCAGAGAAAAATTTATATATTCAAATTCTTAAAATAACAAAAATTTGACAATTAATAATAAGCTCGCCCTATCCTCGGGCTAAAGCCCGAGGTATTACGGGCTCGCATTTTAGTTGTCAAATTTTTGGGATTACAAATTCGAGCTGGTTCGAGCCTGTATCCTCATTTTTAAAAATGAGGTATTAGGCTCGAATTTGTAATAAATAATAAGCAAAAAATAGGTGTATAATCAATGAAAATTGAGGTAAATATAGAGAAAAAACATTTTTATGTTCTTGTCATGCTGGTAGCTGTTGTTGGAATAATTTTCTTTGTTTATGCAGCAGCTGGAGGGCAAAATATACCAGATCCAGGGCATCATCTTGAAGATGTCAGAGGAGCATCACTTTATCCATTTTCTCAGGATGGATTCTTTTGGATATTTTATCCAGATGACAAGTTCATAGGTGAATATGCAGGCACAGAAAAAGCATTAGGAATTGATGGAGCTGGAAATGTATATATTGGAACAACTGATCCTGCACAGAGTCCAAAACCTTCTTTAAATTTGAGAGGTAATCTGAATGTTGATGGAAATGTTGATGTTAAAGGGAAAGTGATATTAAAAAATGATATTCTTGAACAATACACTCACTGCAATTGGGTAAATACAGTTGTGGCTCACGATGATAAAATATTGGGAATTGAATGGGAAGCAGTAGAATGCCCTGCTGGGTGTTATCTAAAAGGAATAAGAACTGGAGAAGACCCTGTATGGTATGAACAACATCAGATAAAGTGCTGCTGCCTGCCACAATCACAAGTTGGCTAAGAAATTCTAATATTTAATCCTAATTTGCCCTTAATCTTATCCTCAATATCTTTTTTCAAATTATCCAGATCAATCTTATCCCACTCATTAGAATAAGAATCTTTTTGTTTTTTTAATGCCAGAATATTTGTCTCAATGTCTATGATCTTTGCCCTCAAAATCTCAATCCTGTTGTTGACCTCATTTAATGTGAGATCTGCATGAATCTTATCTTTTTGTGTAATTAATTCATTCATATCAGCAGCATATTTCCTGATATAAACTTCATCAAGGCTGTTTAAGGCAGAGATCGTCTTTTCCCTCTTTTTATCCTTAAGGTCAAGCTTGTTTTCAAGCACAGCCTTGCTCAGATCATCAAAGATAGATAAGATCTGAAAACTGCTATCAGATGATAGAGCAATAACAGGCTTGTCAAGATAACTGTCAATCAGCTTAGTGTCATGCAATGTGACTCTTGAATATTTCTTTAAAGCAGTCTCAATTCCTGAGAAAAAGTGAATGAACTTATCCTGCTCAATCTTAATCTTATTTTCAATCTCATAATATCTTTTTTCTAAAGACTGGACCTGCTTAAAATCTTCAGAAGCCTCTAAATTTTTGATCTCCTCATTAATCCTGTCCTTTTCTTCAGCAAGCTTGGTTATTTTTGATTCAGAAATGCTGACATCCTCGCTAATACTGTATTTTAGCGCTTTTTTCTTAAAATAAGCAGAGATATCGTCTTTTATCTCAAGAATCTTAAAATACTTGGATTCTTTGATCATGTTCTTCAATCTTATAATATGATTTTCCAGATTTTTTAGGTTGATTGCAACATCCCTTGACTCATTTCCAAAAAAATGCTGCAGTACCATATATTGTCTTGCTGTTGATTTACCAAGCTCAATAAGGTTTGTCTCAAAAAAGTCACAGAAATTCAATAATTTTGAAAAATTATTCTCATTAACATTTATTTGGTTAAGGAAAACATCAATCTTTCTGACATAAGCCTGCCTATTGCCATGCATCAAATGCTTCTCTTTCATAGAAATATCAGGATTTCTGAGAGATGCATTTCCTAAAATTTCAAGATTCTTTTGGGTTGTTTTTATCTCTTCATATATGTTTAATTTTATTGATTTGAGGTTCTCATCCAAGTCTTTGCTCAATTCAGCAATCTTTTCATCAAACCAATTGATGAGATTAGATTCAGATATCTCTATTGGCTTATCCTCTTCTTTTTTAAACAAATTCCTAATAAATTCCCACATAATGAAATAATAGTATAGTGTTGTTTAAATATTTTTAGCAAGTTTATTAAATATGATTTGATATATGTTAAATATGGCAAAGAAAAAGAAGATAGCCAACAGGAATGAAGTGATTTCTAAGGTACAAGAATATATTGATTTTGCCAGGTCTAAATTTGATAAGGATAAGGAGTTGGCAAATAAATATGTGAAAAAGGCCCGCAGATTACAGATGAAGCATAAGATAAGGCTGCCTCGGGATCTGAAAAGAAGATTCTGCAAGCATTGCTATAGTCTATTTGTTGCTGGCAAGAATCTAAGGGTAAGGACAAGAGAAGGGCATGTTGTCTACTACTGCCTTGAATGCAAGAAGTACATGAGGTTTCCTTATGGGAAGAAGAAGGTTGGGAAGGCAGGAAGAAAGTAAAAAAGTCTAGTTAACAGTTAGAAAAAGAGACAATGGATTAAGATTTTAAAGCATGTTTCTCTACAAAATCCTTAACTTTCTTGATATCAGGATCCATTACAGTGAAGAATTGCTTCTTATTCTGCATTTTTTCTGCCTCTTTTGGCGTTTCTGCTGATTTACCAATTGCTTTTTCAATGTCAGGATTGAATTTAAATGGCTTTGCTGTCTCCATGCAGAGGATAGGAAGGTCTTGTTTCTGCTCTAAAGCAACCTTTACGCCTGCTGCAGTATGAGGATCGATAATCATTTTTGTATCTTTGAAGATTTTTTTAATTATATCTAATCTTTCTTTATCATTTGATTCACCAGAAGAGAAGTTGGATTGATCTAAATATTTTTTATATTCTGGATTTTCATTCAAGTCAATTTTACCTGTTTTTGCTAAATGTTCCATTTGTTTTTTTGTGATGTTTTCATCTTTTCCAAAAAATTCGAAAAGCAATCTTTCAAGATTTGATGAAATAGCTATGTCCATCGAAGGGGAATTGGTCGGGATCACATCCTCCTTTTTTCTAATCTGGTAAATTCCTGTCTTGAAGAATTCATTTAGGACATTGTTTTCATTTGTCGCAATAATTATCCTGTTGAAAGGAATACCCATTTGTCTTGCGTAATAAGCTGATAGAGCATGGCCGAAGTTCCCTGATGGGATGACTAAGTCAATTGGTTCTAATGAAGATTTTTTTATACTGAAATATACCTTAAATTGGTAAATGATCTGTGCAGCAATCCTTGCCCAGTTTATTGAATTGGCTGCACCAATACTGTAATTGTTTTTGAATTCTATGTCCTTGTCAATCTCTTTTTTTATAAATTGGCAGGTGTCAAAGACTCCGTTTATGGCAATATTGAAAATGTTAGGCTGGTTGATAGTGTACATCTGAGCTGTCTGGAATTTGCTCATCCTGTTGTGAGGAGTGAGCATGATTACATTTATCCTTTTCTTGCCAATTGCAGGATTTTCAGTAGCAGAACCAGTGTCGCCAGATGTTGCAGCGACAATGTTAAGGAAGGAATCCTGCTTATCCAGGACATATTCCATCAATGGAAGGACAAGCTGGAGGGCCAAATCTTTAAATGAATAAGTAGGGCCTTCTGACAAATGGGCTAGATAGAAATCTTTGTAGATTTCTTCTACTGGAGTGATTTCATCGGTTGAGAAATGGTTTTTTGAGAAAGTCTTGTTAATAATTTTTTTCAGATCATTTTCTGGAATGTCATTGCAGAAGATTTTCAGGATAATTAAAGCTAATTCTTGATAAGACAATTTGCTCATAGTTTTTAATTCTTTTTTTGATAATTTTGGGATTTTTTTTGGGACTGAAAGGCCATTGTTAGAAGCAGTCCCCATAAGCAAAACATCTGTAAAAGAACAAGGTTTCATACCTCCTCTAGTTGAGATATACTGCATATAGAGAATAATTCTCCGGAGTTTTAAAATTTTACTAATTATGCTAAAAAAAGCAGAATACCCACAACTTTAGTTGTGGGATGAATGCTTCTGCTTTTTTTGCACACTAAAAAATGCTTTAGCATTTTTTGTGTCCTACAAAGTTTTACTTTGTAAGGATCCTAGAAATCAGCATGTCAAAGAAATTGCATCTTCATACTCCACATCCTCAGAAATGCAAAGCATTTCTGGGACACAACGAAAATTTTCTGAATTTTCGTGTGCAAAAAATCTTGGATTTTTTAGCACCAGAAATTCCTTTCAGGAATTTCTTAGTGCTTTAGTGTGGAGTGATGCAATTTCTGCTGATTTCTATGATTTCATGTTTTTATTTAAAAGATGATTTAAGACTTTGCCATCAACCTTTCCATGAAACTTTTTCATGAGAATCCCCATGTAGGCGCCAATGGTCAGGTTTGGCTTTTCCTTAATGATGTTTTTTATCTCAGATTCAATATCTGCTTCATCTGCTTTTTCAAACTGCTTGAGGTTGATCTTTTCTCCTTTAATCTTTTTTTCCAAAATGTCTAAGATATTGCCTTTGGAGATCTGGTTTTTGTTTAGCAAATCAAGGACTTCGTTGTAATCATTATCTGATAATTTTGAGATGTCCAGATTCAATCTTGACTTAATCTCCTTTGGGATCTCTATCAAGGTTCTTGCTATAGTCAATGGCTCAACTTTAGGATATTTTTTTGCAAAGATGTCCAGATCAACCCCTGCCTTGATTATTTCATTTGATATATCTGAGTTCAATTTGTAAGTTTTTTCAAGTTTGAAAGCCTTTTCTGAGAACAGTTCTGGCAACTCAATCTGGTCTAGAATATTTTTTGTGATTGGAATGACTGGGATGTCTGTCTCTGGATACATCCTAGCAGCTCCTGGCATTGGGCGCATGAAAGAAGTTGTGAAGTCAGGCTCAGCCTTTCTAACCTCTGTGCTAATTTTTTTCCCAGCCTTGATCTCTTTTAATTGCCTTTTAACTTCGTTTTCAATGACTTTTGGGATTGACCTCAGATCCTGGAATCCTTTCACTTCTGTTCTAGCTCCTCCTTTGATACTAACATTCACATCCTGCCTTATTGTACCTAAACCTCTCTTAACACGCTCTGTGCTCCTTAGAATCATGCCTAAGATTGAAGCAACCTCTTTAGCATGCTCAGGATCTTTTATAGATGCATCAGTTCCAATCTCAACCAAAGGAATTCCTAAGCGATCTAATCTGTAAGTGGTTGTGTTGTTGTCCTGTTTTACCTTTTTTGCAGCCTCTTCTTCCAGTAAAATAACTGTGATTCCAACTTTTCCTTTGGAAGTTTCTATATAACCATCTGTAGCAACTAATCCAGTCCTTTGGAAACCTCCGACATTTGAGCCATCTACAACAGTCTTTCTCATGAAGTGCAATTCATCGGTTATTCTTGCATTTAGAAGCTTTGCCATCATTAGAACAGTATGCAATGCATGCTCATTAACTGGATGAGGGGGTTCTTCATCAAATTCAACCTCGCAGCAAGATGAAGAGCAAGCTTCATAATTGTAGGTTTTTTGCTTGTTTTGCTCGTGCAATGCAGCTGGGTCAATATCTCCAGTCTCGCCAACAACTGCCCTCAGTTTTCTTGTGAAATAAATATCAGGATTCTCATCCCTGACAATGGAAGGGCAGGTGCAGAACAACTTGTTTGTCTCTAGCTGCTGGTGGATCTCTATCCCGCACTTGAATCCTAATTTTTGATAGTCTATGTTCATTTTTATCATTTAATATTTTTATCATTTAATACAAAAAACTCTCAGGATTATGTCTTTTGTTGATCTCTCCTGCAATATTCTTTTGCATGAGTTCTTTTACTTCTTCATGTTTGGTTGTTTTGGCTAAAACCCAGCCAAGCTTGATGTAAGCTGTCTCTGGAAGCATGTCCTCAACAAAGATGCATTTGTTGTCAACAGAGAGCTTTCTTAAGTTAGAGTAAACATAAGGATGAGTTCTTCCATACAATGTCTGTGAAGCGATTATGATATGGACCCCATTTTTAATAGCTTTTTTTATGTTTGGAAGGATTGACCCAGGACCATTAACAGGAACGTGACCAAGGGCAGTAGCGCTAAGAACAATCCCTTTATACCCTTTCTTCTCATAATAATCAATAACCTCTCCATCCATACCTGGATAGACTTGAACTAAGGCTGTCTTTTGTTCAAAATCAAAGTCAAGTTCAGGTTTTTGAGTGGTTCTTTTCTTGTAATTGTTGTTGAGGACTTCTAATTTTCCATTTGGAAAGACTTTTGCTAAAGGCAATTCATTTATTGGGCGGAAAGCATCCCTTCTAGAAGTGTGCATTTTTCTAACTTTAGTCCCTCTAATAAGGATGCAATAATCATCATTAGTTGTCCCATGCAAGCATGTAGCAACAACTGCTCCGTCAAATTTAGCTGCTGCAGTCACAGCACAGATAAGATTCATGAATGCATCAGAAGAACCACGGTCAATAGAACGCTGGGATGCTGTTATGATTACTGGCTTGTTAATGTTTTTTATGAAGAAAGACATAGCTGATGCAATATAATGCAAAGTGTCTGTGCCTGTTGTCATGACTATGCCATCAGTTTCTTTATTATCAAGTTCTTCAATTAAAATTTTAGTCATATTTTTCCAATCATTATAATTTGCATCCTCACTCATTATTGAAAGAACTTTTTTTGCCCTTAAATTAGCAATGTCCCTTAATTCAGGGCACATATTAATAAAATCTTCTGCTGTGTAGTCTGCAGAGACACCTCCTGTCCTGTAATCGATTTTAGAAGAAATTGTTCCACCTGTTGAAAGGACAGAAATAGTAGGAAGGTCTTTTTTTGGCTTTGGCTCCTGTTTTTTATCTGATTTGGGCCTGTATTTCTCAATGAGTTTAATTGATTGAACCTTTTTTTTATCGAAACCAACATTATAGCCATTACCAAGCTTGACTACAACAGAATCAGAATATTCATTCGGCATCAGAATGCCCTGATATTCCTTATCTATTGACTTAACTAAAACAATATCCCCTGTCTTGTATTCTGGCATGATAATAATTCAGAAAACAGAATAGTATTTAAATGTTTTTAGAAAAAGAATAGAGAAAAATATCTGTTAATTAGAACAAAAAGTTATTAATTTAATAAGGAACGAATTCCAATTGAACCAATATTTGCATGGAATTCGGACTTGAAGAGTTAATGTCAAAGTCGGCAGGGACAACCAGTCAATACACTGGTGGCATGTCCGCTTCGCTCAACCTGCCGAATTTGAGCATGCCCAGAAATATGCCACCTTCCAAAAATGGATTGCTGACTATTGTCCGCTGGTCATGCAGGCCAGTGGTATATTTCTGACATATAAAAGAATGTAAGAAAGAAGAACATAAGATGGAAGAAAATAAAAGGAAGAAATCATAAGAATAATCACTTCTTCTTTTTTCTGACAGATTTGACTTCAATCTTTGTTGCAGATTTCTTTGCCTTATTTTTGTTAAGAAGTTTTCTTATTCCAAAAGCAGCACCTACTGCAGCAGCAGCACCTGCGACACCAGCAACGATTGCCAGCTTTTTCTTTGTCGACTTTTTAAGCGGTTTTCTTTTTGCAGATTTTTTTGCCATTTATACTACACCTCTTTTGATTAGATATATAAAATTAGGATAATGTGTATTTAAAGGTTTTGTTTTAGAATTAAAAATCATCCGAAATAGCCGGGCTTTTCCTTGTCCATTGCCTTTGCCCTGGCTTGAGAGAATTGCTCTCCAATCTCTTGGTAGGATTTCTCAATATCCTCTGTAATAGAAGGCCTTACCTTCTGCAATGCTGCCTCAAAATGCTTAAAATTTATTTCTTTTGCCTTAATATCCTCTCTTAATGAGAGAATAGCAGCTTCCCTGCAGATAGCCTCTATGTCAGCTCCAGCATAACCCTCAGTCTTTTCTGCTAAATAATATAAGAATTTACATTTATCATCTTTTAAATGTATATTTTCTTTTGAATTATCTTTTAGCTCTTTTTCAGAAACTGCTTGATCAGCAGCCATTTTACTTATAATATTTTTATCTTCTTCATTTATATCAGGTTCATAATTTTTTGGGATAGATTTAACATTAATAGGCATATTCTTTGTATGAACTTCAAATATCTTCTCACGAGTCTTTATATCAGGAGCAGGAGTCAAGATGATCCTATCAAATCTTCCTGGCCTTAAAAGAGCAGTATCAATCATATCAGGACGGTTAGTTGCAGCAATAATAACAACATCATTCAAGTCTTCCAGACCATCCATCTCTGTCAATAATTGGTTAACAACCCTTTCAGTGACATGCGTGTCTGAATTGACGCCTCGTCTTGGAGCCAATGAATCAAGCTCATCAAAGAAAATTATTGTAGGAGAAGTCTGCCTTGCTTTTTTGAAAACCTCCCTGACGGCTTTTTCAGACTCGCCAACCCATTTTGACAACAATTCAGGACCTTTGACTAAAATAAAATTAGAGTTAGACTCTTTTGCAACTGCTTTAGCCAACAGAGTCTTGCCTGTACCAGGAGCACCATAGATAAGAATACCCTTAGGAGGCTTAACACCAAGCCTTTTGAATGATTCAGGATGATTCAAAGGCCATTCAACAGCTTCCTTAAGCTCTTGCTTTACATTATCCAATCCACCAATGTCATCCCACCTAATATTAGGAGCCTCAATAAGAACCTCTCTTAAAGCAGAAGGCCTAACAACTTTCAAAGCCTCTTTAAAATCCTTCTGAAATATCCTTAGCTTTTCAAGCATCTCATTTGGAATTGCCTCTTCTCCACTCAAATTCAGGTCCGGCAAAATACGCCTAAGAACAATCATAGCTGCCTCTTTTGCCAAAGCAGAAAGGTCTGCACCAACAAAACCATGAGTGATATTAGCAATATCCTTAAGCATTGCCTGCTTTTCTTTCTCAACTTTTTTTGAATCCTCCTCATCTTTAGGAACCTTAAGAAGAGGCATATTCCTTGTGTGAATCTTAAGCACATCCAATCTGCCCTGCTTTCCAGGAACACCAATCTCAATCTCACGGTCAAACCTTCCAGGACGCCTCAAGGCAGGATCAAGAGAATTTGGAATGTTTGACGCTGCAATCACAACCACTTTACCACGGCTTTTCAAACCATCCATCAAAGCCAAAAGCTGTGCAACAACCCTCCGCTCCACCTCACCATGAGTCTCCTCCCTTTTTGTGGCAATAGCATCAATCTCATCAATGAAAATGATTGAAGGAGCATTTTTCTCAGCATCTTCAAATTTCTTCCTTAAATTTGCTTCGGATTGGCCGTAAAATTTTGACATGATCTCTGGGCCATTTATCAAAAGGAAATTGGAGTTTGTCTCATTTGCAACTGCCTTGGCCAACAGAGTCTTGCCTGTACCAGGAGGACCATGAAGCAAAATACCTTTTGGAGGGTCAATACCAAGCCTTTCAAAAATCTCAGGATGCTTTAGAGGAAGCTCGACCATCTCCCTGATCTTATTGATCTCTTCACTCAACCCACCAATATCCTCATAAGTAACCTCAAAAACCCTGTCTTCCTCAATCTCAACTGCTTCTGGCCTGAACTCAACCTCAGTAATATCAGATATGTACACAGCATCTTTAGGCACTGTGTCAATAACAATAAATTTCAAATCGCCAAATCCAAAACTAGCCATATTCTCATCAAAAATATTAAAGATATCATCAAAAAAAGGTGAAGATGACATTGTTGTCCTTCTTCGAACTGTTCCACCTAAAGAAACAATATCACCCTTAACAACAGCCCTTCCCAAAAGGCCTTGCTTAAATATCTGGGGAGATGCCCTTATAACAATGCCTTTCTTGCTTGGAGCAATAACAACCTTTTTAGCCTCTTTTACAGAAGCCTTTACAACCTTAATCATCTCTCCAATACCAGTCTTTGCATTTCTCCTTAGAATACCATCCATCCTAATAATGTTTAGACCAATATCTCCAGGATATGCACGATCAACAATGGCTACACTAGAACGCTCACCATGGATCTCAACAATATCCCCTGGATTCACATAAATCTCACGCATGTAAGAAGAATCAATCCTGACAATGCCCTTATTAACATCATCCTGGATAGCCTCAGCTACCTTCAATGACAATTCCTTTTTACCCGGCTTTTTATCCTCTGGTTTCTCCATCTTAACCTCAGCTAATAAATAATGCTATAAATAATTTTATAGTCTTAAGAACAAATAGGAAAGTAACTCTTTTCTAAAACACCAATATCAGCGAATGGAGTGTTATTTATAAATTTTACTTTTTTCCCTTACCTGTCTCTGTCGCAACTTCAGCATTAACCTTTGGAAGAGGGATAGGCGGAGGCAGATTAATCTGCTGGCTCAAGATCAATGATTCAATATTGCATTTCATCAATACATTGTTCAGAACAGAAGTCATTATCTCTTTCTCCAATTTCTTATTCTTTTTCCAATTATCAAGAATCTCTTTTGATTTTTTCTTATCCTCCAAATAGATAACCTCTCCATTAAGGATGATGAAACCAAAATCAGGCTCATATTTTGATGAGAATTCAAAATCAAACTGAATTCCAACCTGATCTTTTGAGAAATTCAACTCTTTTTCAGAAATATTCTTAATAACAACATTATTGTTAATGTTGATCTTGCCTGAAATAGACTTAGTCTTTTCAACATTGATCTTTGTAAAATTAAAACCGATTACACCCATATTATCACCAATATTAAGTTTTTCAAGTAAGTATATAAAGTTTATTATTTTATAGTGTATTTGAAGTTATATATGAGAAATCCAATTTACAAGATAAGGGAAAATATAAACTTCAAGAAAGGCCCCAACAACAACCAAAACGATAGCTAATACAAAAAATATCATGGCATCATTGATAACTTTCTTGAAACGCTTGCTGCCAAATTGTTCAGAAAGAAATGCTTTTGAAATAACACCACCGACAATTGCAGCTGAGAAATATGATAGGCCTTCTGTAATCATATGAGGCAAAACAGGAATAATTGTGTACATGAATGCAGAAGCCCAATTCTGGTTGCTATAAATAATAGCCTCCTTAATCCTGAATCCAAAAACACTGCCCCAGACAGAAGCATTCCAGGCAATAAACAGGATTGATCCAGCACCATAAAAAAATGAAAGGAATAGGCAAGCAATCAGTACAATCATATTATTCTTTAATATGCTGAAGAAAAAAGCTGAATTACCATTTATTGCCCCTCCAGCGATTCCAGCCACCTTAAGCTGAGGACTCAAGTAGAAAATTGAAAAATCCACAGGCCAGACTATGGCAAAAATCAAATAAGCACAGAAAATGCCCATAAAAGCAAGAAAATATATCTTGAACAAGTCCTTATGATCCATGAACAAAACCTTAAGATTCAATCCTTTCTCTCTTGTCTCAGCTTTCTCACTTATGCTCAATAAGTTATTCAATAAAGGTATCAATAAGATAGATGTGAATGCAACACTCATCAAACCAGGGTTTGAGCCAAAAATAAGCTTAGCAGAAAAAACACCAATAATACAATAAGCAAAACCTAATAAGAAAGCATATCTTGGCTTTGATTTCAGGAATTTTGGCTTGTAAAGCTGCTCAAACACTTTTCTACCTCTTTTTTTAAATGATTAGACTAAAATTGGCATTTGAGATTATAAAAGTTTCTGTTTTGGAAAGAAAAAAAGAAAAAAGAGATTAATAAATTTTTTTTAAAGGAAAATTTGTCGTTTTAATAAGTTATGATTTCAATTGAAGGCAATCCGAATGGAATCGGAATCAGATGAATTGCATTTGAATTAATATTGTCTAACTACAATAAAGAACGAATTCAATGGCATGTAATTCTCTTGAATTTTGGATTAGATGCGGTTTAAGAAATAAAAAAGAGAAAAAATTGGAACAAAATAAAGATTCAGTTATAATAAAATTCCTGATCAATGACAGCATCGACAAGCTTTTGATAGTCTTTTGCCCCACGAGAATATTTGGCATAATCAAAAATTGATGTGCCTAGACCTGGAGCTTCTTTCAGCTTAGAGTTTGTCCTGATAGGAGGGAGGACAATGCCATCATAGCCTCGCCTGATCTCAGCCAAAGTCCTGATACAGCTCTTGATCCTCTTATCATACATTGTTGGAATTATTGCAGAAATCTTCAGTTTATGCTTGAATAATTCATTCATCTCATCAACATTAGCTGAAATCTTCTTCAATCCATCCAAAGCAAGATATTCAGTGGCAACTGGGACAAAAGCCTCTTTGCAAAATGCCAATGCGTTCTGGCTCAACAAACTTAAAGATGGAGGACAATCAACAAGAATATAATCATACCCTTTTACCGGCTCTAATGATCTTTTCAAAACAGTCTCCCTTGAAGGGATTCCTGACAATGAAATCTCTGCCTGAGCCAAATCCTTGTTAGAGGGAATAATATCCAGATTTTCCGCAATATTTACAATGCAATTGTTTGGATTTTCCTTATTGATAAGAAGATGATACATATTTTTTTCAGAATGAGCACAAAGATAAGTGCTTAAGTTGCCTTGAGAATCAAGATCCAAGATAAGGACTTTTCTTCCTTTTCGAGCCAAACCAACAGATAAAGAAGCAACAGTTGTAGTCTTGCCAACACCACCTTTCTGGTTAATAATGCAAATAGTTCTCATTGAATCACCTTTTTAACTAATAAAAGGTATTATGGATTTGAATTTAAAGTTTTCTATTATTGAAAAGCTGTATTTTAATTATTTTGGACCATATTTTGAGTAAAGCAGAAAAATTGTATATAATGCACATAAAATGTCAGAATTTTCCATCCAGTCTTTGACTGGTGGCAAGCTTTGCATGATTCTGCCTGCATAATCTGGAAAATGCGCAAAAATGCAGAGCATTTTTGGCATACCAGAAATTTCTAAAAAATTTCTGAGCATTCTGATCACTAAGAACCACCAGTCCTATCTAGTTGTGGATTTAATGAATCCCACCAGTCTATGACTGGTGGTTCTTTAGGGAAAAAAATACCAAGAATAAGCTTTACTAAGGTTTCAATAGCTAATTCAAAACCTTTCTTATTATTGAACATATTGTTCACTTATATTTATTAATATTTATAATTTTCTTTCTTTTTTTAGAAACTAATTTAAATCAGGGATGATTAGGTCAAGTTATCATGATGCTAATAGACTGCCACAATCATATTGATTCCAAACAGTTCCATAAGGATATAGATAAAGTACTGGAGAGAGCAAAGAAGGCTGGGGTCAAGGCAATCATCAATAACGGGCTTTTGCCTGAATCAAATAGGAAGACTTTGGAACTTGCTTCTAAACATGATGTGATTAAAGCAGCACTTGGATTATATCCTGTTGATGTCCTGAATTTGAAAATGAGTGACAAAGATATTGATGATGAGATAGATTTTATACAAAAGAACAAGGATAAGATTGTTGCAGTTGGAGAAATTGGATTAGATTTTTACTGGGTTAAGGAAGATTATAAAAGGCAGAGGCAGAAAGAATTGTTTCAGAAAATGATTGATTTAGCAATTGAGATCAAAAAGCCAATCATTGTGCACTCAAGGAAAGCAGAAAAAGAGACAATAGAAATTATTGAAAAAAGCGGAATAAAGAAAGTTATGATGCATTGTTTTTGCGGAACAATAGAACTTGTCAAAAGAATTGAGAAAAATGGATGGTATCTATCAATACCATGCACTGTTGTGAGAAGCGCTCATTTTCAGCAAGTTGTCAAAGAAGTGAATATCAACAAACTATTGACTGAAACAGACGGCCCTTACCTAAGCCCATTTCCCAGAAAAAGGAATGAGCCTGCCAATATTGCAGTTTCAGTCAAAAAGATAGCTGAAATCAAGAATATGGATGAGGAAGAGACTGGAAAGAACATTTTCATGAATTTTCAGCATTTGTTCTTATGATCATATTTAGGTTGTGATATAGATTAGTAAATATTATAAAATTAAATGAATTTCTATATAATATGGTGGCAAAAAACAGCAAGAGGACTGTTGAAGAAATTCTAGATATTGCAGGCATTCAGATAGATGGAAATCAACCATGGGACATCCAGGTTCATAATCCTAAACTGTATAAAAAAATCCTAGCTCATCATTCGCTTGGATTAGGAGAGTCATACATGGATGGATGGTGGGATTGCAATGCACTTGACAAATTCTTTGACAGACTCTTAAGAGCAGAATTAGACAAAATAGTCACTCCTTCTGCATATATGGTACTGCAGGCGATCAAGGCAAGAGCCTTTAATCTTCAAAAAGTGAAAAGAGCATTTCACATAGGAAAAGCACACTATGACATTGGAAATGATCTATACACAAGAATGCTTGATAAAAGGATGAATTACAGCTGCGGATTTTGGAGAGATGCAGATTCACTTGATGATGCACAGGAAGCAAAGCTGGAACTAATATGCAAAAAAATGGGATTGGACAAGCAAAAGGGATTAAAGGTATTGGATATTGGATGCGGATGGGGAAGTTTTGCACAATATGCAGCTGAAAAATATGGAGCTGAAGTGGTTGGAATAACAGTATCAGAAGAGCAAGTAAAACTTGCACGAGAAAACTGCCAAGGGCTTCATGTTGAAGTTAGATATCAAGATTACCGTGATTTGGATGAGAAATTTGACAGGATTGTATCAGTCGGAATGTTTGAGCATGTTGGTGTCAAGAATTATAGGAGATTTATGAAAAAAGTTAGGGGATGTCTTAAAAATGATGGACTATTTCTTCTTCATACAATTGGAGGAAACAGGTCAGTCAAGCTGACAGACCCTTGGATAGGAAAATATATTTTTCCAAATTCAATGCTTCCATCAATTAGCCAAATAGCAAGAGCATCAGAAGGATTATTTGTGCAGGAGCATTTTCACAGTTTTGGACAATATTATGACCCAACATTGATGGCATGGCATAAGAATTTCAATGATCATTGGGATGAAATAAAAGAACGGTATGGTGAGAGGTTCAAAAGGATGTGGAATTATTATCTATTAAGCTGTGCCGGCTCTTTTAGGGCAAGAAAGAATCAGGTATGGCAGATAGTCTATTCTAAGAATGGAGTTGAAGGGGGTTATCCAAATGATTGGTAAAATTTCTAGGTGGATTCTACATTAAAACTGAAACCAGTATATTAAAACATAATATTTATATATTAGGGTGCATTAGCTCTTATTTAGGGGGTAAATATGGTAATATTATTAGATTATTTTAATCTGCCAGACAATATTTTTGAGATAATATTCTCTACACCACAACAAAGCATTGTAGCCAGAGTACTTCTTAATTATATGAAATCAAAAGGAAATGAACTGACAAAGACAGAGATGTCAGTCATTGCCACACAATTGCATGAAGGAAAGTTCGTTGCTGAACTTGACCAAGGGGAATATAAAGGAAGAATTGTCAAACTTTCTTATAACAAGAGACAATTCTATGACAGGATTGTGACACCAATGAAAAGCATGGGACTTATTGACTATGACCTTTACCAGAAAAAATACAAGATATCAAAGAAGTTCACAGATGTACTCAGAAATCTTGGCCTGATGTGGCAGAAAGAAGTTGATACACCTCTTGAAAATAAAATGCCAAGTTTCAAAAAAATTGCAGTCTAGCAGATGATGCTTAATATATTCAGGTTCTGTCCTAAAAAGAGGGATTTAATGATATATTTTTTCCATTAAAAAGAAAAGATTTAAAAGTATGCATTGATTAATAGGTAAAATGGTAAATGACAACCTATTGATTGGACTTGGATTCTTAATTGGAATGTTCCTACTTTACAAGGTTTTTACCAGAAAGAAAATCGATAAGAAATATCGGGAAGAAATTTCTGAGATATTGAATTCTGACAAATGCAAGGTCAAGAGCAGGTTTGATGAGTAAATTTTTTCTAATATTATTATATTTTCCATTAATTTTATATACTTATTCAGGCAGAATATGTTTATATGGCAGATGGAAAAGAGGCTAAGATAATATTGTACATTATCAAGGCAGAAGAGTATGTAAAGACAAATGTCCAAATTCTGAGCAAACTGATAAATCAGGATAAATTGTATGGAATCTATGTAACAGTCAACAGACCATACCATAATCTAGTCAACATATTACAGAAAAACAATATAAAACTTGATAACCTATTCATAATCGATGCAATAACAAAATCCACAGGAGGAGAGGGCGAGGATGTAAAAAACTGCATATTCCTTGATTCACCAACTAATCTTACAGACATCACAATATCATTGAGACAAGCAATTGAAATATTGAAAGACAAGAAAAAATTCATTTTTTTTGACACACTATCAACACTCTTAATATACAATAATTCAAAAAGTGTGATAAAATTTGCGCACTTCCTCACTGGAAGAATGCGAGAATGGGAGACACAAGGGATAATATTAAGCATAGAAAAGGAAATGGATGAGCAATTGATCAACCAATTGATACAGTTTTGCGATGAAAAGGTGGAATCCAAATGATACAATACCAATCAGAAATAATATTCAATCTTTTCAGGCTTATATTAGTTCTTATTGCATTTTTTGCTATGCTGATTGACAACTATAAACATAGAGACTTAAAGATAGCATCATTTGCCTACACATTCCTTGTATTAGGCTCATTCTCAGGCATATTTTACTTATATTTTGGATTTGTCAAATTAGAAGCCATTGAGATCACATTCAAATATTTAGTCCATATTTTTGGAATAATGCTTGCAGGAATAATGTTTTTCCTAACTGCATATGCAGCAAACAAGAAAATTATGCTTATTGAAAGAAAAACAAAAGAGGCATTTAAAAAATGAATATCTTAATCATAATAATTGATGTTATTGGAATCTTGGCATTTATGGGAGCAACATATCATGCCTACAAGAATTATGAAAGACTAAAAGAGGCATCCCACCTATGGCTGTATTTTGGAACAGCCTCAATTGTTGCGATAATGTGGGGAATCAGCTATGTACTCAGTGAGTTCAATGTCAAGATAGCAATCCAGTACGAGCCTGTATTTTTCTTTGCAGTCATATTCCTTTTTACATTAGTAAGCATGAGCTCATTATTTGACTTTATCAAATTACAAGGAAGCTTTAAGTGAAAAAGTTTTTCTATATCTGAATATATTCAATAATTTCAGAGGCTAACAAAGGAGGGTATTTTAACGAGAAAGAACTAAAAATGAAACGAACGAGGGGGGAATCCCGGTTGTTTTTGCTTCTTTTTTTGAAAAAGAAAAACAGAGATTATTTGTTAAAAATCTTTGTAAATATTTTATCTAACTCCTTGTTTGCATCTCCCTTAAACTCTTTATGAGGTATTCCTAAATCTTCTAAAACCTTATTGAATCGTTTGTAGCCGTCTTTATCTCTTAACTCGACCCAACCTACTTTTTCACTATTTAACTGTTTTTTGTTTGTATCTGATAGTTTATCGGCAAGAAAAACATCACTCTTTCGTGCAAAAATCACATCTGCACTCTCAGGATTTCCTTTTCCCATTAATTTTACTTCACACAGAAAATCTTTATCTTTATCTGTCAAGTAAAAATCAATCTCTCTTTCAAAATCTTCATCAGTTTGTATTTTGCTTTTTACTTTTATTTTGTAATTTTTCTCACTTACTCCATATAGTTCACATAAAGTAAGCATAAGTGGTTTTTCTACTCTTTTTCCGGTAGTACTCCAAAGTCCGCCTCTAAGTGCAGCTCGTTTAACCGCTAAAGTATTTATGACAATTAAACTTTCAGCAACATTTAAGTCTACACTGACTCCTTTAAATTTTAGAGTAAGAGTTATATTTAATCCTTCTTCACCATCAACCAAAGATTGTATTGTTTGATAAAGTGTATCATAATGTTCATTTGACGCTTCTATAACTATCTCTTTTGTTGCGGAATTATACATATTGGATATTGTTTTTTTGTTAAGGCCTGAATTGATTGCAATATCCTCAGAAGAAAGATTCTTATTAAGAAATTCTTTTTTATACCAATCAACAGTTATATCTTTATTCTTTAATTTTGCATCAATTATCTTCTTAAAGAAGTCAACAGTATATTGTAAAAATTCTGCATTTATTAGAGTAACTATTTCGATTCTGTAATCCTCTCCATTCATTAGTTTCTTTATTATATTTTTTGCGACTTGTTCGGTTAGAGTTATTGTCATTTTGCTATCCTCTTAAATTCATCTATGTCTAAAAACTTTGGTCTAAATTTGCTATCAGCAAAAATCTTTGTTTGAGTAAGATTCTCTTTTATCCTATCAACATATTTCTTTTCTTTTTCAGTCAAAAAGAAAAATCTATCAAGATTTAAAGCAGATTTGCCAAAAGTTCCACTACCTGCAAATGGATCAAAGACTAAATCTCCTTTAAAGGAATAGAATTTAATTATTTTATTGCAGAGTTCTAATGGAAAAACAGCACTATGAGTTTTATCAAATGTAGGGTCTGTCTTCCAAACATTTGATGATTCAAAATCTCCATTAATTTTACTTTCTTCAACTATTTTTTTATCGTATTGTTTAATGTTCCAGTCTATCAATTTGTCTGTTTTTTTTCTATAAACCATTACGCACTCAGTGCATGCATTAGGTTTATATCCTAAAGGTTTTCGATGTTGTAAAAAACCAGCATTTCGATTTTTAGCACTTGCCTCTGGCTTTTCCCAAACAATATCATCAATAAATTCCCAACCAATTTTAATCAATAGAGGATGTATATCATAAGGAATAGGATATCGTTTACTAGAATATTGTCTGCCTACACGAGGGATAATAATAGGTGATGTGTTCAATAAGAAAAAACGACCTTCTTTTGTAATTCTATGAACTTCTTTAAACACTTCTTCTAAAAAATCTAAATATTCCTTATAACTAGAATAAATAGAATAATCTCTAGCATTATAATAAGGTGGAGACGTAAAAGTTAAATGAACTGACTCATCTTTTACGGATTTTAATATATCCCTAACATCTCCATAAACGAGAGTATTTTTCATAAAATCAGGTGAAGCTGTATGGTTTGGATCACAACCATTTGAAGAAGTATTAAAAAATTCTTTTTTTATAACATCTTGAATCATTTCATTAGGATGATTATTCAATTTTTTAAGTTTTTCTTGAACATCTTTATCTTGCTTGAAAACCAGTAATCCTCGCATAGCTTGCATGACCACTTCAGGGTCTGAGTCATTTAAATACTTAAACAAGACTTGTTTATTAGATACATTTCTTAATCTTCCAATAGCTGAAACGGCTTCACGCCTAACACTAGAACTTTTATCTTGTTCAACAACATTAACGAAAACTGTGGTGAGATTATCATCTCCTATTTTTGCTAAGTTTTTTATTGCTAGACTTCTGACTTTATCATTATCATGTTTGAGAAGATTCATTAAAGGCTTAATATCATAATTTTGGTCAAGTCTACCTAGCCTATCAAGTGATTTTACTAATGCACCTACATTATTCTGTCTGATAACATCTTGTATCATTTCAGGCTCTTTTTTTAATAATTCTGTTTCCATATTACCCCTTATATCTTAGTATAACATATTAGGTTTATAATGTTTTCTCTAAAGAACCACCAGTCAGAGACTGGTGGGATTCATCAATTCAACATCCACTACATCTACATACTGGTGGTTCTTAGTGCTCAGAAATTTTCTGATTCCAATATTGGGAATGGCTTTCAGCCACCAGTTAAAAACTGGTGGAAAATTTCTGACATTTTAAATGCTACGCTAAGTTGTCCAGTGTCCAGTGGTCGTTTGTTACGGAATTCCCCCCTACGACGAACGGACGAAAATTGCCCCTTGATACTTATTCTTGTAGGCTCACTTTGTTCGCTTGATTGAATACGCCCCTGAAATTACTTTTCGTCTATGAGAATTTTCCACACTTGTTTATGGAAAAAGAATAGAACAGGAATTATATCTAAAGAAATAATCCACCTAACATTGCCTTAATGATTATTCTTGACAAAAAGAACAAAGCCAATGACAAGAGCATTATTATAGGAATAAATTTGACACCGTCCTTTTCCTTGCCCCTGCTGATCAACCCAATAATAAATGATCCGAAGAATGAAGTTGTGATAAGGAATGTTATGGCAAACTTGATCACAAAATCAACACTAATAGCGATTGAAGTGAAAGAGAATGGAAGGTTCAGATTAGTCATCTCATTTGGAATTGATATCTGTGACATAGAGAATGTCAAGACCTCAACCAGATAAGAAGAGAGGCCAAAAAGAACAGGAGAGGCAAAACCAGCTGCCACAAAGATGAAGATTATATACATATTAACAGAACTCCTAATCTTCTTATCAACAAGATGCTGATTTCTTAGATCTGCTGCAGTCTCATCAAGCAAAGATGACAATTCACCACCTGATTTGATACCAGATACAATAAGTTCAATAGTCCTCTCAAGATTTGAAGATTTCACCCTCTTGATGATACCCATCATAGATTCACCTATCTCTTTACCTGTAGCAATCTCTTTTCCAACAATGTTAATCTCATCCCTTAAAGGCCCAAATTCAGGCCTAGCAGCCAATAACAGCGCCTTATCTGTTGTAAATCCTGCACGCAGATTTGAACTCATCAGCTGCAATGCATCTGGCAGGACTTCCTCAATAAATTTACCTTTCTTATCAGCAGTCAATAAAAGCCACATATAGACTGAAAAGTTCAAGGCAAAAAAAGATATTAAGAATAAAGGCAGAAAGCTAGCAGCAAATATCACACCAAGATTAAAACCAATGGCTAAAGACAACAGCAATGAGAATGATAGTGAGAAACCTAGAAACTTGCCTGAATCAATCTTGATATTTGAGTAAACAAGCAATGTCTCAAGCTTGACTCTAATAAATTTAGGATATAACCTTCCAATAGTCCTGTAAACTGAAAATTTCATGATTTCACCTTAAACACCAAGCAGATTAGGACGCTTTGACCTAATCAATCCGAGGAACATGATCTGAGCAAAAACAACAATTGAATAAAGTCCCCAAAACATCATCTTGACTCCAGCCTCTGAAATATTCATAAACGAAGCCACTACAATCATCAAAGTCATACCAAGAGCAGGCAAAATGATCGCAACTAACATGTAAAACATAGCCAAAGGATTCAGAGTTGAACCATAATTCTCAATCTCAATCAACTGCTCTTGGGAGAGAGCATTAATAACCTCTCTTATCACAATCTCAACACTTGCCCCTGACTTAATACCATTAACCAATTGCCAAACCGCTCTTCTAAAATATACTGAAGGGTTTTGAGATGATACAACTTCAAGAGCTTCAACTTCAGGAGTGCCAGTGTTAATCTCCTTTACAACCTTCTTAAACTCAACTGAGATCTCACCATAATCCTCGCTTGATATTCCGACCAAAACATTAAAAAGAGGGATACCAGAATTGACCTGGATAAGGATGGTCCTCAGCGCTGGAAGGAGATTCCTATCAATATTCTTAATCCTCTTAAAAGCAGACAGTTTAGGATACATTATCTGCTGGAAAAAAATGAAAAATGAAAAGAAAAAAACAACAGCAGGACCAAAAAGGGCCTTGTTAAATTTTGATAACACAATTGCAGAGAAAATTGAAAAAAAAACAAAGAAAAAAGTGGTTGCAGCAAGGCACATTGAGATATATTCCCTCTTGTTAACCTTATACTCTGCCTGATAGAGATGCATCTCTAAAAAAGGAAAGAAAGGATCTATAACTTCAGATAATCCTCTAAAAGATCTAGATAATCGTTCCAATACCCTTGGCGGTAAAAAAGAAAAGGGGATTTTTACAGACATTTTACGATCCCATTATTTTTTTTAATGAATATTTCTTATTAACTTTATTTATGATATCTTCAGAATCAATATAAAACTTATTCATAACATTTCCTACATCATTCAATGACCTGGTCTTGTTCTTGACAAGCCAATCCAAAATATTCTTCTTATTCACGATATCCTTGTTTATCTCCTGCTGGCTCATACCTGTATGCCTGGACAATTGCTCAAACAAACGAAGTGATTCAGAATGAGCAACCAGAGTATCATTTGAAGGCTTCCACCTGTACAAAATGTTTGGCTTTACCACAGAGTTCCCTTCCTCTTCTGAAGGAACAAACTCACCAACCTGATAAGCCCTCCTAAGACCATGCCGCCTGTCCCTAAACATCACAACATTAAGATGAACTGCACCCAATAGATTAGCTGGGACTGAAATGGGAGGATTAACCAATCTCTGAATTGTCTCTGCGATTGAATCTGCATGAACAGTAGCATAGACTGAATGGCCAGTATGCATTGCCTCAAAAAGAACCTCAGCATCCCTGGCTTTCCTGATCTCACCTAGGATTATCCTATCAGGCCTCATCCTTAATGCATTGATCAAAAGATCAAGCATTGTGACTTCTCCTTTACCTTCAGGATTTGGCTGTCTTGTAGTCAAAGGACACCAATATAAAAATTTTGGCAACTGCAGCTCTCTTGTATCCTCAATAGAAAGAATCCTATGATTTGGAGGGATAAATGGCATGCAGACACCTAACATAGATGTCTTTCCTGAACCTGTCCCACCTGAGATAAGAAGATTCATCTCATACTGCATTGCAAGCCAGATTATAGCAAAAATGCCAGAATTACATGTATTGTTTGAAATTAAATCTGTCACAGTCCATGGATCACGGGCAAATTTCCTGATAGTGATAGTATTTCCCTTATTTGAGATAGGATATAGAACTGCATTAGCCCTATCACCAGTAACCAAATGTGCATCCAACAGAGGAGTCAATGTCGAAATCTGCCGACCAACCCTTCTGGCAATTATGTTGGAATAATTCTGAATCTTAGCTTCAGTGTCAACAGTGATATTTGTCAAGAGCCAGCCATATTTTTTATGATAAATCCTTATTGGCTCCAATGCTGAATTAATAATGATCTCTTCAAGATTACCATCATTAAGAAGAAACTCAATATCTCCCAGACCAAGCATCTCATTCATCAAGATCTCAACCATATAATTGATCATATTCTCATTAGTATGCGGCAATTTCTCCTGAAGCATTGTTTCAGCCTTACCAGAAAACCTTTCCCTCAACTTTGCGACAATCTTTGGATCAAGAATCTCTCCAGCACTAATAGTCACTTCTGTCACAAGCTCATGCTTTATCTCATCGAGAAAAACCCTTGTAGGTGTCTGAAGATTTAAAAGACTCAACTCATACATAGAGGATAATCCAGGTCCACCTACAATATTAACCAGGACTTCAATCTTTCCCACTTTCAAATTATATGACTCAATTACTTTTCTCATGATCCTTCCCTTGATTATTTTCTTGATCTTTCTCTTTTTCAACCCTTCTGAACTGAAGCTCCCCAAATGCAGGATAATGCAATCTTATAAGATTTCTTGACTCTAAGATCTTCCCCCAATTCTCAATAAGCTTTATATCAACCTTAAAATAAGTCACAAACTCAGAAAGCCTGACACTTCCTTTCCTATTGACCAAAGAATAAAATGCGTCAAGATCTGTCTCTAAATTTGACAATTTCAGCGACCTTTTGCTAAGATCATTTTCCAGAGGCTTTCTCAAATTTTCAACTTCTATTAAATCAATCTTTTTTGGTGAATCTTTTGATTTTGAGATCAATTTCAATTCAATCTCTTTCTTCTCAATCTCCTTAGCCCTTTCAACAATATGTTCAATATCCTGATCAAGCCTATCTTTTTCCTTACTGATCTCTGATTCCTTCTTAATTATATTATTAAGCTGCTTGACCAGAACCTCTTCTGATTTTGTGTACTTTTCCATCAATTCAGACCTCTTAATCCTTGGATTTTTCAGTTTATATGTGATTATAGCCAATAATATCAGGATTAAAGCAAGGATGATAGTAGGGATATTGTAATAAGATATTCCAACCACTAATAATCCTGCTCCAACAAGAAATATCAAAATAAAGATAAAAGTCAATAATCTTGATTTTTTTGGTTTAACAAGAACATCCTTATCTTTATCTGCTACAGAATTTCCTTTTAATAATTTCTCTTTTTGAGGTTTTCCTTTATTAATCATAAACTTTTTCTGAGGCTGGATAATCAAGGTTTTTACTTTCTTTTTATTTATATTAACCTTAATCCGATGAATCAAATACGAGATAATGATAATAACTCCAGATAAAATAATGAGTATATAATTCTTAAAAAAGTTGCCAATAACCAATAAAAAAATACCCAGGATTATCTCAACAATCAGGAAAAAATCAATATTAGATCTGACTATCTTTTGCCCTTCTTTTTTTTGCAAGCTTTTTTTCTCCTCTTTGAATTTAAACCTTATTCCATCATTTTTCTTAATGTCCTTGCTTTTTATAGAAATATTATTATTGATCTTTATTTCTTTATCTCCATTCTTCCTTAACTTTTCTTTTTTAATCTGCCGCTTCCTCTCTGCTTTCAATATCCTCTTTTCATTTCTTCTCTTCTCTTTTTCAATCACTTTTTTCTGTTTTTCCAATTCTTTCTCCTTTTTCCATTTTGCCCTGCTTTTCAGTAAATTTGAGAAAAAACCTGGTTTCTTTTTATCTGCAGATTTCAAATTAAGTTGATTCTTTAAAACAGGCTTATTGCCTTTTTCTGATTTTATTGGCTTTTTTTTATTACCCACACAATCTCCCCTAATAAAGGATATACTTTTAACTATCTGATAGAAATATTATAATATATACTTTTAAAAGTATGTTTTAATTCAATAATGGTGAAAGAAGATAGTTAGTTAATAATGTAATCTAAATTTATAAAAATATAGTTAAGATAGTTAATATAAAATATATGATTTATTGCCTATTATCCTTTTTAACAATCATCATCTGCTTAAACAATGCAGATGCACCCTTAACATGAGCAAGAAACTCATCATAAGTCCTTATCTTGAATATTTGACCTAATATGTAGCTTGGCCTTGTATAAAACTTCTTGTTTGCCATCACCAAATAATTCTTAAGCTCATCTTTAGTAAATACATTTGAATCCAAAGCCAGAGTTCCGTCAGTCAAAACATATTTGTAATCTTTCCAATCACCAGAAACATTAAATAATTTGCCATTATACTCATTATAAATCTCAGAGCCTGGGAAAGGTGTCAAGATAAAGAAAAAAGCCTTGTCTGGATTAAGATCTATTGCAAAATTAATTGTGTCTTTTATAGTTTCGTGAGTTTCACCTGGCAAACCCATCATGAATGAAGAGAAAATCCTTATGCCTCCAACTTTCCTCACTATTTTGAACGCCTTCCTTACCTGCTCCAAAGTTGTTCCTTTCTTAATGTTGTTAAGAATCTGCTGGTTTCCGCTTTCAACACCAAAACTAAAAGCCCTCAGGCCAGCTTTTTTCATCAATCTGACAAGATCCTCATCAATTGTGTTGACTCTTGCCAAACAAAAGAATTCAATATTCAATTTTTCATCTATAAGCCTATTACAAATATCAACAACCCTCTGCCTGTTGATAGTGAAAGTATCATCATAAAAGATAATGTATTCAACCCCATATTTTTCCTTTAAATGTCTTATCTCCCTTATCACATAATCAGGGCTGTTAGGCCTGAATTTATATCCCATTGAAAGATGGGCAGCGCAAAAAGTGCATTGATTAGGGCATCCTCTGCTTGTCCTGACTGTAGCACTCTTTTTATTAATCTTAAGGTATTCAGGAGGCTCATATTTGCCTAAATCAACCAAGTCACGGGCAGGGAAAGGCAGACTATCTATGTCATCTATCAAAGGCCGAGGTTCTGTCTTTATTATCTTATCACCTTCCCTAAACATAATGCCTTTGACACCATTAAAATTCTCTCCTTTCTCGACTGCAGAGCACAATTCTTTCATAGTAAGCTCTCCTTCCCTAATCACTAAAACATCAAATTCTTTGTACTGCTTCATTGTCTCATATGGAAGAGAAGATGCATGAATCCCGCCTAAAACAGTTATTATATTTGTGTTCTCTTTTGCAATCTGAGCTAATTTAACAGCAGAATGAAGATTAGAAGTCATAGAAGTTATACAAACTAAACCAGGCCTTGTTTCCTTTATTTTATTTGCTATGTCATCATAAGTCATGTCCATGATTTCAGGATCTATGAATATTATCTCATGTCCTGCCTGCCTTAAGAAGCTGGCAATATATCCTATGCCTAATGGATAATTTTGGGAAACTAATGATTTAACTCTCTTGTAAATATCCATATATGGCGCTTTAATCAACATAACTTTCATTTTTTATCAAATATAGGGGAAAGGTATGTATTTAAATAATTATCTGTGAATCAATAAACCTCTCCCTTGATGCTGCAAGAAATGAAAACTCCTTCAATTTGTTCATTAAGTTTTCAAATTCTCACTTAACATTCGAAGTTTTCTCACTTAACGTTCGAAGTTTTCTCACTTAACGTTCGAAGAATCAAAAACTATTAAAATAGTGGCAAAATACTATATATTCGAGATATTGAAGAAAAAAACAATTGAAACAATGAAAATAATTTTTATGAGGAGAATTAAAAATGGATGATGTTATTAAGTATGATGTTGTGATTCTGGGTGCAGGACCTGCAGGGCTAGCAGCAGGCTATAAGCTCAAAAAAGAGGGGAAAAATGTGCTTATTCTAGAAAAAGACGCAAATGTAGGAGGATCATCAAAATCTGTAAAAAAAGATGGTGTTATCATGGATTATGGACCTCATGCATTTCATTTCAAAAATCAGCAGATTATGGATTTTGTAAAAGAAATACTAAATGAAGAATATGCAGTAAAGAAAAGAGATATTAAAGTGCTGCTAAAAGGGAAATTCTTTGATTATCCTCTGAAAATAACAGAGCCAATGGTCAAATTAAATCCATTCCTGACATTAAGAATGCTTTTTGACTATTTTATTGCATTTTTTGTCTATCTTCACCATAAAATCTTTAGGATTGAAGAAAAATCATTTGAAGAATGGGGAAAGAAATATTTTGGAAACACCCTGTATAAGCTCTGCTTTGGAGATTACAGCGAAAGAGTATGGGGGATCTCTCCAAAAAAACTGTCTGTTAAACTGGCTCAGCAAAAGATAACTAACCTGAATATATTCAACATCATCCTCGAGATATTAGGGATAGACATTCCTTCAAAAAGGACCTATCACAAAGAATACATTTATCCTCCAAGCGGAATCAGCATTCTTTTTGAAAGATTGGCTGAAAAATATAAATCAATAGGCGGGGAAATTGCAACTGAAGCAAATATTGTAGAATTGGTTACTAAAGATGGGAAAGTAAGATCAGTGAAATATTCAAAAGATGGCAAAACCTTTAATGCTAAATGTTCATATCTGATCTCAACAATACCTCTGAAATATTTAATTCCATTAATCTCACAAAATCTAAGTAAGGAAGCGATAGAAGAAACAAAAGAATTAAAGTACAGAGACTTAAGGCTTGTGAACATATTGATCAATAAAGAGAGGTTTTCAAAATCACAATGGATCTATTTTCTTGACAATAATTTTATATCAAACAGAGTGAGCGAGCAGAAGAACCTAAGCGATAAAACGTGCCCTGAAGGAAAGACAGTCCTATGCTTTGAGATATGCTGCAATCAAGGAGATGAAAGATGGAATATGAGCGATAAAGAGATATATCAAGCCGCACTCAAGGACTTTATAAATCTTGGATTAGGCGAAGATCTTGTCGAGAGGTATTTTATCCTTAATCTAAAAGATGCATATCCAATATACACTCTTGATTTTGATGTTAAATTAAAGAAGATAATTGAAAATTTGTCAAATATCAAGAACCTGTTTTCTATAGGCAGACAAGGACTTTTTTTAAACAATGACATGCATGACAGCATGGAAATGGGATTTATGTCAGCATCATTTGTAATGAACGGGTCAGACAGCAAAATATGGTATGCAGAAGTGGAAAAATATGCAACACATAAGCTTGAGGGAAAAGAAGCTCCAATTAAGGATTTTAAGCTTTGAAAGTATAAGTGGTAAAAATGAAAGGCTGTGTAAATGTGGATATGGACACTTTATGCGAAGATTTAGTAAATAAAGAAACATATGAATTAAGATCAATCACATATAAAAAAATGCTGCCTAAACTTCTTAAATTATTAAGAAAGCATGATATTCCTGCAACTTTTTTTGTAATCGGCAAGGATTGCGGCCCTTTTAAGGGAATAATCAAAAACCTAGCCAAGGATTATGAGATAGGAAACCACTCTTACTCACACAATAAGCAACTGGTAAATCTAGGGTATGACAGGATATTTGATGACATCAAAAGATCCCATGAATCTCTTGTTGATGCAAGTGGACAAGAAGTGGCCGGTTTCAGGGCTCCTGGATACACTATCAATAATGATATCATTATTGCATTGAAGAATCTCAATTACAAGTATGACAGCTCCCTGAACACATCAATTGTTTACTATCTGCTCAAGAAAAGCCTAAAACTGAAATACGGCAAACTTATAACAACACAGAAATTCCATGAATTGTTATTTAAGCCAAAAATGAAAGGAATTGTTGAGATTCCAATAAACAAATACTTAGGATACCCCCTGATGAGCGCCTCTCTCTTCTTCAACTATAAATTGTCTAAAAAAATATATCCTCTTATAAGGAAACAGACACTCAATTATGCAATCCATGCAACTGAATTTTTTGACAATGAAATAAGATTTGAAGGAGGAATCTCCTCTGGACTTTTTAAAAAAATACCTTATCAAAAAAGAATCCTGTATTTTGAGGAGATGCTAAAATATTTTAAAGAGAATTATGAATTAAAGACAATGAAAGAGATTGCAAAAAAGAATCAGTAAAAGAAATGAAATTAGTAAAACAAATGAAATTAGTAAAACAAATGAACTATTCATTTAAGTCCTTAACATAAATAACATCATCAATTCTTCTTTTTGCCATCCTAGACCACAAAAAGGATTTTTTCTCACTATGAATCTTGTAACCTAATTTTTCATAGAATTTGATTGCTAACTGGTGGCCTGTGGTTGTGTTGATATGAATCTTATTAACATTATTATATTTTACATATTTATGGAATTTAGCCATCAATTTCTTTCCAACCCCAAGGCTCCTGTAATTCACATCAATCCCTATATGAAGATTGGCAGGATAATCATAAGGCCTTTCAATTGCCTTGAAAAACAGATGCAAGGCAGACAAAAAAAGATACCTTAATGTCTTAAATGTGATTTTATATTTTCCTGTCAAGAGTTTTTTTAATAATAACCAGTTAGTCTGACTTTTTAGTTGAGTATAATATTTTCTTGAATCCAAGCACCCAATCAAATAACCAATGACTTTTTCCTCTCCATTCTCTTCTACAATTGCCACAAAACAGGATTCAGGGGAATAATAAAGCAGGTCAGTGGCAAAATCAGCATAAATATTAGGATCCTCAATAAAAGCTTGAAAAGAATTTCCGAAAAAGGCAGTAGCAACACATAATCTTCTAATGTCAGATTCGTCTTTTTTCTCAAAATTTCTTATTTTCACATTTAGATCTTTCATAGGAATAGATCTGGTGGGATCATGTATAGGAATTATCCTTTTTTTCCTAAACCAGAATCTGATAATGTCCTTGATTTTTGGAGATTTATAAAAAGAAGGCTCACCTTTAAGTTTAATAGGCTTGGCCCTGTTATCCTCTATATCTTTTAGTGTTTTTAGAATCTGAGTCGTGGCTAAATCAAATATCTTTTGATAGACAAATGGAAGGTTTTCACCAATATTCCTAATATATGATTCCTGGGATAAAACATTACCTGTGTCAAGCCCTTTGTCCAATCTCATTATGCTCATGCCAAACTCCTGGTCATCATTCATGAACTGCCAGAAGATAGAGAAGCCTCCCCTGTATTTCGGCAACAATGAGCCATGAGATGAGAGGAAATAATATTTTTCCACTAAGTCTTGTTTTACAATCTGATGGGCCTTGTATATAACTATGTCTGGATCATAATTATTTAGGAGGGAAATAAAATATTCGCTGTTTACATGATCCACTTTGTGAAAAGGAACCGAATATTTCCTGCTGATAGACCTAAGATTATTGGAAAACATATTTAGTTTCTGCCTGAAGGAATAGATTGTCAATGCTAGAAGTATGTTTTTGACATTAATTTTATGGTTGACTTTCACAACTGCCTTGACATCCTTACTGATATGACTAAGCAAATCATCCACATGCTTCCTTATATATGGCTCGTCTGAAGCGACAATAATGTATTTCATTACAATATTTTCTAAGTGGAAATGTATTTAAAAAGGTTTGTGAAAAAAATTAGGTAAATTATGAAAGAAACAATTAAAAAAATAGTGATGAAACACAACTATATTTAAATAATATATTACTCTATTCATATTTTAATGAATGGAAAAAAAGGATATCAATTTTTTAGAAATCTTCTTTATGCAGGGATTATAACTGCCTCTTCAATATTAACAACAGGATGTCATACTGTAAATAGTATCAGGGATAATGATATACCTGCAACATATGAAAGTGGTTTAGAAAGGGCAATTTACAAGCTTGATTTTTCCAGACCAAAGAGTGTCAGAAAAGGATTAAAGGAGGCTTACTTTAATGTAGATCTTGCAGATTATGTAAATTCAAGAGTGTCTGATAATTTTTTTGGTGAACTTGACAGAATATCAGGTGAAGAGAGAGGATATGTTTCAAAAAAGCTTCCATTTGTGAATATTGATGACCCTACAATAAAAGATTACTTATTCATCCATACATTTGGTGAAATAATTGAAGCATTTCTCGAATATCAAGATATAGACATGAGAAACCTAACAGATAGGCAGAAAAAGCTTATTGCTGAATATGATAAAAATTTAGAGAAAGAAGAGGGGTTAAGCAGAGATGATATTGAGTTTATTGAAGAAGTACCTGGAGTTCATCCAGATAGAATCAATAATCGTGATAAAGTATATCTTATGGAAATAGCTTATGCGATTGCATTCTCTGTTATGCCCTAGATTCTAAATAGAAATATCATTTAATCCTAATAATGACTTTATCAACTGGAATATCTGTTTCTTTTGGCTGAAGAATGTCTACATATTGGCTGCTTTTGCAAAGTCCCACTATAGGTTTTTTGCCTTTGATGTCTATCAGGAACCTGTCAAAATATCCTTTGCCTCTTCCTTTTCTGTTTCTGTTTTTGTCAAAAAAAGTTCCCGGCACAAAGAAAATGTCAATATCCCTCTTTTCAAAGGGGATAATGGATGTAGGTTCAAGAATACCATATGTAGAAGGCTCTAAATCAAAAGTAGTATCAATTTTTGATAAGATGAGGCCTTTTCCTCTAATCACAGGGACAATTATATTCTTATTCTGTTTAAGAAGAAATTCAATGATAGGAAGAGTGTTAACTTCATCTTTTTTGCTGACAAAGATAAAAATATTATTATGATGCTTACATTCCTCAATCACTTTTTTTTCAAAATCATCTGGCATAAATACTGGAATATCAACAAATTTAAAAATATTTCCAAGTTACTGGACAATATGGAGATATTAGACGGAAAAAAGCTAAGCGAGAAGATTACAGCGGAATTAAAGGAAAAAATCAATAAATTAAGAGATAAGGTAAAATTATCAGTAATTATGGTAGGTTATGATGCTGCTTCTGCCTCTTATGTAAATATGAAAAAGAAGAAATGCAATGAAATAGGGATACAATGCCTTGTAATCAGTCTTGAGGCTAATATAATGCAGGAGAAAATAATAGGAACAATTGAGAATTTGAACAATGATCCAAATGTAACAGGAATTCTAGTACAGCTGCCACTTCCTCCACAAATAAATACAAGGAAAGTTCTTGATTCTGTAAGGAGAGAAAAGGATGCAGATGGATTGAGCTCATATCACTTGTCAAGGCTATTGTTGAATGAGGAAAAGATTGCTCCTGCAACACCAAAAGGTGTCATCAGACTTCTTGATGAGTATAAAATTCAAATCAAAGGGAAAAATGTATGTTTAGTAGGGTATGGGGATACTGTTGGAAAACCACTTTCTCTCATATTGTTGAATAGGGAAGCAACAGTTGACATCTGCCATATAAGGACAGAGAATCTGAAAGAGCACACAATAAAAGCAGACATTGTGATAAGTGCTGCAGGAGTGCCTGGCCTTATTAAAGCAGATATGATAAAGGAAGGTGCCATAGTTGTTGATATTGGGATAAATAAGGTTAGTGGTGAGATAAGGGGGGATGTGGATTTTGAGTCTGTGAAAGAAAAATGCTCATATATAACTCCTGTTCCTGGAGGAGTCGGGCCAATGACAATTGTCATGCTTATTGAGAATCTGATTAGATTAAAGGAAACATATAATTAGAATACAATTAAGCTTAAAAAAGAAAAGCAAAATCTATATTCTGGGGGAATTAATGAAAACACTTGAACTAAAAACAGACTTATTACTGGGATTATTTGTAGGATCATTGATATTAGCAAATGTTCTGGGCACAAAGATAACAACACTATTTGGAGTAAGGGTCTCTGTTGGAATATTCTTCATCCCTGTCCTTTTTTTAGTGACTGACATAATCTGTGCGGTCCATGGAAAGAAAAAAGCAAAAGCATTTGTGTACATAGCATTGTTTGTAATGATAATAACATTAGTGATGACTTATTTATCAATAATCCTTCCTCCAAATGCCACTTGGGGAAATCAAGAGTCATTTGCAATAATTTTCAATAGCAGCCTAAGGATATCATTTGCAAGCATTATTGCATTCATATTCAGCCAGTTCCATGATGTATGGGCATTTCATTATTGGAAAAAGCTCACAAAAGGAAAATATCTCTGGCTCAGGAACAATGCATCAACAATTGTGAGCCAGCTTATCGACACAACAATATTCATGTTCATTGCATTCTACAACATAAATCCAGGATTTGACGCTGGATTTATTATCAGCTTGATCATACCATATTGGCTGCTGAAGATAGGATTTGCACTGGCAGACACCCCTTTTGTGTATTTAGGGACTATGTGGCTCAGGAAAGAATAAAGGATTAAGGAAAGAAAAGAGGGCGGGCTTCTGCAACAGTGAATATTGAGCCAGTGATAAGGATCAGATATTTATCTGAAGCTATATTTTGCGCAAATTCGACTGCCTCTTTTACTGATGGCAGGATTTTAGGGGATTTGAAAAATTCTGACAAATCCTTGGGGTCTGCAGACCTGTCTTGATTTGGTTTTGTCAAAACAACATTATCAGTAATAGGTGCCAGTATATTAGCTATAGACTTTATGTCCTTGTCTTTCATTATGCCTAAAACCAATATAAGATTGTTGTATTTCAGTTTTTTTACTGAATATGTTAGGGCTCTGATGCCTGCAGGGTTATGGGCTGAGTCTACTAGAATATTGTGTTTTAGGAATTCAAAGCGGCCAGGCCATTCTGTTTTCTTCAATGCTTTCTCAATGATTTCCTCTTTTATCCCAAGATTTCTTAAAGCAGCAGCTGCCAGAGATGCATTCTCTTTTTGAAATTCTCCTTTCAGAGACAAATCCATGTTTTCAACGCTTTCAATCTCAGGAATGATCACTTTGGAATTGTTTTCAATGCAATATTTTCTGAATGAATCAATTACTATATTTTCTTTTATTGTAATAACAGTGGAATTAGGCTTGATAATAGCTGCTTTTTCTGATGCAATCTTATCTAAAGTATTGCCTAGATGCTCTTGATGGTCAAGTGAAATGCTAGTGATAATTGTTACAATTGGAGTGATAAGGTTGGTAGCATCGAGACGGCCACCCATACCTGTCTCTAAGACAGCAAAGTCAATATCGTTTATTTTGAAATAGATGAATGCAGCCAATGTGAGATATTCAAAATATGTCAATGGGATATCATTTGATTCTGCAATGCCCCTGATTGTCTGGAGAATATTGTTTAAGTCATTGTCTGAGATGCAAGTATTGTTTATCCTTATCCTTTCATTAATCTTATTCAAATGAGGGGAGGTATAAAGACCAGTCTTGAACCCTGATTCAATCAAGCCCTGGTTGATCATTGCGCAGACTGAGCCTTTTCCATTTGTTCCAGCAACATGGATGCATTTTAGGTTATCTTGAGGTTTTTCAAGGAATGGAAGGATTCTTTTGATATTATCAAGATTGAAATTTTTTACAATCTCCTTTTTGTTCTGCAAGAAATTGATGGCTTCCATTTTCTATCTAAGGGGAAACTCTTCACATAGCTCAAGCACTTCCTTCCTAATCCTCTCCTTCAGACCATCGTCAGGCATATTCAATAGAATCTTTGAGATATAGTTCCCAATAACCTTCATTTCTGATTCTTTCATACCTCTCATTGTTAAGATAGGTGTGCCAATCCTTATTCCAGAAGGATTAAAAGGAGTGGAAGGGTCAAATGGGATTGTGTTTGCATTTGTGACAATGCCTGACTGTTCAAGTGCCATTGCCCCTTGCCTTCCCAAACCTTGCTTTTCTATGTTTTTTGTCTTAAGAAGGTCTATCAGCAAAAGATGGTTGTCTGTTCCATTTGAGACCAGCTTGATCCCATTTTCCATCAATGTTGAAGCCAATGCTTTTGCATTCTTCACAATCTGGAACGCGTATTCTTGGAATTCAGGTTTCATGGCAAGATCAAAGCACACTGCCTTTGCAGCAATAATATTCTCATGAGGGCCGCCCTGAAGGCCTGGAAAGACTGCCTTGTCAATCATCCCAGCAAACTTATTATTTGTGAGGATTATCGCACCCCTTGGGCCCTGCAAAGTCTTATGGGTAGTGGTCATTACAATATCAGTGTATGGAAGAGGAGAAGGATGGACTTTTCCAACAATCAATCCAGCAATATGGGATATGTCAGCAAAACTAACAGCTCCAACTGAATGGGCAATATCATGGAATTCCTTGAAATCAATTGTTCTAGGATATGATGTAAATCCGCTCAAAATCATTTTAGGCTTCTCTTTTTCTGCTAATTTCCTCACTTTATCCATATCCAACATTTCTGTATCTTTATCAACACCGTAATCTGCAATCTTATAAAAGGCACCTGAGAAATTAACAGGAGATCCATGGGTCAGATGGCCTCCATGGCTAAGGTTCATTGCCATCAACTTATCTCCTGGCTCTAAAAGAGCATGATAGACAGCCATATTGGCAATTGAGCCAGACCAAGGCTGGACATTAGCATGCTCGGCATTAAAAAGCTTTTTTGCCCTTTGAATAGCAAGTGTTTCAATTTTATCAATAAATTCATTACCCTGATAATATCTCTTGTTAGGGTAGCCTTCTGAATACTTGTTCATGAGAACTGAAGCTGAGGCTTCCCTCACCTGTCTTGGGCAATAATTTTCAGAAGGAATCATATTAAGATAATTTCTCTGCCTATCATGTTCTTTTTCAATAAGGCCAAAGACTGCTGAATCCCTTTTTTTAAATAGACTGTTCACCCACTTTAAGATATTGATCCCCCCTGTCATTGAGGATGTTATTATTTATTATAAAGGTATCGCAACTAAAGTGTATAAAACAATAAGATTTAAAAATGATGTTAATATTGCTTTTTTAATGGAAAACATTACTATAATCACATTTGATGTGGATGGAATGTGGGTAAAAGAGAATTCCTTTGGTGTAAAGACAGAGGAGATAGATGAGGATGATAAAGCATTGGCAGAAGGAATTCCAAAAATGCTTGATCTCCTTGAAAAGAATGATATCAAAGGAACACTTTTTGTTGTGGGAAAAAATGTTGAGAAATTCCCTGAACTGCATAAAAAGATAAAGGAAAAAGGGCATGAGATAGCAAATCATTCATATTCTCATCTGACACACATGAATAAACGTGATTATAAAACAAAAGAAGCTGAAATTGAGAGAGTTGAGAAGATTGTGTGGGACAAACTTAAGATTAGGATGACTGGATACAGGAGCCCTTTCAACAAGTTTGATTCAGAGATACTTGACATCCTTGACAAAAGAAACTATGCTTATGACAGCTCTGTCTTGCCATTCTATTATCCAGGTATATTCCCGATAACTGACCTTTTCCTCAAAAGAAAGCCTTATCATCCTGGAAAGGATTACAGGAAAAGAGGCAACAGGAAAATATGGGAAGTGCCAATAAGCTCTGTAGGGCCATTTTCTTTAAATGGAACTGTACTTTGTAATTTTGGATTTAATTACCTAAAGATACTTTCAACAATAGTATTTGCGCAGAAAAGACCATTAGTACTTCATTTTCATACAAGAGATCTTGTGGATGTTCCAAGCAAAGCTATATTCATGAGGCCATTAAAGAGAAGAGAAAAAATTATAAACCAAACCCTATTATTCCTGAAAAAGAGGTCTAGGTTTTTAACTATGCAAGAATACTGCAAGACACTAGAATAAGGATTAATGTTGAAAAAATTTGATAAAAATCAAGAAAGAAGGATTAAGAAAAGTTAGAAAAGAATAAGGAACGAATTCAACTGATTCTAGAGACGCTTGAATTCGGGATTAGATGTCATTGAATTTTCAATAACAAATGAATACTAAGAAAGAAAAAGAATTAATTTAAAAAAACAAAAAAGGAAAATGAAAAAGAAAGTAGTGATTATATATCCGAAAACAGGGAAATATGACCAGCTCCTGACAGAGATGCCACTCAGTGTGTTATGCGCAGCCACCCTAATCTATCAAGATTATAATGTCAGGATAATAGACCAGAGAATAGAGCCTGAATGGAAGAAGAAACTTCTTGATGAACTAAAGGAAAATCCTATCTGTGTTGCATTGTCATCAATGACTGGGATGCAGATAAAGTATGCTCTTGAAATATCAAAGCTGATAAAAGAAAATAGCAAGGTCCCAGTTGTTTGGGGAGGAATCCATGCCTCACTCTTGCCAAAACAAACTATAGAAAACCAATATATTGACATGATTCTGATAAAAGAAGGGGAAGTGACATTCAAAGAATTAGTTAAGGCTTTGGAGAAAAACAAACCACTTGAAGAAGTTGAAGGGATCTGGTTCAAAAAAGATGGAAAGATCATTGAAAATAAAGAAAGGAAAAGGGTTGATCTTAATGAGCTGCCAATGCTCCCTTACCATCTTATTGATTTCAGCAAATACAAAAGAAAGGGATTTGAAAACAGGATAATATCAGTAATAACAAGCAGAGGATGCCCCCAGCAATGCACATTCTGCTATGCATGCGCTTTTTACAAAAGGATGTGGAAGCCAAAATCAGCTGAAAAAGTAATTGATGAAATAAAATATCTCATAAAAACATATAATTCAGATGAGCTTTTTTTTGTAGATGACAATTTTTTTGTAGACTTTGACAGGGCAAAAAAAATATTAAAGGCTGTCCATGAGGCAGCACCTAATCTCAAGATATCCCTCAGGGGGCTAAGGGTTGATGAGATCAGCAGGATGGATGATGAATTCCTGAAATTACTTGAAAAATGCGGGATAAAAAACCTTCATATTGGAGCAGAGTCTGGCAGTGAGAGAATATTGAAACTGATGAAGAAAGACATCAGAGCTGATATGACAGTCAAAGTAAACAGAAAGCTCAGGGATTATGACCTTTACCCAGTATATAATTTCATGCTAGGGATCCCAACAGAAACTGAAGAAGATATCTATGCAACAACAAGATTGCTTGAGAAGCTGCTCAAAGAGAATCCAAAAGCAATCTCAATATTTTTTGGCATCTTTACCCCATATCCTGGCACAGAGATGTATGATATGGCTATAGAAAATGGATTTAATCCTCCACAAAAACTAGAGGATTGGGCTAATTTTGACTTTGAAGGATGGCTTAAAATCAACCCATGGATTACAAAGAAAAGGAGAAGACTGCTTGAAGTATTAGTGCTAACATCATTTTTCATAGACAAAAAAGTAGGCCAGCATATGGTATCAAATGATCCTCTGATTAGATTTGTCAGGTTTGCATCAAGATTTTACAGGCCAATAGCTAAGCTCAGGTTCAGGCATCACATAAGCATATTCCCTGTTGAGCTTACATTCCAGAAATGGTTCTTTAAGTTTTATAATAAAGGGGAGTGATTTTATGAGATATTATTATTGTCCATAAATGATAATTTATAGTATTCATTCTTTATTGTTATCATTTAATTCAAGTTTGTTCTTAATCTTTTTTCCTTACAACCAAATATTGCATGCCTAACATATATTTCTTCAAAAATTTTGGGACAATAATATTCACTAAATCAAATGCAGGATTAAGAAAAGCAAAATTCATTGGATTGAAGAACAAAATCTTATGTACAATAACCTCTGCCCCTTTATAATCAATCAAATTCCTTAATTCCATCATTTTAAGATCTCTAAATTTAGGGCTTTTAATTGCTTTTCCGATTTTTTCCAAGATTTTGTATGGAATGGACATGTTTCCATTGAGAGTGATTAAAACAAGATAACCATTCTTTTTTAAGACTCTCAGCATCTCATCAATATGCTTTTTTGGTGAATTGACATATTCAATAACACCCTGGCTTAACACAAGATCAAATTTACTATTTGAAAAAGGGATTGTCTCATCTTTGCAGACTAAGTAATTGAGGTTAGGCTTTTTGTGGTGTGTTTCTGCCATCCTAATCATTTCCGATGATACATCAATGCCAAAACCTTTCTTAAAATGACTTGATAAATTGTCAAGAAAAATTCCTGTTCCGCAACCAACCTCAAGGACATATTCAGGATTTATTTTCTTGATAAGGCCTGTGAGCAATCTAATCCTTAGATTATAAAAGCTCTTATTCATGCATTTATCATAATTGGGAGCGAGATCATTAAAATTCATTCTATTTTTTTTAATTTTATTCTTATTGATAATTTTATTATTCATTTTGTTTTTTTGTTATTGATTATTTATTCATTTTATTGATTATTTATTCATTTTATTGATTATT
>JAZDHV010000017.1:0-3898 GCA_043805595.1 Candidatus Woesearchaeota archaeon
GCATCCCAGAAATCTTAGATTTCTGTGATATTTACAATGGTGAGATGTTCTCACAGTTGCGATTTTACTCTCGATTTTGTGCACTTCAGGATTAAAATGCGGATAAAGTTTTTTAGTCATAGCGACCACCTCATGCTAAAGGTGGTTGCTCGTATCGTTAGGAGTTCTCGTTTAGCGAACCATACATTAAACGTAAAAAACCACCAGTCATAGACTGGTGGGATTCACTAAATCTGCAATTACCTTATGATAAGACTGGTGGTTCTTAGTGCTCAGGAATTTTTCACTCCTGAAAGCTAAATCAATCAAAGATTGTCACCAGTCAAAGATTGGTGGAAAATTCCTGACATTTTAGGGTGTTAAAAATCTGAAAGATTTTTATACAATTCTGACATTTTATATTAAATTTTATATATATTTATATATTATTGTCTTCTACTTATCTGATTGATAGAATGGAATTGAAAAATAAGGCTCATCTGCTTTTTATCGGATTGATTGTCCTGCTTACATTTGCTTATTTTAATGACTATTTCACGTTTTACAATGTCAGGATCAACGGTGACCTTTTGGCTATGGATGGCCATGTGTTTGAGACTGTGAGGAAATCAATTGTTGAGTATAAGCAGTTTCCTCATTGGGTTCCTTATTATTTTGGGGGAAATCCTTTGCATGCAAACTCACAGCCTATTGTTATCAGCTATACAATAATATTGCTTCTTCTGGCACCGACAGTTTTTATGGCAATGAACTTGTCTATCCTGTTGAATGTCATTCTTTCTGGTATTTTTATGTACCTGCTCATTATAAACTTGAAGATCAAGCCAAGATATGCATTCATCTCTGCAATATTATATGCTTTTAACTCATTCGCAATTGCGCAGGCAAGATCAGGCCAGATTGAGAGGGGAATATCCTATGCTTTCCTGCCTCTGCTTTTCCTATTCTGTTATAAAGCACTGTCTGAGAAAAAGATTAGGGATTGGACTAAATATTCTGTTCTTGCAGGTATTGTCTTAGCTGTTCAGTTTCTTGGCTCAGGCCATGACCTTTTATTGATGCAGGTCATTGCACTTGCCCCATTATTCCTTGTCTTCCTATTTAGCATGAAATTTTTCAATAGACTAAAGAAATCTATTGTCATCTCAATAATCATCCTGATCTTTTTCTTTGGTTTTGCATCAATCAAGCTTCTTCCTATGCTTGAATTCACAGATATCAGCAGCAAGAACAGGGATTTCAGTTATGAGGAGTCTGTCGGCCATAAGATTGAGATTGATAATGCATTGGACATCATTAAACTGCCCTTATTTGCAAACCAGAATGAGGCAGCAAGAGTTGGCTTGCTCGCTTACCTTCTCATATTATTGTCATTGTTCAGCATTAGGAGTAAGAAAGTCATGGCATTCTGGCTCATTCTGATATTCACTATACTCATTGCATCAGGATCTGGATTTTACCTCATTTTCTGGAAATATTTCCCAGGGTTTGACAAGCTCCATCATGTTGCAAGAAGCATGTTTATTGCTGGATTTGCATTTGCTGCACTTGCAGGCATTGGATCCTCAATCCTGTTCACCAAGCTTTCAAAAAAGTTTAACTGGAGCGATAAAAAACTGAATCACCTGTTCATTGCAATTGTCATTATCCTATCTCTGACTTTGCTTGTGTTTGAGCCTATAAATTTTGCCAGGATTGAGAAAAGGGTAGGCACTAATTTCCTTCTCGACTTAATCAGGCCTCTTGGATATAATTATGACAATGAAGTGGATATAATTGTTGGCGACTGGCGTCTTGATAATTTCCAGAATCATATTGACAGCAATCAGATGATGAATTATCTCAGCCAGAAGCAGGAAGAAGAAGGATTGTTCAGGATCCATAACATCGAATCTATTAGTTTAGGAGGGATTGCAGGGACTTATGCGACATTCCTCGACCTCCAGATACTGATGGGCAGCACCTCTATCTGGATTCCTGAATATTTCAACACTTATTTAGGCATTTCACACAATTCCCAAGCAAAATTTTATGGAATGCTTAACACAAAATATATTTATTCCAAAAATCTTATCAACATTTCAGGTCTTAAGTTTGTAAAAGAGTTTGAGAAATGCGATTTTTGCAGGAATGACGGCCCTGACATATCTGTTGACGGCCCTAATCTTTATGAGAATGAGCTGTTTCTTCCAAGGGCTTATTTTGCTGACAACAGCATTTTAATAATTGGTGATGAAGGGCAAGCAAAGAATATGATGTATGGAATAATGCTTGACCCTGCTTTTGATCCATCAAACACAGTGATTATTCTAAAGACTGGAAGCATTAATCAGCTTAATCAAGAGTTTATTAACAGGTTTTCTGCCATTTTCCTTGTTCAAGGTTCAGTAGACCAAGGGTCTGAGATAAGATTAAGGGACTATATTTCTTCAGGAGGGGTTCTTGCCCCAAATATTATTGAAGGCGAGAATTCAGTGTCTAATGAAAGATTATTGGAAATCCTTGCCTCATTTAAAGGTGATTATAATAATATTAATAAAGCAAATATTGAATTTTATTCGCCAAACAAGATGACTATTGATACTTCTGGAAAATCTGGATTCTTAGTCTTAAGTGAAAAATTTTTTATGTTTGAGGGTTGGAAAGCAAAGCTGACCAATGAAAAGATTTCAATCAATAGGGCTAATGGTATCAACAGTGCTGTATACATTGACAGTCCTGGCAAGCTGACTGTCTTTTATTCATCAAAGGCATTTAACATGGGATTATTGTTGTTCATCATATCCTTGATAATATGCATTTTGTTTTTTATATATCCTATTCTCTATAAAAAAGCCATCTTAACCAAGAATAGCAAAAAGTTTAAAAACCAGATGGAATAACATTTTTATTGATAATGATCTTATTTGCTATTGCTATCACAACAATGCTAATAAATGAGAAAAAAACAGTAAAAAAGATATGAAAAAATCTGTTTAAATATACTGGTCTTTTCACAATCATAGGTGTTTATTTGATGAAACTGATAAAAAACTATATTTCTAAAGAACCACCAGTCAGAGACTGGATGGAAAATTCTGACATTTTAAAGTTCCATTTTTCACAAAGAGGTGGAGAATGAAACTCAGTGTTATACTTCCAGTGTATAATGAAGCAGGTACAGTCAGGTCTCTTCTTGATAAGGTCATTGGTGTTGATCTCAGCCAATTGAATATTGAAAAAGAAGTTATAATTATTGAAAGCAATTCAACAGACGGCACAAGAGAGATAATCCAGGAATATGAAAAAAAGCAGGGGATAAGAGCCATTTATCAGAAAAGGCCTAAAGGCAAAGGGTCTGCTGTCAGACTTGGATTTAAGCATGCATCTGGAGATATTTTCCTTATCCAGGACGGAGACCTTGAGTATGATCCTGATGAGTATCCAAAATTGATAAAGCCAATCATTGATGGACACGCTGATTTTGTCCTTGGATCAAGGCAGCTTGGCAAGGACAATGATTGGAAGATACGGTCCAGTAAAAAAGAGGCTGTTTATTTCAAATTGTTGAATTTTGGAGGTCTGTTTTACACCAGCCTCTTCAATCTTCTCTATAACACCAAGCTTACTGATCCTGCAACAATGTATAAGGTGTTCAAGCCGCAATACATCCAGAACACAAGATTCAGGACAAATGGTTTTGATTTTGACTGGGAGCTTGTTGCAAGGCTTATCCAGAATAAGGCAAGAGTGATTGAAGTTCCGATAACCTATGAATCCAGGCTTGTCCAGGAAGGCAAGAAGATCAGGTTTTTCAGGGATGGTATTAAGGTATTTCTTGCCATACTAAGGTTTAGGTTCACCTAACATTTGAAAATACCGAGTTGATTAATGATAAAATAACTAATAATAAAATAAC
>JAZDHV010000018.1:0-25452 GCA_043805595.1 Candidatus Woesearchaeota archaeon
CTAATATAGCTGGCAAATTTTTGGGATTGAAAATGCTCAAAAATGCAAAAAGCATTTTTGGCACGCCAAAAACTGATAGTTTTTGAGCGTCTCGCACTAAAGTGCGGGGTATTCACCATCCCAAACAAAATCTCGCGATGCGAGATTTTCAATAAATAACAACCTATTTCTCCCCTTTCAGCTTCCCGATAACCCTTTTCAGAGCCCCTTTTCCTTTCTCAACATTCCTGTCAATCACATGGGAAAAATCTTTGGTATATTTTGGAATATCCTTGATCCTGTTCGGCTGTCCTCCATAATCCCTGAAATACATGACATTCTCCAGCGTGAATTCAGGCGGTTCAGGAACCTGCTCATTGGCATAGCCTATTGTCAGGACTGCCTGCGGCCTTACTTCCTGCGGCATTGAGACTGCATCCTTTAATATGTCTTCATCAAATGCTCCTACCCAGCATGATCCTAATCCAAGTGCATGGGCCATCAAAAGCATGTTTTCAGTTGCTGCAGCGCAGTTCTGGATTGTGTATAGCCTCTCTCCCCTAATGCCATAGAACCTTTTTGCCTTTTCTGGCAATCCAGCTACAACTATGTGCACAGGAGCTTCTGCCATCCAATCCTGTTTCAGGCAGGCTTCAGCTATCTTTGATCTCTGCCCTTGGTCAAGAACCACTATAAAGGTCCAATTTTGAAGGTTGCCTGCAGAAGGGGCTGCTTTTCCTGCTTCAAGAATCCTTCCTATCTTCTCCCATTCTACAGGAGCGTCCATATAGCGTCTTATTGACCTCCTTGTTTTTATGCATTCAAAGACTTCCATTTTCAATCTTTATTCCCTTAGTGTTTATAATGGGTTTTTTCAATCTTCATTCCCTAAGTGTTTATAATGGGTTAATATTATGATAATGCAATGATTAATATTCAATTTATTTTATTATTAATAAATTTATTGGAATTGTCACGTTTTCTCTTACTAAAACACAATCTCTGTGAATATGAACAATATGTAGATTATCACTAGGATGAATCCATGCTCGCTTGTTATCACCTTTTTCCTGAATATCATGCTTGTGATAAAGACAGATGTTATCAGAAACAATAAAGGCCTAAAAAATTGTGAAAACTCAAACACTATTGGATTTATCAAGGCTGATACGCCGATTACAAGGGATGAATTGATGGCAACAGCCCCAAAAAGATTTCCAAATGATATGTTATTCTGTTTCCTAAGTGCTGACTTGATGCTGATCATAAATTCCGGCATAGTTGTTGTGATTGAGATAAATATCAGACCAATCAAAAATATTGGGATATCCAATATCCCGGAGATTTCTATTGATGAGAATACAAGCCATCTTGTAGCTAGCAGTAATGCTGCTAGGGCAAATAAGAATGTCAGCATGTCCACTATCACATGCTTGAACTTGATGCTTTTTTTTATTTTACCAAATTCATGCTCTTTTCTGATCAAAGATATTATGTACATTGAGAATATTATCAGCAGTATCAACCCGTCAATCCTTGATATGACTCCATCAATGCCTAATATCAATAGAAGCAAGATTATGATATATAGCATATAAAATGATCTATTGATAATAAAACTGATATTTTTAATTTTTTTCATCACAATTAGATTGATTCCAAGAATAAGTGTTACATCCAGGATATTTGCTCCGAGAACATTTCCAAGGCTGAGCACATTCTTGCCGACTATGGCAGACATGACTCCTGTAGATAGCTCTGGCAATGAAGTTCCGATTGCAATAACCAAGAATCCTACGAGATAATCGCTCATCCCTGTCATTCTTGCATAATTTGATATTGCCAACAGCAAGTATCCTGCAGATTTGGCAATAATAAAAAAGCTGAGCACTGCCACAATTATCAAGAATATTAAATCCATTTTCTATATGGGATGCTGTTTTTTATTCTGAATGCTCTTTCAACCATCTCTTTTTCCCATCCTGCTTTTATCAAGAGTATCTTAAGATCATTGTCCTTATATCCTTTTTTTCTTGCACTTATTATGAATTTGATCAATGTCTCTCTTTTTATGCACGCTGAATCAGTGCAACCGGGAATGATCAGCACTCCAACATTCTTTCCGGTAGAGTCCTTTATCTTGATGAACTCATTTATCGGATCAATGCCTGGCTCAATTGTTATTTGGATTGCAGATCCTGCCTCAATGATGGATTGTGATAGAATTAGTACATTCTCATCTGGACTAGCAAGCAATAACAAGTCTTCACTTTTTGTGAAAATGTCTTCATTTGACACAGGCAAAATCTTGCCGAATAGTCCTAATTCCGCAGTATTTGAACCAAGATTTTTCTCATTAAGAATATTATCTTCTTGAGCCAATGAGATAGGTGTGAACAATAAGGATAATATTATCAGATAAGCAAACATTTCATTTATCCTAATTTTTCTATTTCCAAATTTCATCTTAATCTAATTCTGGGCATTCTCCTAAAATAAAATCTTTTGCAGTCTCAGTGCAGAGGTAATCTTTGGTTCCTCTTTTTATGATTGGAATCACTGACACTGTGTTTGGCTCGCCATATTCCCAATTGAATGGTGTCTCATCCATCCTTGTCTCAGCTGCAGTGAACATTCCGTCAAAATACTGGTAATTGTATGTGCTTCCCTGTTTTACCCTTAGCCAGAAGAACTCTCCATTGATGTTTACGCTTCTCTTGTTCTCTATCAAAAGTTTGATCATGCCAATATCATCATTAATTCTATACCAGCAAGCGCTCATGATCTCGATCTCAATATCCTCAGAACATGTCAATCTTCCCTGGTACTCATCAGCCTCCACCTTTACATTCTTGACAAAATTGAAATTAGAAGTCATCACTAATCCGCCTATTACAATTGATATGAATACTACAATTATTGTGGCTAATAAGGGTGTCACACCTTTTTTGCCTTTCATGAGCTTCATTTTTGGCCTTTTTTGCCTCCTTTGAGTATGACTTCTTTCAGGATTATATTGCCTTCTTGATCTTCAATAAATTTTAATCTTGTTTTAGAATTCCAGCCTTTCTCGAGAGCAAGCTCTTTGGGTATTGTTATCTTGAACTGCCCGTTATTTACTACTACCTTGACCAATTGATCAACCCTTTTTTATAGTATTATGCAGGTATATTCTAGCATATTAGTACTAATTGATTACTAATATATTAATTTAATATTACATTAATATTATCTTAAAATACCTTAATATGCATAATTATATACTTATTTAGTTTTTATCAGTACTAATAATATTTAAAGTTTTCGGTTATTATCACATATATTTGCCTATCCAAAGAAAAAGGTCTGGTACGAATTCCATGTGAATGTGATATTGGTTGGAATTCTGATAGAATTCCAAAAAAGAATCAAGTACGAATTCGATTCAAAAAGTTAATAGGCATTGAATTCCAAAAAAGAATCAAGTACGAATTCGATTCAAAAAGTTAATAGGCATTGAATTCCAAAAAAGAATCAGATACGAATTCAATTCAAAAAGTTAATAGGCATAGAATTCCAAAAAAGAATCAGATACGAATTCAATTCGAATTATTGATCAACCTTGAATTCTAAAAGAATTCCAATAAAATTAAATTAATAAGATTGCCTAAATAAAAAACGTAAGAAATTTATTTCAAACTGGACTTTTAACTAAATATTTCCTGATCAGCTTATCTATCTCATTCACAACCAATACTGATGATGACACACCTAATATCAATAGCCAGTCAAAAGGAGAAAGTCTGACTGTCTCAAAGGCAGCACTTAAAGGGGTATAAATCACCAGCAATTGAAAAATTACAGACAATAACACCGCTTTAATAAGTGATCTGTTTGTAAAGACACCTATGCTGAACAATGACGAATTCTCTGACCTGCAGTTGAATACATTGAACATCTGGAACATCATGAGTGTTGTGAAAGCGATTGTTGTGGCATACATATAGCCTATTCCTCCTGCAGCTGAACCAACTCCAAGGCCATTCTTGCTCAAAGCCCAATAATAGAGTCCTAATGTCCCTAGCATCATTATTATGCTTATATATATCATCCTGAAAATACTGTATTTGGTAACTAAAAACTCCTTTGGATTCCTTGGCTTCCTTTTCATTATATCCTTTTCTTTCGGCTCAACTCCTAATGCCAATGCAGGAAATCCGTCTGTTGCCAGATTTATCCAAAGCAGCTGGAATGCTAGCACTGGAAGAGGAAGGCCTAATAATACAGCTATAAGTATTGTCAGGACCTCTCCTAGATTAGAAGAAAGAAGATATTCAATGAATTTTTGGATATTTGAGTAGATGCCTCTGCCCTCTTCAACTGCTCCGACAATGCTTGAGAAATTATCATCTGTCAGGATCATGTCAGATGCCTCTTTTGACACATCTGTCCCTGTTATGCCCATTGCAACTCCGATATCTGCCTTTTTCAATGCAGGCGCATCATTTACACCATCCCCTGTCATTGCGACAACATGCCCGTTTTTCTTCAAGGCGTCAACTATTCTCAGCTTATGCTCAGGATTTACCCTTGCAAATATTGATATTTTCTCAACTTCTTTTGCAAGGTTCTTTATCTTCCCTAATTCTATTCCATCTATTGCCTTTCCCTCAATACCTAATTCCCTTGCGACTGCAATCGCAGTATTTTTATGGTCTCCTGTTATCATTATTGTCCTTATCCCTGCAGTCTTGCATATGCCTACAGCTTCTATAGCCTCTTTCCTTGGAGGGTCTATCATTGCCTGAAGGCCTACAAACACCATTCCATTCTCATTTATTGAATGGTCTAATTTTTTGTATGCGAATCCTATGACCCTTAATGCACTGTCTGCAAACCCTTCATTTGAGGTTAGGACTTTTTTCTTCATCTGCGAGGACAGCTCACTTTCTTTTCCATTCAATAATATCTTTGTGCATTTGCTCAATATTATGTCTGGGGCGCCTTTTGAATATATCACTTTCCTGCCGCCTATCTTATGGACTGTGCTCATCATCTTCCTTTCTGAGCTGAAAGGGATCTCTGCAATCCTTGGATATGATCTTTTCAAGCTTGTTTGATTGATCCCTGCCTTTTGGGCAGAGACGACCAATGCCCCTTCTGTGGGATCCCCTATCACATTCTCCTTGTCTATTGAGGAGTCATTGCTCAGGCTTCCTATCTGGAGCAATGTAATCAATGACTTGGAATTTTTCGGATTGATTTTTTTCCCTTCTGAGAGAAAATCACCTATCCCCTTATACCCCTTGCCGCTCACATCAATTATCCTGTCATCCACAAATATTTTTTTCACTGTCATCTTGTTGTGTGTCAATGTTCCTGTCTTGTCAGAGCAGATTACAGTGACAGAGCCTAATGTCTCAACACTTGGCAGCTTCCTCATCAAGGCGTTCCTCCTGACCATCTTGCTGACACCTATTGCAAGGCATATTGTGAAGACAATGGGAAGTCCTTCTGGAATCGCAGCAACTGCAAGTGCGATTGAGTCCCTGAATGATTCAAACATATGTGTCCCTTTCAAGATTCTTAGTATGAACACGATGATTGTTATGATGCCAATAATGGCCCCAAGCCTTGTTGAGAATTTTTTCAGTTTGAGCTGCAAAGGGGTTGGAGGCCTTTTCTCCTCCTGTATCATTGTTGCTATCTTCCCTATCTCTGTCTTCATCCCAGTCTTTACAACTATTGCCTTTGCTCTTCCTCTTGTCACAATTGTCCCTGAATAGATTGAGTTGTATCTGTCACCTATTCCAGACTCTTTTCTTATTATGTCAATCTTTTTCTCGACTGGCGTTGATTCTCCTGTTAAGGCAGACTCAAGGGTCTGGAGATTATATGATTCAACCAATCTTGCATCTGCAGGGACCTTTGCTCCTGTCTCAATCATGATTATGTCTCCGGGAACAAGGTATTTGGAGTCAATCTTCTGCTCTTTTCCGTCTCTGAGTACAGTGGCTTTCAGGCTTGCCATTCTCTCCAATGCTTCTATTGCCTTCTCTGCCTTGTACTCCTGGAAATATCCTAGGATGGCATTTATTATCACGATGATAAGAATGAGTATGGCATCCTTTTTCTCTCCAATTATCATCGAAAAGACGACAGCGATGATCAATATCACGACCAATGGGCTTTTGAACTGTGACAGGAAAATCTTTAGCCTTGAGATCTCCTCCCCTTTTTCCAGCTCATTCGGGCCATACTTTAGCCTTTTCTTTTCAGCTAATCCTTTGCTGAGGCCGTTTTTCAGGTCAGAGCCGAACTCGCTGATTATATCATTAATCGGTTTTAAATAATAATCCATTCTGCCCCTCTAAAGAACCACCAGTCATAGACTGGTGGGATTCACTAAATCCGCAATTACATTATGATAGGACTGGTGGTTCTTAGTGCTAAGGAATTTTTCACTCCTGAAAGCTAAATCAATCAAAGATTGCCACCAGTCAGAGATTGGTGGAAAATTCCTGACATTTTACTATATTTCTAAAATATATTAATAAATAGATAGAAAGCTTATAAATTTTATTATTATTTGTTCACTAAAGAAATATCATCCCTGGAACTGCCTCAAGGCCCTGTTGAGATCTGCTATTTTCAGCTCAGGCCAGTGCTTCTCTGCAAAGTATATCTTTACATCTGAAGAGTCCCATAAGAGCAGCCTTGGTATGACTTTTTTTACTCCTGTCTTTATTATCAGGTCTGGTGGTATAAAATATGAAGAATAGCAGTTTTCCTTTATCAGGTTCTTTGATATGTTTTCTGGGTCAATCTTTTCTGCCTTTACCTGCCTTGCTATCAGCTTGCATGAGTCAACTATCTCTTCCTGCCCGTCATAATTCACGCATAAGTTTAGAAAAAAGCTGTCATAATCCTTTGTCTCTTCAACAATACTCTTGATTGCATCGATGACTTTTCCAGGAAGGTCATACCATTTTCCGAAAACACTGACCTTTATCTTGTTTTTGTGTATTGCCTCGTCCTGTGATAGGCTTTCAAGGAATTCTACCAATGAGTCTAATAAAAAGTTATAATTCTCTGTGTCTTTTTTCATTGTTTCTGGGATGACATTGACTGTCAGGACTGGGATTGATATCTTCACTTGGTAAAGCAGAAGGTTCCTTAAGATTGTGAAGTTCTTCTTGTAGCATGCATTCTTATCCTCACCGCTTTTCCTGCAATATGCAGCTGTGCCTTCCATTGTCATTGCCAGATGCTGAGGTGTCTTGACTATCATTCCTTTTTCAAATTCTTCCTCATCCTGTTCTTCTTTTGATTCCTCTTTCTTGGATATATAAGAAAGATTTTCTGTTATCTTCTGTAGCTTGTCAAGTACCATTGCCTTAATTTCCCCCAGAGATTTCCAAATTTATATGTCAGAAATATACCATTGGTCTACTTGACCAGTGGACAATAGTCCGCAATCCATTTTTGGAGATGGTATATTTCTGAGCATGCTCAAAGTCGGCATGGTGAGCGAAGCGAACATGCCACCAGCATATTGACTGGTGGTCCCTGCCGACTTTGACAATTATGCAATGATAGTGAAGCAATATTTATAAAGTTTTTCTATCTATAAAGGATATATGATAAACAATAATTTTATAAACTTAAAACAGAAATAAATTGATATGATCGATATTTTTATTATAATCATCATTATCACTGCATTATTGATAGCATCTTATAATGATATAAGGACAAGAGAGGTTCCGGATTGGCTGAATTTCTCTCTTATTGGAGCAGGTCTTGGCATTCGCCTGATATATTCAATTGTCCAGAATGATTTCTCCTATATATTGTATGGCGCAATTGGTTTTGGTGCATTTGTTGCAATCGCTTATCTCATGTTTTACACAGGCCAATGGGGTGGCGGTGATTCCAAATTATTGATGGGTTTAGGAGCCCTTATCGGAATAAAAATCCCTATCATGGATATACCTTTCCTCCTGTCATTCATAATCAATATTTTTGTCATTGGCGCAATCTATGGACTGGTCTTCAGTCTTGTCCTGGCTATTGTCAATCTTAAGGCATTTTTGAAAGAATTGAAAAAAATCCTGACAAAGGGTATTATCAAAAAAGCAAAATGGATTTTTTTATCGGTTGGATCAGCATTGATCATAATTTCCCTTTTCTTGCCTGATCTTTTTCTCAAGTTATTGGTAATTGTGCTTGGATGCCTTATTATTCTGACTTTTTATCTTTGGGTTTTCATAAAAGCCATAGAGAAATCCTGCATGATAAAGCTTGTCACTCCTGACAGGCTGACTGAAGGTGACTGGATTGTCAAGGATATAAAATACAAGGGAAAGAGGATAACTGGACCAAAAGATCTTGGTGTTGAGAAAAAGCAGATAGAGGAGTTGAAAAACCTCTACAATCAGAAAAAGATCGGAAAAGTCCTGATTAAGGAAGGAATCCCTTTTGTCCCTAGCTTTCTGGTAGCGTATATACTTACTTTGATTTTTGGAAATCTTTTATTTTTGTTCTTGATTTAAGATTCTAAGGTATCCTTCTCAATTGTTTAAGAAGATAATTATCGCCATCATCCTTGATCTTCTCAACCTTTTCCTCAATCTTGATAGGTTTATCCTTTTCCACTTCTGTTATTCCGACTGTTCCCATCACTTCCTTTAATTTCAGCTCAACTGTTGACATCTCCTCCTCATTCAATTGCTTTGGTTTCCAATCCAGATTAAGGCCGTCATTCTCTGTCCTTGGCACAATATGTATGGAAAGATGAGGGAATTTTTGCCCTGCTGCAATCCCATTTTCAATGATAATGTTTGTTCCCTGTATGTTCATTATCTCAAACAATGAGCTTGATATCTTGTTCGCTAATGAAAACATTTCAGATATATCTTTGTCAGGAACTTGCTCCAGTATTGGATAATGTTTTTTTGGGATGATTATTGCATGGCCGTGAAAACTTGGCTTTGGGCTAAGCACTGCAAAAAAAGTTCCATCTTCATATATTTTCATCTTGCTTTTGCTCAATCTGCATAGCTCACAGTCCTCTCCCATCATATCCTCCCTGCCAGGAGGTCAGCGATATCATTTAGGTCAGCCCTTTCTTTTTTTTCCTTTGATTCCTTATTCCTGCCTTTTGAGATTTTTTTATCTTTTTTCCCAAACTTTTTTTTGTTTATTCTCTTAGGATTTTCTTTTATCTCCGCTTCCTGCACTTTTTTTGGCTTTTCTATCTCAATATCTGCCCCGCCTAATTCATGCTCTAATCCTCTTTTCTTTTCACCATCATATTCTTGACCTTGTTTTTCTCCATCATCAGATTCTTGGTTTTCTTCCTCTTTCTCATTGTCCAACCCTTCTTTTATCAATTGTTCCTCTTTTTCCCCCCTTGTTTTCTCTTCTTCAATATCCTTTTCTTGACTGCCTCTGTCATTATCTTCTTCATTTAATCCAGCTGGGCTTGCTATCTTTTTTCTTAATGCATCCAACAATATCATCTGGTCTTTTTCTGATATGTTCCCTGGTTTCAGCTCTATCCCCAGCTTGTCTCCCTCTGCTCTTGGGATGATATGCATGATAAAATGCTGGGCTCTCTGTCCAGCTGCTGTCCCATTTGCAATAAAGATGGTTGTGCCCTCAACTTTCAATGTTTTCAGGACAGATCTTGACAATTGCTTTGCAATAATCCCCAGATATTTCACAGTATTCTCTGGAATCTGTGGCATGATTGAATAATGCTCTTTTGTCAGAACTAGTATATGCCCTGGATTTGCCGGATTTATGTCAAGGATTGCGACAACCTTGTCATCCTCATAGATTTTTTTTGACTGGACTTTTCCGCTGATGATATGGCAGAATATGCAGTTCTTTTTCTGGAATTCCCTTAATTCTTCTGGAGACATCTTGCTGAGCTTTTCCTGCATTTCACGGACCTGCTCGGGTGTCATCTGCTGTCCTTCTTCTGCCATATTGACTCCCAATATCCTGTGTTATTTAAATTTTTGGTAATAATAAACCAAATCCATAAAATCGAAAACCAACAAAAAAGCAGGGCTTTTTTGAGACTTCAATTTTTCTCAATCTGTCCAAAAAACCGAAAACTTTATATATTAATAAGTTAGTTTAATTAAAAAAATTAATATATTTATGAAAATAAGTTTAATTAACTAACTTATCTTTGTTTATTGTTTAGAAAAAGTGATTGAATGACAAGAATCAACATAGAAATTAAGGACGAGATCCACAAGAAAGCTAAACTTAATGCTCTTCTTCTCAACAAGACCTTGATTGAATACATAAATGAGGCTATTGAGGAGAGGAATAACAGGACAAAAGGTGGTATGCCCAAATAATGTTTTTTTAGTCGGAAAAACCAGGAAAAAGAGGTAAAATTTGTTCCAGGAAAAAGAGGTGAACTTTATTCTGGAAAAGATTAATTAAAAAAAGGAGGTAAAAATGGAGATGAAAACAGGTACAAATGGAAAATCAGGAATAAAAGGTGTTTTCCATTCAAGATCAGTTGTTAAGGCCCTGTTTTCACGAATAATCCTCACTTACCTAGCGATAGCTATAATGATTTTTGCTAATGTCGCTTTTGCCAGTCAAGAGAAAGGAGACCCCTCCTTGGTCTATAATTTCCAAGCCAGCCAGGCAATAGAGCTTGGCTCTTTTGGAAAACTGTCTCCTGTAACAGATGATAACATTTACACTAAAAAGGACAGGACTGCATTATTGACTCCAACTGATACAATTGTCCCAGTCCAGGGAAGAGTCTATTATAATGGTGATAATTATAATGGAAACAATGTCGATGTATGCATTGACGCAACCTGCAACAATGGTGTGGCTGCAGCAAATGGAATATTCAACACTGACATCCTGTTCAATCTAGAAGATCCACATTCACCCCATAATGTGACTGTGACAGTCAATGGGACAGAAATGATCAACAAGCAATTTTACCTTGCAGGTGGGCCTCAGGGTGATTTGGATGTTAATGGAAATCTTAGAATTGGTGGAAAGGTAGGGATCGGAACAGCAAGCCCTAATTCAACTTTACATATTAATAGTGATGTTCCTGTAGGTGAAAAGATTCTTAATATTGAGACACCAAATAATGCAGAAGCATTTTCTATTTCTGAAGACAAAATTTTATTTATAGGAAATAATACTGATGCAAATTTGATCCTGGATAAACATAAGAGTACTGGGCTGGGGCCATCAATTTCCTTGAGGCACTCTAGAGGCGTTTTAGGTGATATTCAACCATTGCAAAGTGGGGATATAGTTGGAGGGATAGATTTTATGGGATGGTCTAGTAATGTTTCAAATGGATGGGCTATAATATATGTAATTGCAACTGATAACTATTCTAATAATTACGAGCCTAAGAGAATGGGATTTGAGATGGATTCTGGGAATGGAGTGGAGTATCCATTATCGCTTATTAGTGGAGAGAAGGTTGGAATAGCAACACAAACTCCAGGCTATACCCTAGATGTCAACGGAACAGCTAATGCATCTCAATTCTGCCTGAACAACACTTGCATTAATGATTGGACTTCAGCAGGAAGTGATGATGCTGATTCTGATCCAACAAATGAGATTCAAGTTTTAGGAAGAAACGGAAATAATATCACCTTATCAAATGGAGGGGGCACAGTAATTGATAATGTCAATGATGCAGATGCAAACTCTACAAATGAAATTCAATTTTTAGGAATTAATGGAGATACAATTACATTAACAGATGGTGGTGCTATTATTGCTCCTTATGCAGATGATGCAGACACAGTTGACAGCCAGCATTATAATTCAAACTGGCCTACAACCCTTGCAAATATCCAGTCAGCTGCCTTGAATGATTTTCATAATATTGGAGGAGCTGAAACAGATCCAGAAGTAGGCACACTAACAAACGGAAGGTGGTGCACAACAGATGGATCAACAATAACATGCACACAAACAGCACCAGTCCTGACAGAAACAGACCCTCAAGTAGGTGTAAACACTCTTAATTATGTTTCTAAATGGGATGGGTCTGCTTTAGTTAAAGGTTCTATTTTTGATAATGGATATGCCGGGATTGGAACCACAACTCCAGATGCACCTCTCCAGATATCAGGAGGAACAACTATGAACTCTGGTTGGGGAAGGACATTAACTTTGACTCACACCTATCCTGTAGTTGTTTTTGAGGGAACAGGAGCGTCTGCTGGAATAGGTTATGATTATTCTAATGGGATGAAATTTTTCCTTAATGCAACTTCCAATAATGTAACATCTGTTAGCCCTAAAATGACTATTTTAAATAGTGGAGATGTGGGAATAGGAACATCTTATCCAGGTGCAAAGCTTGATGTTGCTGGGGACATAAGGGTTAATTCAACAAGTGATGTCTGTATCCAGGGAGGGAATTGTTTGAGCAGTGCTGGATCCGGCACAGTAACAAGTGTGGGAGCAGGTGCAGGATTAACTAATTCTGGAACAGCTACTGATCCAGTACTTAATGTTGGAACAGGAACAGGGATTACTGTAAGTGCAGATAGTATTGCTGCAACACTTGGGACTGCAGTTGACAGCTCTGAAATAACTGATGGTGCAATTGTTAATGCTGACATTTCAGCTGCTGCTGCAATTTCAAATACAAAAATAGCTGGGCTTGGGGCATTGGCTACTTTAAGTTCTGTTTCAGGAGGTGTTGGAGGGACGATAGCAGATAATACAATAACAGCAGATGACCTTGCACCAAACAGTGTTCAGGATTCTGAGTTAATGGATGGAGGCAGTTGGACAATCGGTTCAAATACTTTAAACATTGACTCAAACACATTGGTTGTTGATGGTGCAAATAACAGGGTTGGAATAGGAACGACAAGCCCAAGAGAAAAGTTAAGTGTTGTAGGAAACATCTCTGCTGAACCAAATGTAGGTACAGTATTTGGAACAGGTGGGAGAATTGGATTTGTAAGAAATAGTGATGGTTGGATAACTGGAGGAATGGAAACATTATATAGTGGTGGAGGTTATCAAAGTGACTTAATCTTTTATACAAATGTTGGAGCAAGTGCAACAGATGTGACTGAAAAAATGAGGATATTAGATACAGGATATGTCGGGATCGGAACTGCAACTCCTGGAGCAAAGCTTGATGTAGCAGGAAATATCCAGTCATCAGGGGATTATTATGGCGGCGCAAGGTTATATCCAGCCTATACAACAAATCCTTCTGCAATGATAGACGGATCAACTGCTGGTCAGCTCAATATAAATGCACCAAGTTATGTCACATTTTATGTCAATGGCGCTGAACAATTATCAGTAGCTGGTAATAAAGTCTATACCCAGCCAAATGTTAAAGTTGGATTGGGAATTAGTAATCCGGAAACAAGATTGCATACTGAGGATGCAACAGCAGCAAATTCAAAAATAATATTCAGGACAACTGATACAGGAGCAAGTCCGCAGGAACTTTCCCTTGAGCATATAAGCGTAAGCCCTGCTGCCGGAGACAATTTAAGCAGGATTTTGTTTGTTGGAAATGACTCAAGTGACAATACAGTAAAAACATTTGCATCAATAGAGTCGACATATATGGGGAGCAGCAGCTCAAAATTATACATAAAAAATAGACAACAAGGCAATATTAACCCTCAAATAACAATTGACGGCACTGCAGGACAATCATCTGTAAGCATAGGTCCTGAATCTGGTGGAGGATGGATTACAAATTTAAGAATTGGTCATGGAGGATTATGTGTTGGGTTTGGTGGTTGTACTCCTCCAGGATTTGGCAGTGCGAGCTTTGCTGAAAGGATAAATGTAGGAGATAATTCTGTCTATTCCATAACAAAAAATATTACATTAGGTTATTATGAGCCAGATATAAAAATAGTTGCTACAAATCAAATAAATGCATCAAGAATTGAGATGAATGAAGATGGAACACCTGGAGACGGAGCAATTATGGCATACTCAAACACAATTCTTGACGGAATCGGAATTTATATCTATGAAGGCTATTATCATCAAAATAATATTAGGATAAACTCAACTTCAGTAATTACACCAAAAAATCTTGAAGTTGGTGGGGCTATCTCTACTGGCAATGGAGGCATTAAGTGGAAGACTTTCAGCGGTAACACAGACGCTGTTGGAACTGCAAATTTTGCTCATGGCTTGACTGGCTCAACAATTATTTATGTGGCCTGCAGTGTGGAACATACTGCTGGCAATTATTATCCTGTTATTAGAGATAGTACTAGGTTTACTGAAATGTACTGGAATACTAATAATATATACTTTGACAGTAATGACTTTAATTTTTACAACAGCCCTTATAGATGTAATGCCATGTATGTTGAATAAGTTGAATAAGACCAAATGAGACAAAAAAGCAACCTGATAACATTGTTTTTGATTTTTTCTTTAGCTTTAGCTCCAATCAATGCTTTTGCTGATGAAAAAGATATCGACCAGGTTTTCACTGGTTCTGCCAATGCATTGGAATTAGGAAACTTTGCAAAGATAACTCCACTAGAAGATGATGGGATTCAGGCAAAATCAGAACACCAGGATTTATTGACAACTCTCACAAATGAGATTGACTCAAGCAACAGTATTGCATTGACTGTCGGCTCGTCTGGAGCAGGAGAATCTGGAAGCTATAATGTCTCATTTGTCATTGACCAGCCTTCTGGATTCAATATGGATCCTTTATTGAATTCAATCCATCTGCCTTTTATTTATTTGATTGATCCAAATGAGACACAGCAGCTGAACTGCACTGTCATCAACTCAATATTGCAGAGAGGCACGTGTGTCAATTCAACTAAACTAGATTCTACTGCACTTGACTCTAACAATCTAGATTCATATATTGACAACTCTTATGAAAGTTTCTGTGATGCAACCTTAGCTGCCTTGACATTGACTGACTGCATAAATTCCTCTGTAACAGACACAGATCCAAGCAACTCAACAATCACATCAAGCAGTATTGACCAATCTGCAGTCGACAACTCTATTATTTCCAGCTCAAGTTTTACCTTATCAGTTATCTTGGACTCAACAATAATAAATTCAACCCTAACTGATTGTAATGTTACTGATTCATATGTCTCCCAGACAGACTGCACTCTGTCTGAGATACTAAACTCAACAATTGACTGCCCTAACAGGGTCAATATTGAGAATGGTGTTCTGCTTGACAATGTCCTGCAGTCTGGTGCAATCCATTATGGAGGCCTTACTTATGGAACAGGTGCAGATATTGGCGAGATCTGCTCTACTGCACCAAGAATTAACATCATCACACCTAATGCAGGGCAGGTTGTGGGAAACATCACCAATGTCATTGTCAACACCTCTGCAAACAACACTCCTAAGTTGTTCATAAGAAATGAGCCAATTGGAAGAGACCTGATATACAACTATAGCACAATCTGGTATTACTTCTGGGACACCACTGAATACCCTGATGGTGACACAAATATCAGGGCAAATGACTTTGACTATTACGGAAATCCTGGAGAGGATTCAAGGGATGTCATTGTTGACAATACCCCTCCTGTAATAACCATTACAAGCCCGACTGTATCTTTAACAGCATTGCAGAATATTATATTGTCAGGATCAATCATTGACCAGACCACTTATGTGAGGGAAGCCAATTATTCTATATTGAATGAGACAGGGTCAATCACTGAATCTGGACCATTGACATTGACCAGCAATTCATTCTCAAAACAAGTCACTCTTTCAGAATTCCAGAACAATACAATCATTGTCTGCGCTGTCGACCATGAGAATGTGAATAATTCTGCCTGCTTGCAGAAGAACATAACCCAGAGCACTGGAGCTCCATTTGCAGAGATACTTGCCCCTCCAAATAATACTATCACTGATCTGCCTAATATTAATGTGACTACAAATGTCTCAAATGCAGTTGTTGCATATCTATTTGTGAATGGAGTTGCATTGACCTCAACTATAAACAAGAATGGGACTGGAACTTATGTAGCGTCTTTGACACAAGGATTGAACCAATTGCAGATTCAGGCCATTGGCGAGACTGGTGTTTCTGGTTTCTCTGAGACTGTCAATGTATTTTACAGGCCAGAACTTCCTCCATCAATTGGAGAATTTGTCTCCAGTCTCAATCTGGTAAGAAACGGGACTACAGTTGAATTCAGTTTCCAAGGAGCTTCACCTGATTATAATGTGACAGTATTCCCTATACTGCTTAACGACAATTTGCCAGCATTAGACCTGAATTATGCCGGAAACGGATGGTACAACAATTCAATGCTTGTGAACTCATCCCAGCCAGACGGGCCAAAGGCAATTTATATGAATGCTTCAATAAATAGCTCATATGATTACACAGCGTCAGTTGTAATCACTCTTGACAATACTCATCCTGTTGGATCCATCAAGATCAATAATGATGATGAGCAGACATCAAATGCCTTGGTTGACCTCCAGATGGTGTATCTTGACAATTATGGTGTCAAAGAATGCAGGCTCAGCAACTATCCTTTTGAATCTGAATCATCTGGGCAGTCTTTCAGCTTTTCTGAAGATTTTGCTGATGAGGATAATATTGAATTGGACCAGACTGATGCAGATTTAGACTCTGGAGGTGTTTCCCTATACAATCAGCTTGTTGATTTAGAAAGCGCAAACATCAGCAGCACTCAGGTATTAAACGCAATATCAAGCCATGACTACACAAATGCAACATTATTTAATGACACTATTGAGCTAAAATTCGCAAATACGGATAATGTTACACATGCATCTCTCTGCATTGAGTCATCTGCAGCCAACAGGTCATCATCCTTGGATGTTTATCTGTTCAATGGCTCAGATTTCACATTAAAGACAGGCCTTGATTTTACTGGAACACCTTCGACCCAATGTGCACCTTTATCCCAAGATGAACTTAACAAAACAATTGCTGGCCAGTTGATAATAAAAGCAAACCATTCAGATAATGTTTCAGTCGAATACATCAACCACATCTTCCTGATTAACCAGACAAACAGCACAACCAGGTATCAGGCAAAGAACAACATAACCTCAAAGACTGTTGTCACGACTTTGCTGGACATTGATATGGCAACAATGTTTGCCTCTGAAACTTATCCAGAAGTTGGAAAATATTTGGATAAATTGAATGACACTTATAATGATACTGTCTTGACTCCTTCAAATTCATTCTACTTGGTTTTGCCAAAAAATGCAACAGTCATCTTATCAGAATTTGTTGTCAATGGATCAGTGGATGATGATGTAGAATTCTTGATCCTGAATAATAGCATAGGGTCAGCTCCTGATTTGAATGGCGCGCAGACCATATCTGGATTCCAGAATCAGATTAATGATTACTTAAACAATGCATGCACTACATCTATTTGCAATATTCCGATTGTATACAATGATGTAAATTTCACTTCAACCATAGGAACACCTGTCATTGATGGTAACTCATCTGATTGGGCAGGTGTTGAAGGCAAGTTCATCCCTGCTACCAGCCTTGCTTCAGGAAATCTCAGTGATGAGACTGACACAAGTGCAACAGTAAAATCAATGTGGGATAACAACAGTCTATATGTTTTGGTTGAGGTCAATGATGACATCCTTGTGAATGATTCAAATATTAATTCCCCATGGCATGATGACAGTGTTGAAATTTATCTAGATATAGGCAATGAAAAGGCAGAGAATTACGACAATAATGATTATCAGCTTGATATTTCATATAATGGAGTTTATAGAAAAGGTGTTTATAGCCAGAATTTTACAGATATCCAATATATCACCTCCTTAACCCCGTCTGGGTATTTGGTGGAGGCAGCATTAAATTTCACTTCATTGAATATGACACCAGACAATGGCACCTTCATCGGATTTGACATTGGAATAAATGATGATGACGATCCTTTGGTCAATTCACCAATTGATGATAGGGAAAGGCAGTTGATATACGTTGGTACAAAGGATGACTGGATTTCACCAAGTGGATTTGGAAATCTCCAGTTGATCAATTCCGATTATTCAGTTGAGATATCAAACGTCTCATTGTCATACACAATTCCTGTTGGAAAGATCACTTATTACATGGCATCTGATGGCATTAACTTTGAACAGGTCAATTTGTCTGAGCCTCATTCATTTGCTGATCTTGGAAATGCATTGAGATGGAAAGCAGTCATTGAGACAAATGATGATACTGTGACTCCAACATTGAGCTCAATTGATATAGTCAGCGAGGGAACTATCTGGGAGCCTTGCACCAGCCAGAAGGTATGGAAGCTTATTGAAACTGCTATTGGAATCGAAGAGAGGACTGTCTATTACCAGATAAAAGATAATGTCGGCTGGATCACAGATGTCAATGATACAATCCTCTTGAATAAGACATCTGAGATACTTGATTGGACTGCTCCAGTCAATCTTACAATCTGGGTGGATAACTGGACTAATAGTGAAGGCACTCTTGAAGCCAGATGGCGCGCTTTTGACCGTGAATCAAAAGTATTTTACCAGTATAGGATATATCATGAAGGCAGCCAGACCTTTCCTTCATCTGGATGGCTTGACGCTCCTGATTATGGCCAGGCAGAATTTGTCTCTGTCAACCTATCTGAAGAGATTGATCATATTCTTGGAGACGGTGACAGGTATTATTTTGAAGTGAGGGCATTAAACTCTTATTATATAAACTCAAGCCCTGTCATGTCTGATCCAATTGGAGTTGACAGGAATCCTCCAGAAATGCCTGAGAATCTTGTATCTAGTTTCATCCTTGATGGATGTGTCAACACTAGCATAGGCAATTTTGAATGGGAAGAGCCTGATGACAATGGTGATTCTGGCATAAAAGGATACAGCTATATCATCACAACAGATATCAATGCCACTCCTGATGAGATTCCTGAAGGTGACCCTTATAATCTTGATCAGTTCCTTTCATTGAATGTCTCTGGTTTGAGTGATAATCTTTATTATTTCAAGGTCAGGGCTGTTGACAATGCTGGAAATGGAGGAGACACAGCCAATTGGGCTTTCCATGTCGACACAATAAGGCCTGGCCCTCCTCAGATTGAGGATTACGGGCAATATGCCAACTTATCAACACTTAATCTTGGATGGATTGCTTCCCAGGATGGAAGAGGTTGCGGTATTGATTATTATAAAGTCATGGTCTATAATGATTCTGATCTTTCAGTTTTTGAGAAGGAACAGTCAACATCTGACAATTCAACCTCACTCACAATTACTGGTTTGGCTCAAGAACAGACTTATTATTTTGTGATATACGCCTATGATTTAGCTGGATGGGAAAGCCTTCCTTCCTCAGTGATGCGAGGCGGCATTGACACAACTGATCCAACTATTCAATGGATTAAGCCAATTGGTCTGATTGCAGCTCTAACTCCAACAATTGCCTATACAACAAGCGAGGATGCAGAATGCTGGCTTAATGGTGTAACAGCGATGTTCCATACTAACTCAACCTATCATGAGAGAAGAGGCCCTCCTCTTGGTGGATCTGGCTCATTATATGCTGAATGTTTTGATATTCCAGTCAGGAATCCTGGCGATAATCTTCCAGGAGTAGATTACACTGTTGACTTAAACGCTAATGTAAGTAGCGTTGTTATTGGCTCAGATAATCCATTCTATATTGGAGAAGAAGTCATTATAAATGCTGCATTAAAAAGTGGAAGCACTCCAAGTGGAAGCACTCCAATCGGTGAGATCAGGAAATCAAGAGTAGAGGTTTTCTTTGATGGAAAACCTTTGGATGATTTTGGATGGAGTGACAAAGGAGCTGGCGATTACCAGGTCACATTTGACTCTCCACTGGAAGAAGGAATATATAATATCACAATCAATGTTGATGGTGCCATGTCTAATGTTCATCCAATAAATATTACTGAACTTCTGCTGACAATGACTTACAGCTCAACATTCTCTGATTCACAAGAAAAGATTATATATAGAGAAGGCGCAAATTACACAATCGGGTTTGCTACAGACTCTTCAAAGGCAGTCCATGACAATTCCACGATGAATGCAGGAACATCTGACGGAATCAGCTATATCTTTGTCACAAAGAAAGGCTCAAACCTAAAGCAGAGGAATGCATATCTGAGGGACAAGGAATTCGGTGATTTCATCAATCCTTCATTCGGCTATGAGATTGAGAAAGAAATGTATGTCCTAAACACCCAATTGGCTTATGATGATATTGTCATCCAGGGAGCTAGGGGGCAGGTTCCAAGCGGTAGATACAACTTGATAATCAGGAACCTCGGGCTTGATGAGGATGGCAACACAATAATTGAGGTTGATATCACATAGAATGTCTGAGATGGAAATCAAAGATGGAAACAAAGAATGGTGAAAAACAAAAAAGCCCAATTTTATATTTTGATAGCAGTGATTTTGGTAGGGATTGCTTTTTCAATAGTCCAGGCTTCAGAGACTTTCAAGGAGCCAGACCAATTGTTCAGCCAGCTCACAGAAAACCTTGAAAAAGAGTCGTCAAATATGATAAATAATGCAATTTATGAGGAAAATGTTATTGAGGATGAGTATAATCCATTTTTCATCAGTTTCATAAAGTTTGCAAAGACTCGTGACCCTAAATTTGAGGCAATCTACCTTTTGAAAAACAAGGATAAGATAACCATTTACAGTGAGATCAAGGATGCAATTGTGCTAAAAGATGGAGGGTCAAGGATTAATATATATTATCAAGGCACTAGATCATTGACAGATAAGGATATTGTCACATTGACTTATAATGATATTGATTATGATTTCAATTTCAATCAAAAAGATGTTCAATTAAAGATATTGGTAATATCAAGAAAAAGCGGTGACTTGAGGATAAAACTGATCAATTTGAGCTGACTAAAGAACCACCAGTCATAGGCTGGTGGGATTCATTAAATCCACAACTGCATTATGATAGGACTGGTGGTTCTTAGTGATCAGAATGCTCAGAAATTTTTTTAGAAATTTCTGGCATGCCAAAAATGCTCTGCATTTTTGCGCATTTTCCAGCTTATGCAGGCAGAATCATGCAAAGCTTGCCACCAGTCAAAGACTGGATGGAAAATTCTGACATTGTAATAAAACAATTAGCTAAAAAACAATGATAATCACCTGAAGATTAAGGATATTCAAGATGAAAAGAAGAATTAAGGGTAAAAAATCAGAATACATCTGGATCTCGTGGGTTTTGCTATTTGCATTTGCTGTAGCTATGAGTGCATTGATGTATAATTGGATATTTGGGTATACAAAAGCCTCTACTTATGAGATTGAGAAAAGGACATTTGATGCTCAGGAATGTGAATTTGTCAGCATAGGCATAAACAACATCTGGCAGGACACAAAAAATTTATATATTGACATCTCCAATAGGAATAATTTAAATATAGATAAAGTTATAGTCAGATTATATAATATATATGGAGAGCCTATAGAGCCACTAAGGGAAAAAAGAGTCAGTATTAAGCCTAATGGCGTCAAATCTATTGACATCCAGAAGGATGGGGTGGTCTTTAGGGTGGAGGTGATTCCAGTCACTTTCAAGAAAAAGGTTGAGATCATCTGCAGTGAAAAGCTTGCAAGGATAGAGAATATTGAGTTCAGATGATGATCAAGTTTAAGTAAAAAGATTACTGTCATTAACAAAACCTGAAAAAGAGGTAAAAAAGCATGAAAAAGAGGTTTAGCAAGAAAGGCGTTTCTCCATTGATAGCTACAGTTCTCCTTATTTCATTTGCAGTAGCTCTTGGAGCCATTGTGATGAGCTGGGGCAGGAATTATGTGCAGGATGTTACTGAAGACACTTATGGTTTTAGTGCTGAGCTGAAATGTGATGATGTTATGATAGATATTGTCAATATTGGCGGTAGAAAAGACATCTGCTATACAGGAAACGCTATCCAATTCACTTTAGAGAATAATGGGATGCAGATCATTGATCTCAAATTATCTATTGTTGGAGAGGATGGTGTATCCAATGAAGTGTTAGGTTTAGCCAATCCTCTTGATAGTGGCATGGTGCTTAAGCATCCCCTCACTGCATTGACAAATGTTGTGGGTACAATCAATCACATCAAGATAATTCCTGAAATAATGGTTGATGGACAGAGCCATTATTGCATTTCAAGTGCTGAAGAGATTGATCAGATTTTAGAGTGTCCGTAAAATCGTGAAATAAAGGTTAAGATGAAAATGTTTGAGAAAAGAAAACCCACATTTTTTGAATTTGCCCTGTTAATCATAGGCTTGGCTGTTTTCGCTATTGGTTTCTATGTCATCAATACCCTGTACAAACAGCAGGGATATGTCACATGGGATCTGATAATTGCATCATTGCTTTGGCTGATCCTGCTGTTCCATCTTATACTTGCAAGTTCCAGCCAAGACATTAAAGAAGAGCTTGGAATACTTATCAATCAAGCTAATGAGGAGATAAAGCTTCTCAGGAATGATATTAACAGGAAAAAAGGTATGTTAAGATGAGCAGGATAAAGTTTTTTCAGAACAAGAGAGGTGTATCCCCTTTGATTGCAACAGTGCTTTTGATAGCATTTGCAGTCGCCCTCGGAGCAGTTGTCATGAACTGGGGAAGGGAGTATATTGAAGACACCCAGAAAGATGTTGAGATCAGGTCTGCCCAGACTTCTGCCTGCATAATTGATGTCTCCTTGTCCTTGGTCAAGATAAGCGACAAGCCTTGCTATGAAAGGACAGCAGATGGTTCAGATAACATTTTCCACGCAATAATTGAGAATGGTGATAGTGCAGAGCTGTCTGGCTATAAGCTTACTTTTATTGGAGATGATGCTACCACACCTATATTGACCCACGAGATCAATGATTCAATAAAGCAGGCAGAGATCATCTCTGTAGATGTTGAGTATGGGAACTTGCTTGCTACTACCATTGATATTGTTAAGATTGTCCCAAAACTTCAGATATCAGGAGCAGGAGGTGAGACTTTCTGCACTCAGAGTGCTATTGAGATAGAGGATATTAGGGACTGTTCATAAAAAAATCATTTGAGGTGATAAAAAATCAAGATTAATTGGTGAGATAAAGTAACAAAAGCCAAAAGTTGACTGATTGTAAATTTGATAATTGGAGGTTAAAAAAATGAGGAAAAGAATGGGAAAAAAAGGTGTTTCACCCATAATTGCTGTTGTTCTGCTGATAGCAATTGTAGTAGGGCTGGGAGCAGTGCTGATGACAATATCCCGGAGCTTTATGACAGAAACAGAGGAAAACATTGGTGAGAAGACAGAGCAGATGAAATGCTCCACAGATGTCCAGATTGAATTAGTTGACAAAGTTGAAGAAACTACTCCAGGTACAGTATATACTTTTACTATTGAAACAGGGCCTTACATAGATATTGATGAGTTGATTGTGACTGGAATTGGATCTACTGATGTTTTAACTGCTACTACTGACTTTACACCATTAGCAAAAGGTAGAATAGGTCAATATACTGCTACATTTGCCTCTTCTATAGGCACAATGGAAATGCTGAAGATAGTTCCAGCTTTCAATGGAGATGATGGCGTTTCTATCCCATGCCCTCAGGCAGGTATAGAAGTCAACTATAATGAGATGTCAACCACAACAAGTACAACATAAAGATATGATTCGCAATAATTTTATGGCAATATCATCTATTTAAGAAAGAGGTATTTTTAGAGAATGTTTATTGTAGTTAGTTAAAGAAAAGTTAAAAGTTAATTAAAGAAAAAAATGAGAAAAGGAATTATGGAGGTTAAAAAAATGAGGAAAAGAATGGGAAAAAAAGGTGTTTCACCCATAATTGCTGTTGTTCTGCTGATAGCAATTGTAGTAGGACTAGGAGCAGTGCTGATGACAATATCCCGGAACTTTATGAGTGAATCTGAGGAGAATATAGAGGAAAAGACAGAGGTCATGAAATGCAACACTGATGTCCAGATCAATTTTGTCGAGACTGCTGGTGGATTTAAGGTAGTCGAAACCCCAGACGGTACCTATACAGTTACTGTTGAAGCAGGCCCTTATATGGATATTGATACTTTGGTCTTGACTGCAATTGGAGCCACTACAGGAGAGGATGAAACTACGACAGGTGCATTAGGAAAAGGAAAGATTGATACATTTATATTTACACCAACCCCTGCAGTGATTGATCCAACCAAAATAAAAGTAGTTCCAACTTTCAAAGGAGAAGCAGGCAATACAATAATTTGCCCTCAATCTGGAATAGAAGCTGTTGGAGCTGACCTGTCACTTGTACCTACTCCATAAAATTTGCCTGGCAAACTAAAGAACCACCAGTCATAGACTGGTGGGATTCACTAAATCCACAACTATATTATGATAGGACTGGTGGTTTTTAGTGCTCATTTTAGGGCAACAAGAATCCTAAAGATTCTTGAGCAGACCAGAATTTAAGGGGATTTAATCAGAAAAGACAGACAAGATCAGAATGATTATGATAAAATGAGAAAAAAAGCACAGATATGGATTTCAGCAGTCTTGTACATTTTGATAGTATCAGTAGCTATGGTCCTGATATTGCAGGCAGGCCTCCCTCTGCTGAACAATATGAGGGACAGGGCTTCTTATACAAGGGCTAAGGACACTATGGTTGGCATTGACAAGCAGATAATTGATGTCGCTTCTGAAGGCGAAGGAAGCCAGAGGATCATCCCTATTGAGATAAAGCAGGGAGAGCTCATCTTCGACGATGACAACAACAATATGAGATGGCAATTATCAACAAAGACAAAAGTGATTGAGCCAAGGTCAAAGATTGAGCTTGGGAATATTGATGTTTTCACAAATGTTGATGTCAATACATTGGATGCAGTTGAATGTTTTACAGCTTCAGGAACAGAATGCTATCTGCTTGAGAATTCAAGAATAAGGGTTAAGTTATTGAAAGTCTTGCCAGAAGCCCCAAAAACTGCCACAAGCACAGAAAAACTCATCCAGGAGATTGAATTCATTGATTCTGGTGAAAAAGTGACAGATAAGATTGAATTTGGGGTCAATGGAGCAGGCAATAGCGGAGAATGGTACACAGAGCTGAACCCTTCTGGCAACAACACAGGCATTGACAAGGCATCTGTAACACTCCATATGCTTGACACAGGTGAAACACCTAAAAGATATGACTTGAAGATAACTCTTGAGAGTGAGGCTGATTTCATAAAGACAGAGCTTAATGTCATTGAATACTGAATAACAAAAATTTGCCAATCCATTAATATGCTCGCCTATCCTCAACCTAAAGGTTGGGGTACGAAAAAATTGCAAAGCAATTTTTTGTACAAAAAATCCCTGTAGGATTTTTTCGTATTACGGCTCGCTAATATAGCTGGCAAATTTTTGGGATTGAAAATGCTCAAAAATGCAAAAAGCATT
>JAZDHV010000019.1:0-24370 GCA_043805595.1 Candidatus Woesearchaeota archaeon
GCGTGCCAAAAATGCTTTTTGCATTTTTGAGCATTTTCAATCCCAAAAATTTGCCAGCTATATTAGCGAGCCGTAATACGAAAAAATCCTACAGGGATTTTTTGTACAAAAAATTGCTTTGCAATTTTTTCGTACCCCCACCTTTAGGTTGGGGATAGGCAAGCATATTAATGGATTGGCAAATTTTTGTTATTTATATTGCCTGTTCTTCAGAAGACTAATTATATATGGCAGAAGAAAGAATATGATATAAATGACTGGAACAATTAATGGATTTTGATGGACCTTGAAAGTGTTCAACTGATCCAAAAGCCTGTTTGAAATGAAAACGATAATGATGATGTTGACTAGAGCTATTAATGGAACAATTACCCCTAACAAGATATGATGCTTCTTCTCAAGAGATTCAATCTCATAAATCAAAAAGGTAAATATCACGCCACTTATAAGAGCCAATGAGACTATTATTAAGAAGAAAGATGATGTAGACTCCATAACTATCAACAAGGGTATGAGAAAAATTGACATGACAATATTTGCTATTACAGCAACAATAAACACAAAGACAAAGATCAGCTTGTCAAGAACTTTGACATGCTTCTCCCTCTTTTTTTTGCTGTTCTTTAGTATTCTTACAGACTTCTTAATATCCCTCTGATTCCATCCCTTTTTTTTTAATTTCTTTTCTAATCTTTCCATCTTATCCTCTTATACCTGTCTTTTTCAGGATTTTCTCAAATCTTGAGTCTATTTTCAACGGAGAATCATATTTTTCTCCAATAAGGAAAGCAGCAATCTTCTTGAAATTGATTGAAGAATAGCTTTCAGGATGAGAATAAGTAACAGGATGCTTAAGCCTAAGGGATTCCTTGATATTCCTATCCTCTGGGATAATTCCAATAATCTTAGTCTCAAGCATCAGCGCAATATTTCTTGATTTCATCTCTGAAGGATGACCTTCAACCCTATTAATTATGACTCCAATTAATTTAACACCTAATTTTTTGGCAATCTTAATTGTCTTTAATGCATCTGTCACTGCAATCAAATCAGGTGTTGTCACAATGATTATCTCATCAGCAGACCTTATTGCCTCCACAGCCTCCTCATGCAATCCAGGAGCAGCATCAATAATGACAATTTCAGTAAGACCGTCCAATTCTTTTAATGATTCTGAAAGGTTTTTAATCTCAACATCCTTAAGATCTTCAATATTAATGCTGTTAGGAACAACTTTTAAGCCAGAGGGATGCATATAAACCACTTCCCTAATAGACTTATTCCCTCTCAATACATCATTAAGCGAGGAACTCAGTTTATTCCTACCAAGATGAAGACCTATATTTGGTTTTGAAACATTTGCATCAATCACGATAACATCCCTGCCAAAGTCAGTAAGAGCAGTCCCAATATTCAAAGAAGCAGTTGTCTTTCCCACACCTCCTTTTCCAGATGCAATAACAATAAATTTAGTCATGATGATTCAATAATTTCTTTTATATGCTTAAAAAATTCCTTTGTCTTGTCATAATATTCATAAATCACATCAATATTCACTTCAATGGCACCATTATCAACTATAGCAGTCATTGTAACATGCCTCCTGAACTCCCTTGCCCTTGTAAACTCAGCCTTTGTTATCTTTCTCCATAACAAATAAGTATCAAGAGTTTCTAATATTGACTCATCTTCTATAAATTCCTTTACTTTTTTTGCCCTTGCAACAGGTGAAGAGGGTATCTCAATCACCTTCTTTTTCCCCTTATAAGATTCCAACAGAGCAATGATTGAAAAATCAAGACAATTGATCAATCTTTCAATTATGCTCTTGATAACATCAACAGTCCTTGTATATTTCAGACTAACAAAGATAAGATGATCAGCACGCTTTAGCTCAGAAAAGGCCTCCTGCAAATTCTCATTATCTATTATATCAGCCATTTTATATAATAAGATTTAATTATTATTAAATGTTTCCTTTAATCAAAGGAATAATTTCCTGCTAAAAACAGATTTGTTTTTAGATATGATAGAATCAACATCATCTAAAAAGGATTTTGACTTGCTTATATAACCTCTGATCAAATCAAGATCAATCTTTTTGATCTTGTAGTCATCATCACAAATCATCAACTCATTACCCCTCACAAACTCCACAGGGCTGTTATGATGATCTAATATGATCTCTTTCAAATTTCTCATCAAGAGCATGTATTCCCTGTCAATATTATACCTTGGCGCAACTTTCTGCTGCAAAATAATTATCTTATCCTCAAAAGTGTCCTTGAACATAGGAACCCTTTTGAACATCCTTTCATAATGAAGGAGTGCACCCATTGAATATGTCAAAGCAAGGAATATGTTCTCTATTGACCTCATCAAAAGCTTGGGATCCTGAACAAAAGAATATGTAGAGTTTGCTATATGGTCAGCTATTTTGATCTTACTCATAGAAAGCTCATAAAGCTCCTGGAATCTCTCCATTATACCTACTATATAGAAGAAAGTATATTAATTTTGTGGCAATATGGAAGATAGAATATGATTATTCTTTTTTAAGTTCAAGAATCGCTTGAGCAAGATCTCCTTCTGATTTTTCAATAGCATCTTTTGCCTCTTGCTCTGAGCAATTAGTCTGGTCCATCACTGTCTGGATATCATCTTCACTAATGTCAGGCTCAGATGAGACTGATTCTTCCCTAACTTCTCCAGAAATCTGGAATGTCTCCTGACCCATTGCAGTGACTTTTGCCACTTCTGGGTTATCTATTACCAAATTTTTTTCAGGTGTCTTTATTATCACTTGGGTAGCGTCAATATCCACCTGCTGCATACCCATCTTCTTCATAGCCTGCTTCATCATCTTTGGATTAACGCCAGGAAACATCTCTAAACACCTAACCAAGCTTTTCCATATAAGTGAAGAACTATCTCAATAATTATGACAATAATTATAAGAACAATGATATGGCCTGGCTTGAACTGTATCTTTGACTTGTATTCATCAAAATACCTTACCAATCCTCCCATTGAAGAAGGCATTGAAACTTTGTCTCTTGCCATTTTAGTGATATAAGAATATTATTTGATATAAAAAGGTTATGGTTCATTTAGAATGTTTCCACATCCATTTAAAATAATCTTTGAAAGTTTTTGATATTTCTTTATTGTTTATCAAGAAAACTAATGGAATATCTGCTGAAACTAGAATTATTGCTGTTTTTGTTCCAAACAACCATATGGTTTGAGGATTTTTTATATTTGATGGAAAAAACTTATACTCTGCTAATCCAATTTTATTAAGATCTTTAGATCTTTTTATACCCTCTTTTGTAGGAGCAAATAAGCCTTTATATTTGATTTTTAGTTTTAACCTTCTCATATGCCATCTAGGAAGGTAATAAGGTATAATATAAGGGCCTTTACCAGTTGATCCAATGCTTAACATCTGTTTTTTTTCTTTAAGAATAAGCTCCATTATAGACTTTAGACCTTGTTTTCCTGAATATATCTCTGCATCAATATGGCCTTTTGATGAATTTATTATTGTGTTAAGATCAGGAATAATGGATTTTAACTTATTTTTTTTAGAGATTAGCTCATTCTCTTTTTCTTCGAGATAATATTGAATCCTATCAGGATTTGAAGCTTGAAAATTGCGCTTTCCATCTTTGATATTATATGTAACAAGACCCTTTTCCATTAACTTTTGAAGTACATCATAAACTGTTCTCCTATGAATACTTGTATTCTTTGATATATCTCCAGCTAACTCTGATCCTCTTTTAACTAGTTCCATATAAACATTGATTTCATTTTTCTCAAATCCGATACTTATTAGTGCCTCCTTGATAGTCATTTTACTTGAATATTACTTAATCATATTTATTTTTTGCTATTGGGGTGGAATCTTCCCCCACATAAGTTAATATTTTAACTTTAATTCTCAAGATTAGGAGATAAAATGATTGATATTTTTAGAGTGAAGGAATTTGTTGAACATTGTTATAAAGGATCTGAACAAATACTAATTTATCATTCTTTGTATCATACTGATCAAATGTATAGAGAGGGTGTAAGAATTGCATGCAGTGAATGTATTGATGGACTTGGCATGCTCAGACTACAGGCAGGGCTTTTATTACATGATATTGGAAATTTAGTAAATAGAAAGGGACATGAAGAAATTGGGGCAAAAATTTCTGAATTAATGCTCCCCATATATGGAGCTGACCAAGAGGATATTAAAGTTGTTAGAGGCATAATAATTGCAACACAACTACCCCAACAACCTAAAAATTTATTGGAACAGATTGCCTGTGACGCAGACTTGAGCTTAATAGGGTATGTGGAGAATCAGTGGACTTGCGGTGTGGATAGGTTACAAGTAGAAATATATGGTTGTGATGAATTATTCAAATATGAAGGATATGAAGAAAGGCAAAAAGAATTTTGGATAGGCCAAGTAAATTTTCTAACTTCACACAAATTCTTTACTAAAACTGCAAAGGAGCTTTTTGATGGGCAAAAGAAGAAGAACATTCAATATGCTCAGAAAAAAGCAAATGAATATAGCAAATATAGCAAATGAATAATTAATTAGGAAAGGAATAAGCCGCCTTCTGTCAGGCCCTTGATAAAAAAGGCTTAACGCCTTATTTGATAGCCTGGTTAGCATTTAACTAAGCGCAGATAATCTGCTTGCACCAGCCAGGACTCGCCGTTTCATCCATTCCCTTGGAAACGTCTTCCGGTCAACTGACGCCTGTTGCCAAGCGATTCACGGATTTCATCCTTAACCAGGGCGGTATCGTTTCTGAGCGGTTGCCTCACATCACTGCAACTCATTCCCATGAGTGGCTATAATCGCAATGATAAATCAGAGCGAATGGTGGGCGGACTTTCCTCAATTTTGGCAAAACCAAAACCGTAAGCTAAGTTCCTTTCCTATGTGAAAAAAGAATGAAAATCGGTTTATAAAGGTTATGGAATAACAAGAAAAATATTTCATGACCTCAAAAATCACTGATTTTTGTTGGTTGATTATTTTTCAATATTTCTAAAACAATCAATTTCTCTTTTCCCTGCCAGACCTCTCTGGTTTGCTTGATTGTGAATTTGTATTTCTTAATAGGCTGCTTTAATGATTCAATGCTTCTTGAGATTGTGACAATTGATCCAGATGGTTTTAGGATGAATTCTGCCTCCCAGAAAAAGTCATCCAAAACCTTGATAATTGGCTTTGGATCATTGTGCTTAGGAACATCTGGAATATGAGTGATGATCCTATCAACAGAGTTCTGCTTGAATTTTGTCTCAAGCCAATCAATATCCACCCTTGATATTGACATATATTTTTGGATACTGGCAATCTTTGCATTCTTCTTCACAGCCATTATATTCTTCAACTGGTTGTCATAAGCATATATACTTGTTTTATCCTGCCTGATATCCTTATCAATATCATCAAAAAACACTTCAAAATCAAAATCCTTGAACTTTTTAAAGTTCAGGAAAGCAAAAGAATCTTTTGAAAAATGATTTTGAGGAAAATTGTTCTCAAAGAGAGTTGCTTCAATCGGAATCTCTCCAGAACCGCAGAAAGGATCAATCATAATCTGGCCTTTTCTGAAATCTGCAATCCTGACCAATGAATAAGCAATGTTTGGCTTAAGCGAGCGGATGTTGCTGAAAATCTTGTAATCACGCTTGCTCAGGTCTTTTCCAGAAAAATCAATTCCAATATAGCAGTCATTGTCAATCAGATAAATGTATATTATTATATCTGGATTCTTGAGGTCAACTTTTGAATTGCTGTTGTTGATTGAGAAAGCTGCTGCCTTCTCAATATCAGCTGAGTTAAAATCATGGATCCCAATCCTCTGGCAGTTTACAGCAAACCTGATATTATCATCAAGCCATTCACTAAAATCAATTTTTGAAATATTTTTTTTAAGCTCATTCAAGAATACTGATTTTATTGACTTTTCAGACATTCCTGACTTTGATGACCCTGCCATGAAATGTGATAATAAGAGGAGAATCCTAGAACTGGACTGGGAAAGGTAGCAAAGTTTGAACAGGTCTTGAGGTTTTTTAATATTAAACTCAACACATCCTTTATGAGGTTTTGAATCTGCATTGATCAAATCCTTTATCTCTGATGAACAGATATCCTCAATTCCAATCGAGGTTATTGCCAATGCATTCATATTTTTCATATTAAAAAGAAAAAGATATGCCTTTATAAAAAATTAATTGTTTTGATCAATGTTTTAATCCCTATCTTGATTGTTATTTTGATCCTCAATAGGATGATTATCCCCATTAATCTGCTCAACAGCAGTCTTGTTTATGTCAGACTCTAATATTGTTGGTTCATTGTATTGATCTTTTTCATCATCTAGTTGGCTTTTATCATTCTGGTCATCTTCAATATTATCATCAATATCTTTTCCTATATTATCCTTGTTATTAATTTTATCATCCACTTCTTTTTCTTCATCATCCTTATCATTAGCATTATTGTCATTGTGGTCATTGTTGTTATTATTGTTATTATCATCATGATCATCCTTTATGATCTTGGCAGCTTTTACAACCTTATCATTCTCTCCAAGCCTCATGATACGGACTCCTTTTGTATTCCTGCCTATGATTGATATATCCCCTGACTTGATCCTGATAGTAATCCCATTCCTGCTGATGACCATGATCTCATCAGCATCAAAAACACTTTTTACAGAAACAACATTGCCGTTTCTCTCATCACATTGGATATTGATCACTCCAACTCCTCCTCTGCCTATTCTCCTGTACTCCTCAACTTCAGTTCTCTTACCGTAGCCATTCTCAGTCACAGTAAGTATTGAAGTATTCTCCTCCAAAGTGATCAAGTCAACAACTTCATCATCTTTTTTAAGGGAAATGCCCCTTACACCTCTTGAGACCCTTCCAATAGGCCTGCAATCCTTTTCATTAAAGCGAATAGCCAGACCTTCTCTTGTAGCCAAAAGGATATCTTTTGAACCATCTGTAAGCTTAACATCGACCAGCTCATCATCATTATCAATGACAATCGCAATAATACCACCTCTTCTAGGTCTTGAGTATTGTATAAGGCTTGTCTTTTTTACAATGCCTTTTTTAGTTGCCATTACAAGATATTCATCATCCTTGAATTCCTTAATAGGGATTGAAGCAGTAACCTTTCCTTCATCCTTTATATTCAATAAGTTTACGATAGGAGTCCCTTTTGCCTGTCTTGCACCAAGAGGAATCTCAAAAACCTTTTTCCAATGAACATTACCTTTTTCTGTAAAGAATAAAATATAATCATGAGTATTGGCAATAAACAAGTCAGAGACAAAATCCTCTTCTCTTGTTGTAGCAGCAATAATGCCTTTACCTCCCCTCTTTTGACTCTTATAAATATTCAAAGGGGTCCTCTTGATATAACCATTATTGCTAATTGTAATTGCCATATCGACAGACTGAATAAGATCTACATCATCAATGACTTCCTTCTCTTTTTCACTGATGACAGTCTTCCTTTTATCACCATAATTTTTTTTCAACTCAATTAGTTCAGATTTGATTATTGACAGAATCCTGTTTTCGTCAGCCAAAATCCCCTTCAACTCCTTGATCAACTCAAGTAGTTCATCATGCTCATCCTTTATCTTATCCTGCTCCAAGCTTGTCAGGCGCTGCAATCGCATATCAAGAATTGCCTGAGCCTGTTTTTCAGTCAAAGAGAACCTTGATATCAATGCATTTCTAGCCTCATCAACTGTCTTTGATTTCTTAACTAGAGCCACAGTCTCATCAATGTTATTTAAGGCAATGATCAATCCCTCTAAAATGTGAGCACGATCCTCAGCTTTTGTCAAATCAAATTCAGTCCTTTTTCTCACAACAACCTGCCTATGATTAATAAATTCCTTGATCATGATAGGCAAACTAAGCACTCTTGGCTGGTTATCAACCAGAGATAAAAGAATAATCCCAAAAGTTATCTGCAATCTTGAATGCTTAAACAGCTGATTCACAACAACTTCATGGTTAGCGCCTGTCTTAAGCTCGATGACAATCCGCATGCCATCCCTGTCAGATTCATCCCTTAAATCAGAGATTCCTGTAATTTTTTTATCCTTAACAAGATTTGCAATCTCCTCAATCAACATAGACTTATTAACCTGATAGGGAATCTCATTGATGATAATCCTATTCTTATCCTTTTTTAACTCTTCAATCTTATGATTAGCCCTAACTATAATCTTTCCCCTGCCAGTCTTATAAGCTGATTTAAGACCCATGACACCTTGGATTATCCCTCCTGTTGGAAAATCAGGTCCTTTGACAAATTCCATTAATTCTTTTGATGTAGCTTCAGGATTATCAATAACATGGATAACTCCATCACATATCTCAGACATGTTATGAGGAGGAATATTAGTAGCCATACCCACTGCAATACCAGATGAACCATTTACAAGAAGATTAGGCACTTTTGAAGGAAGGACAGATGGCTCTTGAAGGCTTTCATCAAAGTTTGGAACAAACTTAACTGTGTTTTTGTCAATGTCAATAAGCATCTCTTCAGATATTTTTTTCAATCTGGCTTCAGTGTAACGCATGCTTGCCGCAGAATCACCGTCGATTGATCCAAAATTACCCTGACCTTGCACCAAAGGGTATCTCAAAGAGAAAGTCTGAGCCATTCTTACTAATGAATCATAAACAGCTTGATCACCATGAGGATGATATTTACCAAGGACTTCACCCACAATCCTTGCAGATTTCTTGAAAGGCTTGTTATGGAACATGCCCATCTCATTCATAGCAAAAAGAATCCTCCTATGGACTGGTTTCAAGCCATCCCTAACATCTGGAAGAGCCCTTCCAACAATAACGGACATAGAATAATCTAGATAAGAATCTTTCATCTCATCTTCAATTTCACATTTTAAAATCCTGTCAAACTCAACAGGGATCTCTTTGATTTCTTCACTATTTTCGCCTTGTTTTTCATCCATTTTTAGAGAATAAATTTGAATAAAATATGATTAAATTTTTATGTATTTAAGTGAAAAAGAATATGTCTAGGTTTATAAAGTTTTGCTTTCTATAATGGCAATATAAGGGCTGTAATAGCTGAATTTGAGTATTTGGAGGGGTTATAATATCTTCAAAATGTGGTCTTTTGTAGCAAATGAGTGTCCGCAGTATACGCATCTTTTCCTCTTTCCTGTAAGAATTTTAGTAGTACTTTGATAATTCATAGAATTCTTGCATTTTGGGCATAGAAGCTTAAACATTTTCATCCTCTTCCTCCCTGTCCCTCACCATATTGCTCTTGTACTTCTTTTTTTCTTCTTCATTCTTCTTTTTAAAAGAGCCTGTCTCATAGTCCAAAACATCTTTTGATGGGTCCATAATCTTCTCAACTTCCTTGTCAACACCTTCTTCAAATTTCTGCTCAGGTGTTTTTTCCAATTCATCATTTTTTCCAAACTCTAGATCAGGACTAATTTCAATATCTTTATAATCATCTTTGTTATTATCATTATTATCGCCCTCTTGATCTGAATCATCCTGACCTTCTTCAGAATCATCATTATCATCATTATTATCTTCATCAAGATTATCAGAGTCATCCTCGAATTCGTCTATATCTTCTTTTTTAGGTTTTGAATGTTTTTTTGGTAATATTATCTTTTTTTCAAACTTTTCTTGATGTTCATTCTCATTATCTTCATTTTGTTCTTCTGGATTTTCTTCTCGAATCTCTTTTTTTATTGACCTATGGTTTAAATCTTTTTTATTATCATTTTCATCTTCTTTTTTCTTTCTTTCACCATAAACCTCTAGACCTCCAAGATGGTCTCCTACAACTTTTTCTCCTTCCTGACCCTCTTTGATAACTGTAATTTCAGGATTTATATTCTCATCTATGTCTATAACATCCATATTACCCAACTTATCAAGCTTTTCCTGCTCCTCATCCTGGCGCTGTTTGATCTCCTCAAGATACTTATTTGCCTGCTTAACCTCATCTTCCTTGCTTATGATCTCCTTTTCCATCTCACTAAATTTTTGAAATCTCTCTTTCATCTTTTCAGGAGGAATGTCAAAATATTCAAAGAATTTTGGGGCTAATGAGATAAGCTTTGTCCTTCCTTTCTTTTTTCTTGAAATGTAGTTCATCTCTTCCAAAACCTTTAGATCATCATATGCCTTATTTGTCCTCATCTTGATAATATCTGCCTGGAGAACAGGGGCTTTCCATGCTACAATAGCTAAAGTCTCTAGTAAAGTCTTTTTCAACTCTGTCTTTGAAACAATCTTCCTAATCAATGGAAGATGATCATCCTCAACATTAAGCTTCCAAGAATCAGGAGTATCACTAATAAGTTTAATAGAAGAGTTCCTGTTTTTCAGGTCATCCCGAAGCTCATCAATTGCCTCTTTAATGTCATAAGGAGGAGACTTTGTCAATCTTCTCAATTCCTCAAGAGACATCACTCTGCCAGACGAGAAAAGCAATGCCTCAATTTTATGCTTTAGACTTGCCATCTTTTTTTACAAATGAGAATTTGTCACCCTGTTTTTTAATAAGATTCTGCCCAATCAATATATCAAGAAAAGGACTTAATTCATGCTCTTTTACTCCAGTATCAGCAACCAGATCTTTCATTTCCAAAGAATTGTTTTTTAAAGAAAGATTAATAAGATTTCTCAAGAGGTTATGAGCATTTATAGCCAAATTCTTATTGCTTTGCTGGGCAATCCTAACTTCATTTGAGACCACATGAAGCCTTGCCTGAAGATCATTCAAGAAATTAGAAAATTCTTTAGAATTATACCTAAACTCTTGAGGCTCAATTATCTCAACACTAGATGGAAGAAAATCAAAACAGAACCAGACAAGCTTCTCAATATTTTTTGTGAGCATCTCAACCTCTACAAAAGCAGAAAACATTGATTCCTGAGGTTCAAGATCAGAAAAATCTGAATTAGTGATAATAATCCCATCTTCATTCCTAATCCTATCCACAACTTTATCCATTGCATTTTTAACATGATCTTCTGGCTTTCCAAGTACCTCAATAATAACCCTGCTATGAATCCAGCCTTGTTCTAGTTTTTCTTTAGTATTTGTCATTTTAATAATTAAGTAAAAATGGACAGTTTAAATAATTTTTGATATTAAAATATGAGTTCATGTCAAAGTCTGCAGGGACCACTAATCAATAGACTGGTGGCATGTTCGCTTCGCTCACCCTGCCGACTTTGAGCATGTTCAGAAATATACCGCCTTCCAAAAATGGATTGTGGACTATTGTCCACTGGTCATGCAGACCAGTGGTATATTTTGACATATTAATATAGAATATTGTTACTCCTAAAAAATACTCAATAAAGTTTTAATAAGAACAACTTTTTTATATACTCGTTAGTATATATTATAGTACAATATGGGGGAAAAATGGGATTATTTGGAAGAAAGAAAAACAAAGAGTTACCTCCATTAGATTTGCCTCCTCCACCAAAACCAATCAGGAAAGGGGATTCTATTGGATTAAAATCATTGCCACCACTGCCAAGGTTGACACCTCCACCATTGCCTGATTTAACACCCAGGAAAAAGACTTCTTTTTTACAATCATTTAAAGGAAAGGAAAAGAGAGAAATTGAACTGCCTCCTCTACCAGAACTTGAACCAAATAAAGGAAGACTTCAATTGCCTGAAATGCAACCATTACCAGACCTCAATCTTAAGAAAATAGGAGAAAGAAAAAAAGAAATGTACCCAGATTTGCCTCCTCTACCAAAACTTGAACCTATAACAAAAGGTATCAAGAGCAATAGAGGGATGCCAGAATTACCTCCACTTCCTGAGATACCACAATTTGAGGAGAAAAGACTTCCACAATTACCAAAATTGGACATTCATGCAAAAGAGAGGAGATTTGGTCTTGGAAAATTGCAAAAACCAGAAGGGCTAAAACATTTTGAGCATCCAGCACCATTAGAACAGATGCCAGAGCCAATAATGGAGAAAAGGAAATTTGAGGATATGGGGCCTTTATTTGTAAAAACTGACGATTATAAAGAGATAATGAAAAATATTAGGGATGTAAGAACAAAAATCAATGAATCAGACCAAATATTATTGAATCTAAATGAGATAAAGAACCAGAAAGAAAAGGAATTTGACAAAATCCATAATCAACTAGAAGATATCCAAAGAAAATTAGTTTATATCGACAAAGCAGTTTTTGGGGGTTAAAGAATGAATCCAAGCAGAAAAGCAGATGTGTTCATCAAAATAGAAGAATATAAGGATATACTTGACATCATCAACATAATCCAAAGCAAGATCAAACATGCAAGAGGGGTCCTCAACAGGGTGAATGAGCTAAAGAATCAGGAAGATTCTGAACTTGAAGACTGGAAAATATCCCTTGATGAAGTGGAAAAAAGAATAGAATTCATCGACAAAGTCTTGCTTGAACCTGAGACATTATAAAATGGCAGAAGAAATGTTCTTTGTAGGAATTCCAAACCCAAATGAGATAAGGAGATATCTGCTAGAGTCATCCAAATCAATGATACAATCATTGAAGAAATATGAAGAGCTGAAAAAGATCAGGGAAGAGAAAGTCCTCCAGATGAACAAATTCAACCAGATAATGAAACAGATTGACCTTCTAAACAAAAGACTGAAAAAAGAGTTTCCAAAGATAAGTGTAAGGCTACCTTCAATAAGTTTAAATGAAGGGGAAAAAGTAGTGGTCAAGAAAGTCAAAGGAGGGGAATTAGACCAACTAGAGAATGAGCTTGCAGATATTGAGAGCAAACTGAATGATATGGGTTAGAATTCTATTGTTATGGGCTCAGTCCTAAGAGACCATTTATGGCAAGTGAGCGCAATCCCATTCGTAAGACAGCAGGGAGCATTCAATTCAAGTGCGAAGCACTATTGATTTGACTGCCGCGAACGACTCTTAGGACTGAGCTTAAATTATGAGAAAGTTTAAAAAAGGCAGATGGTTTGTTTCTTGATATAATTTGAGGGAATGCCGGAGTGGTCAAACGGGACAGTATTTTATGCATATATATGCAAAAAAGTCCAAACTCAAGTCATTGAGTGATGAGGTCTAGAAATGGATCAATGAATAACTCTTGTTGGCCATCTGTTGGCTTAGTGCCTACGGGGGTTCGAACCCCCCTTCCCTCACTTTAACCACTGGACATTCTTGTGTGAAGTATTTAAATAAGCACATATTTAATTTTTACATGAAGAATTACCAAGTTGCTGAAATAATAGGAGCATTTATTGGAGATGGATGGATAGAAAGTGATATTGATGGACTTTATATAACTGGTTCAGCTATTGAAGATAAAGATTATTATGATAATTTTTTAGCACCATTATTCTCAAAATATTTTATAAAAGTAAATCCTAAAAATTTTCCTTATTGGAAAGTATATGGAATCTGTACATATAAAAAGAGAATAATAAAAAAAGCTATTAGTCTAGGTTTTGAAATTGGGAGAAAAGCACACAAAGTAATGATTCCTGATTGGATTATGAATTCAAGTGATACTAATATCAAAAAAGCTGTTGTTAGAGGAATATTTGATACTGATGGTTCATTCTGGTGTGAGAAATCAAGGTCAAAATCATCAAGTACGTGGAAAAGAACTCACAATTATCATCCTGAATTATCAATTACCTCAATTTCAAAGGAATTATTGACTCAAATTAAAGAAATTTTAGATCAATTAAATATTAAATCCAAGATTGATATTAAGAATAAAAAAGGGATAAAATGCGACAGGAATATTAGTAATTCATATGCTTTAAGAGTTAGGAGAATTCAAGATATTAAAAATTGGTTTAGAATTATAAAATCTAATAATCCTCGTCATCAAACTAGATATAGTGTTTGGTTAAAATTTGGTTTTCTAAAACCTTATACAAATTATCATGATCGGAAAAAATTATTATCAATGTAAGTCATCTGTTGGCTTAGTGCCTACGGGGGTTCGAACCCTCCTCCCCGCATTATTTATTTTTAAATTATATTTTTAATGGATTAAAATATGCCAGAAATACGAAATTTCTCAACTAAACTCATATAGGAAAACTCAATTATTTTTCGTGTTTCATGCCAAAAGGCGAAAGGGTTTTAAACTTTTGAGATAATTACTTCAATTTATATTAAGAATGATTTATTAACTTCACAATCATTAATTGCACTAAATGTTTCATCTGCAATATTGTAACATTTTGTATTAATATTTCTATCTAAAACCCATACATCTGTAGTTTTATAATTAACTTCGATTGCACATCTATCTTTATATTTTCCTAAAATTGTTGCATTTGTAATATGTTCAGCATTTTCAATTGAAAATCTAGTAGTAACCATATTTGCTGGATTACACTTAATAAATGATTTAATAAAACAATCACGCACATCATTGGAGTTATTAGAATAATGAAATTCAATTTTATTCACTGTTGGTGCTGAAATATTACCACAATAAATTATATTTTGATTATTTGATAAAAGATTCCCATCACTTTTAGTTGTATCATCACAACCAAGAACTAAAAAATACACAAATAAAAGTGATATAGCCATTATTTTCTTGTTCATAATACAATTAATATTGGTCTACAGAGTATATAATATTTTCGCCTTCTACACTCAAATACGAAGAAATTTGAAAGATTTAGTATATAATCAGGGATTGTTTTTTTCGCTTTTCTGGAGATTAGATTCAAGTAATCTTTAGGAAATCTCCAGGATTATCGTAACATTTATATAGCAATTGTGACATTTATGTTTATTATGATACAAAAATGTAGCATCTGGATTGTCTTAAGGGAGTTTCTTGAGAATCCCTCTGGGAAAATGCATATCAGAACTATTAGCAAAAAAATCAATTTAGCCCCTACATCAGTCAAATTGCATATAAAAACCCTGATTAAAGAAAATTTAATCATTGAAAAGGATGATGAAATATTTAAGTACTATGCTGCAAATTTTGACAGCGAAAAATTCAGGTTTTATAAAAAAATAAATTTTCTCATTAATATCCAGGAATCAGGATTAAAAGAGCATCTTGACAATGAATTAAGCCCAGATGCAATCATTCTTTTTGGATCAGCTGCAAAAGGAGAGGATCTACAATCCGGAGATATAGACATTTTTGTCCAGGCAAAAGAAAAGAGCATCAACCTAGAAAAATATGAGAAAAAGCTGAATAAGAGGATTCAATTGTTTTTCGCAGAAGATATTGGGAAGCTGCCAAAAGAATTAAGGAATAACATCCTGAATGGAACTAAATTAGAAGGGTACATCAAGGTGTTTTAATGGAATTGATAAGGATTGAGAAAGACAAAGAGAGGGCAAAGAGCCTTCTTGAACTGGCAATGTTGAGATACAATAAAATACCTGATTTTGACAAAAAAAGAGAAAGCTCCCTTGCAGCAGAAAGCTTTTATGAAGTATGCAAGGAATTGATAACATCTATTCTTTTTATAGACGGCTACAAAACCTTAAGCCATAAGGATCTGATTGAATACCTAAGAAAAAACTATATAAACTATTTCTCAGAACATGAACTTCATCTATTGGATGATCTTCGAAAAAGAAGAAATAAAATAGTATATTATGGCACAAAGGTTGATATGAATTATATTGAAAGAAATCAGGATGCTTTTGAGAAGATAATAGCGAAATTAAACGCTATCATAAAAAAGAATCTTGATGGTGATTAATCAAAGGAAGGTGTTTGACTCCTGTTCTCTGAATTTTTTTATTTCTATGATTTTTTAAAACCAATATTATTAAATATTCCAAACAAACAATTTCTATTATGAGAAATGTTACATTAGTCTATCTTGTTAAAGGAGAGCATATCCTGCTTGGGATGAAGAAAAGAGGATTTGGAAAAGGAAAATGGAATGGTTTAGGTGGAAAGCTTAATAGTGAGGAAACCCTGGCAAAGGCAGCTGTAAGAGAAGTAAAGGAAGAGATTGGTGTTGATCTAAGCGAGGAGAACCTGAGAAAAGTAGGCGAGCTTGACTTCTTTTTCACAAATGCTCCAAAAGGAGAAGAGTGGGACCAGAAAGTCCATGTGTATCTTATTGATAAATGGATAGGCGAGCCAATTGAAACAGAAGAGATAAAACCAGAATGGTTTGATATGAAAGATCTGCCTTTTAGCTCAATGTGGGCAGATGACCCTCATTGGATGCCACTGGTGCTTTCTGGGGAAAAAGTCAAGGGCAGATTCACTTTTGGGGAAGATAATGAGAAAATTATAAAAAAATTTGTCAATATAGCAAAGGCAAATGAGTTCTAACCTGCTGATAAAAACATAAAGTTTTAATACATTTAAAGAAAAAAATACAATTAATCGCCAAAAGATCAGTTAGAAAAGAAAAAAACACAAATCAAAAAAGATAAATTGGGAAAAATAAATTCTAGAAAACAAAAAGAGAACATAATTGAAGAATGCTACAAGCAGGCATTAGAGACTATCAGAAAGTGCTCAACAAAAAATGGAATGTATGCATCAGGCGGAATAAAAGGATATAATGCTGTATGGGCAAGAGACAGCATGATCACAATGATAGGGGCAAGCCTATCAGACGACAAAAGAATAAGAGAAACATACAAGAAATCAATAATCCTTCTTGCAAAGCACCAGAGCAAGAGAGGGCAGATACCAAATGCAGTGGACATATTCAGCGAAAGGAAGCCGCATGTCGATTTCGCATCAATCGACTCATCACTGCTGTTCATCATAGGCCATCATTTCTATTTAAAGAGGTACCAAAAAAATCCTTTGGCAGGAAAATACAAAAATGCAATAAAAAAAGCACTCACTTGGCTGCAATATATGGACACTGGAGAAAACGGGCTTCTTGTACAGCTGCCCACAACAGACTGGCAGGACGCTTTTCCACATAAATATGGATATACAATAAACACCCATGCACTCTACTATAAATCATTGCAGATAACAGGAAACAAAAAAGAAGCGAAAAGAATCAAGTTCATGATAAACGAGAAAAAGGACACAAAACTATGGACAGGAAATTACTATGCATCCTACAGATGGAAAAACCACAACAAATACAAAGAGATAGGAGAGTGGTTTGACACTTTAGGGAACCTTTTTTCAATAATATTCGGTCTTGCAGACGAGAATATGGCAAAAAATATTATAAGATATATTGAAAATAATAAAATCAACAGCCCATATCCAGCAAAAGCAATATTTCCGCCAATAAAAAAAGGATCGAAAAACTGGCAGGAATATTTTGAAGACTGCGATGCAAGGGAACCTAACAGCTACCTCAATGGGGGAATATGGCCATTTATCGGCGGAGTGTATGTATTGAGCCTAATAAAATTAGGAAGGATTAAACAAGCCCAGAAAGAGCTAACAAATCTGGCAGAATCAAACCTCAAAGGCAATTTCCCAGAATGGATACATCCAAAGACCAAGAAGACTTATGGGAACCTGCAAGCATGGGATGCAGGCATGTACATATTAGCATACAAATCATTAAAAAAGAAAAAAGTCTTACTCTAAATTAAATATTAAAAAAATCTAAAATAAATTTAAATCATTCTAAATTAAATTTTTTCTTTGTAATATCAACCATCTTCTGAGAAATATGCCTGTAATCAAAATTATTTTTAGCATGCTCCCTTGCATCTTTTCCCATTTTCTCCCTCAGATCATCATCTGTCAATAATTTCAATATATGCTCCTTTAAGTCATTGACATCAGCCCTATAAGCAAATGTCTTTGGCTCCTTAAACTTGATGATCTGCTTTTTCTTAAACCCCATTGAGGGATAAACCCATTCCTCATTAAGCATGATCTCCTCTGACACACCAGCAAGAAGGCCAGTCTTATTATGGATTATTGTCTCAGATGGCCCCATCTTGTTTATCGAAATAACAGGCTTTCCGCAAGCCATTGCCTCGACTTGAATCATCCCAAAACCCTCAATCCTTGAAGGCGCTGCATAGATATCAGTTGAGTTCAGAACATGCTTCATAAAATCCTGCGAGAAGATATCATTTACAAAAATGACCTTATCCCTAATGCCTAAATCCTTGGCCAGCTGAATCTCCTTTTTTCTCCACTGGTTCGCACACTTGCTGGGCCATGACTTGCACAAATATTTCCAGCCAGTGAATTCCTTGTTCACTTCAGCCAATGCCTTGATCATCTCCTGCGCACCTTTTGATGTCACATCCCCGCCTACAGTCAGGATCATCTTCTCATCAGATTTTATCTTAAACATCTCACGGATAGCCTGATTAAATTCAGGATTCTCAGTAGGCTGAAAGGAATCAGTATCAATCCCTATAGGCATTGGAATCATCTTGCTGACATCAACACCATCCCTCTTATACACCTGCCTGACCCATTCACTTGTGGTAAACATCAATTCAAGATTATTAAACTCTTCCTGATAATTTGCAACCCATCCGTCGGCATTAAACCATGGAACAGGCTTAACTCCATACTTCAATGGCTCGCTGATTATTTCAGGGACATTTCCCCAAAAACCCATACCAAATGCCACATCTGGCTTAAGCTTGTTAAGATACACCCTTTTTTGGACGCTTTCCCTAAAATGACAAGGCACTGCAATATTCCCTGAATTAACAATACCTTTATACAAAAGATCTCCCTGAAGGCTCTGGCCATCAGCCTCTGGCGGATAAGCATATAGAACTATACATCTCATTGTAACACCTGAAAAGATTCTATATCTCTACAGCTTAAAGATTCAAAACTGTCCTTTGTAAATCCATACATGTTTTCAATCATTTTTTTCTTGATTTTGACTTCTTTATCTTTTAAATTTATAAATATTTCTGCTTTCTTGCTTGGATAACAAGATTTTCCTTTTTTTTCATAAGAGAATAGAAATACTTTTTCAGCTGACAAATCTTTTTTCTTAACCATCTCCAACACAGCATCATTAACATCCTTATGCCTCTTATGGCCATATTCACCATTGCTGCCGTGTGTAAAAATATAATCATAGCTCTTATCACAATATTTTTTAATCCTGTTTATAACCTCTGAAGAATCAATATCAATCAATGTTTCATCTTCAAGATCTGAGATAAAGCATTCTGCACCCAATGAACTGCAAACTCTCTGGAATTTAGGCGCCCTGTCCAAATCATCTTTCCTGCACAAGCTCAGTATTGTCAAATTCCAATTAGAGATATTTCTAATAAGAAATCCACCCATCCATATTGTCTCATCATCTGGGTGTGCAACAATCACAAGCACTTTTTTTTTCAACATGGACAAATAATTTCTTCTAGCTCATAAATCTTTCTATTATCCAATCATTATTCAATCATTATCAAAAAATATTTAAACTGATCACTAAATTTAATCACTCATGCCAATAGAAATAAGATCAATCGGCGGATATGATGAGGTTGGCAAGAACTGCACAGCCATCAAGATAGATGATGAGGTTGTCATATGCGATATGGGACTTCATCTTGAGAATTATATCAGATTTACAGAGGATGAGGATATTATAAATATATCTCCATCTGAGCTTATCAAGGAAAAGGCTGTACCAGACATAACCCAGATCAAGGAATGGCATAAAAGAGTAATTGCAATAATCCCAACACATGCGCATCTTGACCATATAGGAGCAGTGCCCTTTCTTGGAAATTATTTCAAAGCACCAATCATCTGCACGCCTTTCAGCGCAGCAGTGCTACAGGCAATACTTACTGATGAAAAGATACATCTCAACAATAAAATAAAAGTGCTGAATGCAGGTTCAACAATAAAAATATCCAAGAATATAAAGATTGAATTCATAAACATGACACACTCAACCCCACAGACAGTCATGGTCGCAATCCACACAAAATATGGAATTGTGCTATATGCAAATGACTTCAAGTTTGACATCTACCCTACACTTGGACAGAAAACAGATTTTGCAAAACTAAGGGAATTAGGCAACAGGAACATTTTTGCTTTAATTGTTGAATCAACCTATGCTCCTGAAGCGATAAAAATGCCTTCAGAGGCAGTGGCAAAAGAGATGCTGAGAGATGTCATGATTGGAACAGAATCAAAAGGAAAAACTATAATTGTGACAACATTCTCATCCCATATTGCCAGACTAAAATCAATAATTGAATTCGGAAAAAAATTAGGAAGAAAGATCGTATTTCTTGGAAGGTCGCTTTCAAAATATACTAATGCAGCAGAATCAATCAAATTAGTCAATTTCTCAAAAGAGGTAGATATAGTCAGGTTCAGCTCAAAGATCAAAAGAGAGCTGAAAAAAATTGAAAAAGATGGAAAAGAGAAATACTTATTGGTTGTCACAGGACACCAAGGAGAGCCAAAAGCAACACTTTCAAAGATTGCAAGAGGAGAATTCGGATTCAGGCTAGATCCAGGAGATCATGTTATATTTTCCTGCAAAACAATCCCAACCCCTACAAACATCAAGAACAGGGAGGATTTAGAAAATGACTTGAAAAAGTATGGAGTCAGGATCTTCAAAGACATCCATATAAGCGGGCATGCAGGAAGAGAAGACTTAAGGGATCTAATATCTCTGGTCAAGCCAAAACACCTGATTCCTGCCCATGGTGACCAAAGAATGACAAAAGCATTATATGATCTTGCCATAGAGATGGGATATGATAAGGATAATGTACATATAATGAGGGATCTTAACCATCTAAAACTGGAATAACAACAAATTATCTCACAATAAGCTCATAGATTCTTTAAAATAATAAACTATATAAATAAGGATTGATATCTTAAATAAAAGGGGGATTAAAGGAGGATATAATGAGATTAACGCTTGCAGAACCAAAATATCTTAAAGACAGCATCTCAATCATTTCTGAGCTAGTAAATGAAGCAAGATTCAAGGTAACCAAAGATGCAATAGAGCTGGTTGCAATGGATCCTGCAAATGTGGCAATGGTGATCTTCAAGCTATTTTCCAGCACATTCACAGAATATGACCTTAAAGAGGAAACTGAAATAGGACTGAACCTGGACAATCTCAAACAAGTGCTCAGAAGGGCAAGCCCAAGCGACATGATAACACTTCAATTAGGAGAGGACAACAGATTAATGATCCAGCTGAAAGGAACATCAACAAGGACTTTCAGCATACCAACAATTGACTTGGATGAAAAAGACCAGAAAATACCTGACCTAAAGTTTGGAGCAAAATTGACAACAAACGCATCAATATTCAATGAAGCAATAGAAGATGCTGATATAGTAGCAGAGTCTGTAAGTTTTATAGCACAACCAAAAAAGATGGTCATTGTAGCTGAGGGTGACTTGAGCAAGGCAAACATTGACATAAATGAAGATGACAACTCCAAGATCGAGGTTGAAGGAAACTCAAAGGTCAAGTCAAAGTATTCTATCGAATATCTGAAAAAGATGATCAATGGCAGCAAGATAGCAGACACTGTGACTGCATCATTCCACAAGGATTATCCATTAAGGCTTGATTACAATACTATAGACAAGGTCAACCTGAGCTTTATTTTGGCTCCCAGGGTTGAGAATGACTAGATTGATTGGTCAATCAATTGGTTCTATTTAGATTCTGTTTAAATCAATACTCTCAATTAATATTTTTATCTTAATATTATTATTCAATCAGACTTAGCCAAAAGGCCGGTAGTCCTTGCCCGATCAAAAGCAAATCTAAGGAACAAGAACATTATCAAAAGGAAGATAATATCAATTATCAAAGCATACAACAACCAGTAATAATTAATTGTATTATTTGAGATGACACTTCTCAAGCTTTCAAAAATATATGTTGTGGGCAGGACCTTTGCTATAGGTACAGCCCATCCAGGCAATGCACTAAGAGGATAAAAGACACAGCTAAAAGGCTGGATGACCCACACAACTGACCATGCCAAGACCTGGATCCTTTTCCCATATATGAATATCAATGCAGTTACAAACAAACCCATAGCCCAACCAAACAAAGACAATAATACAATAGATATTGCAATAAAATATAAAGGGATAGTGAACAAATTAAATGAATATATAAAAAAAGCCAATATTATCAACACTACAAATGTTATCAATGCCCTGAAAAAACCTAACAAGATGACTGATATTACCTGTTCTGATATCTTTATCGGAGAAGAGAATACATGATACAGATTTCTTGACCAAAAATCCTCTAAAATATACACTGCAATGTCCTGGGATGACCTCCAAACAAATAACCATAAGATAATTCCTCCAAGGAACATGGATAAAAGATTATAACTAGAAATATCCCTGATATAAGCGCTTGCAAATCCCCAAATAACCAAATCGATCAAAGGCCAATAAAAAATATCAAAGATCCTATCTAGGCTGTTTATTGTTATATAATAATATTTTAATAATAATGCATTAATCCTGTATAACTTCATTTTCTCTCCTTGCAAATTTTATGAAAATATCATCTAATGTTGGCTTCTTAATATGAAGATCGCTTAAAAGGAATCCTTTTGAAAAAATCTTATTCATGATCCTGTATATCTGATCTTTTTCATATGACACCTCAAAAACCAGAGTGTGATTCTTCTGGAACAAAACATCAATATTCTCGTCTTCAAGAAATTTTCTAAGTCCAAGAACATCCTTTTTCACACTGATCTCTATTGTTGACTTTTTAATTGATTTCTTAAGCTGATCAGATGTTGTAATCTGGATAATCTTCCCATTTTCCATAAAAGCGATCCTATCACAAAGTTCTTCCACCTCATACATATAATGAGATGTGAAAAGGATTGTGCAACCACTTTCCCTCTGATATTTCTTGATATATCTCCTGGTTTTCTCTGCAATATCAGGGTCAAGGCCTACAGTGCATTCATCAAGAAATAAGACCTGAGGATCATTGATCAAACCTTTGCAAAGCACAACCCTTGTCCTTTCTCCTGAGCTCAAGGATATCAATTTAGTGTTTGCAAGCTTGACGAGATTAAATTGGCCTATCAGATCGTTGATCTTCTTCTTATGGTTTTTTATATTGAATATTTTAGCATAAATCAAAAGATTTTGCCTCACAGTAAGCACATCAGACAACGGATAATATGCAGTGCTGACATTGACCTTGTTTTTAACCTCTTCCCAATTCTTTTCAGGATCCAAGCCCATGATCCTGATATTACCATAGTCCTTTTTCAAAAGACCTGTAAGAATATTGATTGTAGTTGTCTTTCCAGCCCCATTAACTCCTAAAAGACCAAAAATCTCTCCTTTTTTTACTGAAAAAGAGATGTTGTTGACAGCAGTAACCCTATCAGAACCTCGACCATATGACTTTTTCAGATTCCTGACTTCTATATCATACATCATAACAATGGTTTTAATAGTGATTTTATAAGATTATCGTAAAATTCAAGATTTAATCAAAAGATTTTTATTTCCATATCAATAAACAGGGTATAGGTGATACTATTAACAAGGCTATTGAAAAAATAAGAGAATGGGCTTTGATAGACATAAAAAACAGGGATGTAATCCAGAATAGGATAAAAGATATAGAAGGCAAAGAGGGTCAAATAATTGTAAAACAGAATGATGGGATTGAAATAAAATACAAAATCATATTATTATTAGATGATATTGAAAATATAATAAAGAACTGCGGGAAAGAGGAATATTTCTCTATTATCACATTAAATAACAAGGAAAATATAATGATAATGAAAGGCAAATGGAAAATACTGACTGATTATCAAAATCTTTCAATATGGTTTGTCAATCCAGACTCAAAAAACGAGAGGAAATGGATCATCAAGCCATATCTCCACAACAAGATATGTGATCCAGCAAGCCTAGAAATTGGATTTAATGGAATGGCTGAAAATGTGGATTTCACAAGTGAGAAAGAATTTATAGACAATATTTAAAAACAACAGGAAATTATAGTATTCTAATCTAGCTGCCACATCTTACAGACATCTGGACTCAAAGGGGGCCTACATTATCAATAGGGCTGTGCCCAGTAAATAATTAGTTCCCTACTGTCTGGTGCGTAAAAGGAGTGGCAGCAGAACCTTTTTTCTAAAATAACAAAAATTTGCCAATCCATTAATATGCTCGCCTATCCCCAACCTAAAGGTTAGGGTACGAAAAAATTGCAAAGCAATTTTTTGTACAAAAAATCCCTGTAGGATTTTTTCGTATTACGGCTCGCTAATATAGCTGGCAAATTTTTGGGATTGAAAATGCTCAAAAATGCAAAAAGCATTTTTGGCACGCCAAA
>JAZDHV010000020.1:0-11099 GCA_043805595.1 Candidatus Woesearchaeota archaeon
TTCGCTATTTCAAATTGCTTAAGCAATGCTTTTGCGTAACGTATTAATAGTCTTTCTTTTTTCTTTCCCATGGTGGGGTGCACTCCCCACCCCCGAAACAGCCTAACAGCTGTTCGGGTTATTTAACTTTTCTACTGAGCCGCAATACAGAAAACTTTTTATATTAATAGTTCTAAAAAAGCCTTATTATATTAGAGTATAGTATAAAAAGAGGATATTGATGAAGGGTAATAATTTTTCAAAGAAAGTTTTGCTTATCTGGATGACTATAAACTTGTTACTAGCTCCTCTAGCATTCTCAATAAATGAAGAGAGTTCTAATAAGATCATCAATATTGATGGATCATCTGCATCAGAAAGTTCTCTGTTCTCAAGAGTGATTCCAGTGACAGAATCAGAGATTTATGCAAAAGAAGTGATAAAGCACAAAACAGAGAAATTGCCCCTGTTGAATGCAGGCTTTTTATTAAGTGAAAATGAATTAGGGTTAGCAAGTTCAGGATCAAATTCATTCAACAATACCAGATTCTTTTTCTTGTTGTTATTGATATTTTCAGCTGTCTTTTATGTCTTCGCAAGAAAAATGCTGTTTTGGAACACTTCAAAAATCATTCTTGGGCTGTCATTGATAATGATAGTTTTTGTTATAGGATGTCCTGATCAACCTGGTCCTCCTGACATACATTTGAGTGATATAACAATAACAAATGAGGCTGGAAATGCTTGCGTAGCAGGAACTTCATGCTTAACAACCTTTAACCATCAGGTATTTGTATTAAAAGGAAATGTCACATGCACAGGAGCTAACTGCATTAGTAATAGCATTGTTGCAGACGCAACATTAACCATCACATTACCATCTGCATGGAATGTTACTGTAGCATCAAGTTTTTTACAATTTCATAGCCAATCCTCAGCAGGATCTGGAGACAAATTGGTGAAGTGGAACTCAACAACAGGAAGATGGAACCAGAATTATTATCCTGTAACAATCTTCTTTATTTCAAACAAAGATTTTAGTGATGGAGTGATAAGTGAAGATATTGACCTGAAATTTGAATTTTTACCAACAGGTATGCCTATGATTGAAGAAAATGTAAAAGTGACAAATGTCAACAGCGAACCTGACAAAAACATACAATTCTGCGAAGACACCACGGGCAGGTATGATTTTGATAATGGAGTGAGTTCTGGAAAAAAATGCTGCGGAGATGACGGGATGTGGGACTGCGGATTCCTAGATAAAGACACATTATGCATTGGAAACGATATAACTGCAACATATGAATTATGGGATATTGAGCCAGACAATGATATAGAAGATCCAGATGTCACAGGAGCCATTTACACAATATGGGCAGGACTTAATTGGAGCACTATCACCAGTTCAGCTCAAATCAATGATATAATAAAAACTGGAACCCAACAAGATTTTTCACAAAAAAGTGTAACATTACAAGCTGAACCAAAAGACATTGCCTATGACACTTCTGCAAGCGGAGCTTCAAAATCACCAGAAGGGAATTGGGCATATGCAAATGCCACACAATTAGAAGGAAAAATAATAGATGTTCCATGCGGAAATTATTCAGCCGTTTCAAACAAGTCAGATTGGATAGCATGCACTGGAGATCAGTTATTAAAGAACTGCATCCTGTCACTTTCAGACACTACAAATGCCCACATAGGAGAATGCGGTGAATATGAGCAAAGCTTCTTATGCGAACCTCCAAGAGGATATGAACTCTCATGCGAATTAAAAAATAGTGATTGCGGAAACAGCATGACAGAAATAATGAGATTATCTGGCACGACAAATGCACATGGCGAGATACTAGGACCTGCTTCACAAAACTATAACACAAGAGTATGCTGTTCACTAAAACCAGAAGATGGTGGAAATAATCTGCTTGGAACAGGAAACAACCAAATATCATTATTAAGGCTAAGCAATGAGACAAATGCACATGCACAAGTGTCTGACACAGACTTATGCTGTGAGCTTGGAAGAGGAGTAGAACCTTATGATCATATTGTTAATTTTTCATCATCATTAAACATGACATGCACCTGGAGTGAGTATCTGCACAAATCACTTGATTTTTCTGGAAAAACATTCTTAGACACATCTAACCCTTTAAATATTAGCAATCATGATTACTTATGCCATATAAAAGGCGGATATCCATTAATAACAGAGTGCTGTGGAACAGAAGAAGTGTGCAATTCAACATTCCCTCTTGCACAGGAAAACATAAGGATGGGTCCATCAAGAATCATAGAAGGCGTGGATTATACTCAGGTGGCAACAGCAGGAGAAAATCTGACAACTTACGGAGATATATCATATTATTGCACACAAGATGGCAAATGGGTGCAGGAATTTGATGATGCAGGAAAATTAGTCTGTGAAGGACAAGGATGGACATGGATAGGCAATGGAAGCCTTGGAAAAGATGGATACTGCTGCGGTGATGATCCAGAAGAATATTCCATGTTCAATTTCTCAGCGTATACTGACTTAAGCAATGCTTCAAATCCTGGAAAAGCATGCTGGAATGCAACTAGTGTATCCAACTATACCTATGTGATGTTTGGATTGCAACCAATCAAATCCATGTTCAATAATAATGGAATATATTATGGATGCAGTATAGGCCCAATTGATGTTGATGGAAATGGGACTGCAGGCGATGCACGAGATATTGAATTGACAAACCTTATCTTAAATGGTTCATTTACAAATTATTCAGAAATAGATGATCTTAATGGAGATGGGACTCATAATGAAAGTGATGCAGAAATAGTTGTTTATTTTATGGTTCAGGCAGGGTATATATTTTTACAAGACTATAACACAGATGAAAATCTAGTTGGATCAAATGGTACGAGAAACATGGATTATTGCAGGTTTATTCCAGGAGATGAATGGTTCTGTGACTATCCGACAACATGGAGGAACAAGACTGAAGCAGACATAAGGGGATTAAGGGAACCAGGAGCTGAACCTTACCTATCAGATGGAATACCAGGAGAAAGAGATTACCAAAAACTCAGAGGATGCTGTCCAGAAGACTACTGCTGGAATCAAGCAGATGATGTGTGTGTCTCTGGAGATATTGAAGATATGGAAGACAGCACTGTAACAGTCGGAGAGGATGAATGGATATGTGTTTATGGAGAATGGAAGACTCCAAGCGAGCTGACAAAAAGAGACTGGGATGGAGACCCTGGCTATTGCGAGCAGGAAGACCAATGCGTCTCAATAAATATCAATAATAAAGATGAAGGAATCAATTTCTGTGTAAATACAGGTGAATTTATAGAAGACCATATATGCAATGGTGGAAACTGGACGACAAGGACAAGATATGTTGCACTTGAATTATTAAATTACACAGACACAAACGATAACTTCACACTATTCTGCGATGATTATCAGAATCTGATACCTTATCTCAAAGGATATAAAGGAGGTCAAGGCGGAGGAGGATATCAAATAGAGGATTTAATCATCGGATTCCAAGACCAATCTGGAAGCCTTAAATTCTGCACAAGCGACAACCTTTCAATCGGATCAGGCCAGAGAACAGCCGCACCTTTCAGCCAATTTTATGATGGACAAAGATACAAGGGACTGCTATATGATCAAAGCCCAAGAATCCCATGCATAAACAACTTCTGTGTCTTAAGGAAAAATCCAAATACAAATAATGAGAATGTCACATTTGGATTCTCTTACAACTTTTATCCAACACATCTTGATCCTGCTTTTAATATTGTAACTTATTTAGGAAATCTTAGTGGACAATTCAGTCAAGTGCCTGGGCAGAACATAATAATCTATCATACAAATGCAAGAGAAGGAGGTCTACCAGCCCCATTCTTACAATTATTTTATAACCTAATAGACTGGATAATAGGGCTGTTTGTCGATAGAGGAGATCCAATAAGCCTAGAGTTGCCAAACAACACTCAAAAATTATATTATTCACATACTCAACAAGGTGATGAAGAAGCAGAGATATATGGATTTGTAGACAATATAAATTTTTCAGCTGAAAAATACATGTATGTCAGCTATATAGGATATCCAGAAAACATTGGAAAACTGGCATATGAATCAAACCTATTGAATATCACTACTGGAAACAACCAGATGCTTTACACAACAACAAATCTTAATGATGTAGACACATTCTGGAGCCCATTGACAGCAATGCTAAGGCCAGGGGGAATGAATTGCATCCAAGAATGTGCTGTTCCTGGTCAGTTATCATGCGTAGGAATTAGCAGGGATAGGCAAGAATGCAAACAAAATGATAATGATCCATGTTATGAGCTAGCAGACATTGATCCATGCAGTGCAGATGAAATATGTATTGATGGCCAATGCGAATTATGCGCTCCAAAGGATTGCGCTGATTATATGCTAGAAAATAATTGCGGATCAGGCCTTTCAGACATGTGCGGAAACACAATAGATTGCTCAGATTCCTGTCAATCAGGACAATATTGCAATGCAAGTGATAATTGTGAATATATGTGCAGAGACACTGATGGAGGAGATTATCCCAACACATATGGACAAGTTACTGTAATCAATCCAGTCCAGGATACAACAGTAAGAAGTGATGATTGCATGGAAATCAAAAGTGACAGGTGGATTAGAGAATCTGTTTGTGATGCTGGTGATCCTTATTTTAATCTTAAAGACTATGCTTGCGAGCATGGATGCGAGAATGATGCTTGCAGAAGCCAAAGCCCAAATACAGATTGGAGAGGTGTTCCTTTGCAAGCTGGAACATGCAGGGACAGTGATGGAGATGATGCTTATACAAAAGGATACACACAAGGATTTTATGGATCTGAAACAAATGTTACAACATTTGTTGATTTTTGTGTGCCTATCACACAAGTAAGTGATCCAATACAAGTCCTAGAAGGTACATGTATAACAGGAGGATCATACATTTTTGAAGCAAGAACTTGTGGAGCAGGAGAAGTGTGCACTGATGGGAGATGTGTTTCAGGGCTACCAGCAGAAGTTGACACTGACGGGGATGGACTGAATGACAGTGATGATCCTTGCACTGACCTTGAGAACAGTGTGTTTGAATCAAGCACATTGCTGGTCAATGGGGTTCCATCAGTTTCAAGAGGAGACAATTGTGTGATTGGAACTTCAGTAGTGCAATCATGCACTGCAGCAGATGCAGGATGCAGTGTGAGAGAAGGAATATGCTTAGAAGGAAATGCACCTCAAACAATTAAAGCCCCATGCCCATTCGGATGCAATAACAGAGCTTGTGTTCTAGGTGATAGTGATGGTGATGGAACACCTGATGATCAAGAATATTGCGTAAATCTAGAAGATGATATCTATATATCCAGTCCACTTTTAGAATATGGAGAGATCGGAATGAATACTGGAGGAGAAATAATTGATGATTTCTGTAAGTTAGATTCTGGTTCAGCCACATCATGCACAACAGAGCCAGATTGTAAAGTAGTTGATTTTAGATGTGATGATAATCCAATCATAACAAACTGTCCAAATGGATGCACTGATGGGGCATGCAATGACTGCTTGTCAGACTGTGGGACAAGGCAGTGCGGACTTGATATATGTGGAGATCCATGCGGATCATGCTATTCAGGAGGAGTGTGCGTAAATGACCTATATTGCGCAACAGGAAACGCTGCAAGTGAGACAGTAGGAGAGTGGACATCATATTATGCAGGAAACTTTGACGGAGTCCAGGGAGCAGATGGAAAATCGTATGGGCCTCAATTCATGCTATTATCAACAAAAACAAACAGTCCAATAACAAATAACGAGCCTCATCTAATTGTCGGAGGAGGTGCAGGGAAACATTATTTCTGCAATAATCAAGGCAAATGGATAAGGTCGAGAAAGACTGACTATAACTATACTGGAGGCATAGCCAATTATAACACCTCAGTCTATTGGGTGAACAGCATGAACAACATCTTAAGCTATTATAAATATAATTATTTTACAGATGAAAATCCAACAAAGAATACAATCAAACAGGGAGTCAGTCAGCAACCTGTTGAGATGGAATTAAGGGTTGATAATAATGGATTACTTTATGTATTCTACAGAGAGACAACAACAGGGCCAATAAAAGTAGAGGTGCAAAAGGGAACAGGAGGGTTTGAGACAAAAGACATCCCAAACAGCGAAGGCCAGGTTTTAACTGCACGGTCATCTAAGATTGACTCATATGGTAATCTATTGGTTGTATCTTATAATGGCTCTATCTGGACTCTTAATCATGCTCCAGGCAGTTCATGGGTTTATGACAATAGACTGGTTTCAAAAAATCTTAGAGATTGCGCAATGGGAGTAGACAAGAGTGTCCATGCACATGTCATATGCAGAAATGATCAAAGCAAATTATTGCACTTTTATTGGATTGATGGCATTTGGAAAGAATTGACTATTGATGACTCTGTAAGTCCAGCTCACGGAGATAATTCTTTCTCATATGAGTTTGATTCAAACAATATACTGCATTTTGTTTACTCTGATGGATCTCATGGAAGCGTACTAAAATATAGAAATGCATATTGGGGCAGAGAATGGGTATTGAGATTCCCTCTTTTTTTATCAGGATGGGTATATAAATGGTATTGGAGCGGGGAAACAAACCTTCCAATATCAGGCACTAATAATCAGTTTTATAATCCAAAAATATTGATAGACAGCAATAATCAATTACATATAAGCGTAAATACAGGTGCTTATGAAACCTTTGCTGTACACAAGAAATTATATTATATAACCAATGGGCCATTGAACACTTGCGAGCCAAACAATATGATGGTACCTTGGTAATGGCTAGATGGCAGGATTAGGAGTTCTAACATAAACTGCAAAAGCGAAGCATATATAAATATTAATTTTTTCTTTAATCAATGGGGATGATGGAAGAAAAAAGGGATGAGATAGAGGATGGATTAAAGGATAGTTTTAGGAATGAAGTGAATGAGGGAGTAAAACCTGTTGTTGCTAATGAAAAAGTTGAACTTGGTAATGTGAGAAAAAGAGAAGAAGAAGCAAGTGTTTCTCATAGTATTCAAGAAAAAGAAAAAGTTGAAGATGCAAAAAAGAAAGGATTTGTTGGTTCTGTGAAACTGAAGCTGTCTAAATCAGGTTTTCTTAAATTAGATTCATTGAAATCAATTAAAAGATTCTTTAATAAAAATATTGTGTATTATATTGGTTTAGCATTAGTGGTCTTTTTTGGAGTTTTTATCAGGACAAGAAACCTAAACCTATTAAAAGATAGTGTGACTGGAAAATATATACCCTTAGCTTTAGACCCTTTCTACTTCTTAAGGATTGCGCGGGAGATATCAAGCGGGGGGGGATTATTTGTTTGGGACACAATGAGATATTATCCAATCGGAATAGATCCAAACAAAGAAAACCTCTTTTTAAGCTATGTGATAGTCTATATGCATAAAGGATTAAATCTAATTTTTCCAAATGTGACTCTGGAATATGTTGATGTGATATATCCAGTCATATTTTTTACATTATCTGTCATAATATTCTATTTACTGGTAAGAGAGCTATTTGACAATAAAATCGCATTACTATCAGCACTGCTGCTTGTCATTATACCCTCTTATCTGTACAGGACAATGGCTGGATTTTCAGATAAAGAAAGTCTAGGGCTATTTTTTATGTTTCTGACATTTTATTTCTTTATCAAAGCATTAAAGCAAAAAAATTTGAAGTATGCAATCGTTTTTGGAGCATTAGCAGGAGTGAGCACAGGACTTATGGGACTGTCTTGGGGAGGTGTAAAATTCATATTCATCATAATTGCTCTCTTAAATCTGATACTCTTTTTTATCAACAAGGATAATCTGAAAATAACTTATATCTATATTGCATGGATAATCCCAATCACAATCATGCTTGGAATGATAACAACAAAGTATGGGGGATTTATAGGTTTACTAAAATCATCTACCACAGGGATTACATACATTATCCTTTTTATTTTTCTTGCAAATATATCATTAAGCAGAATTGATTTTATCAAAAGGATCAAAATCCCTCAAAATCTATTGACAATCCTAATTGTAGTAATCGGGACGACAATATTTGCGTCATTGATCATTGGAATCGCAACCATAACAAGTGCAGACAACAATGCATTAAAGGGATTGTCAGTTTTCTCCATTGGGAGCGATATAAAAGGTATGCTCATCTCTGGATTAGGGACAGACAGGCTATCATTGACTGTCGCAGAAAATAAGCAACCATATATTGATACATGGATAGAAAACTTTAAGTCATTATTCTACTTATTTTTCATAAGCTCAATAGTGTTGTTCTATTACATGATAAAACCTATAAAAAAACATATAAAAAAACTGACAGTAGCTTATATAATATTTATAACTGGATTAATCTTCAGCAGATATTCTCCAAATTCATTATTCAATGGAGAAAATATTATCTCAAAAATCATGTTTGTAGGTTCAATATTGTTCTTCGGCATGGCATTGCTCATATTTTATTTGTATGCATATTACAAAGAAAAAGACACTTATACCAACATTAACAATCTCAAAATCAATTATATTTTCCTTTTCATTTGGTTTTTAATGATGATCATAGCAGGGAGATCTGCAATTAGACTTTTGCTGATGCTAGTACCTGTTTTAGCAGTATTTGTCTCATTTCTTGTATTTCAAGCATGGGATTATGCAAAAAAGATTGATGATAAAATATACAAGTATGCAATTTACTTGATAATTCTTGTAATAATCCTACCTCAAATATACTCGAATTCAGCAATAAGCCTGCAGTCAGCCAGAGGAACTGGACCTTCATATAACCAGCAATGGCAAATTGCAATGGATTGGGTTGGAAAAAACACCCTAGAGAATGCAGTATTTGCACATTGGTGGGATTATGGGTATTGGGTGCAGACAGGAGCAGGAAGATCGACAATAACAGATGGAGGTAATTATTATCCTTACTGGAACCATCTCATGGGAAGGCATGTGCTGTCAGCAAGAAGTGAAGAAGAATCATTAGAATTTCTTAAAGCCCATGAAGCAAGCCATCTTCTTGTGATATCAGATGAGATTGGAAAATACACTGCCTATTCATCAATAGGATCAGATGAGAATTTTGACGTGTTCTCCTGGATATCAACATTTGTGATGCTGCCACAGGCAACTTCAAAAGAAGGGGATACGATGAACTATATCTTTTCTGGAGCAACACCTTTGGATGAGAATTTTGTCTATAATGACAAGGTTTATCCTGAAAAAAAGGCGTATATAGGGGGGTTTATCCTTCCAGTCAGGGAAAATGATGAGGAATATGAAATATTGCAGCCAAAAGCCCTAATATTCTACCAAGGGCAGAGAGATGAGATTCCAGTAGAATGCGTATACAATAATGATAAAAAAATATTCTTTAATAAGACAGGAATACAAGGATGCATGAGAATAATGCCAAGGATACTGCCTGGCTTCAGGTATCAGCAGGAGAACGGGGCATTACTATGGGTCTCCAGAAGGGGAGTAAGCGCGTTGTGGACAAAACTCTTCCTTTTCAATGAGGAAACACCTAATTTTGAGCTGATATATGATGATTCAGGCAAATTTAAGCTTGCATATTACCAAGGGAATATCATAGGCCCATTAAAAATATGGAAAATCAATTATCCTGAGAATCTGACTGTGAGCAAGGAATTAGAAGAAGAATATCTTGCATTGTCAACACCAGAATGGCTGAAGTTGAGCGGAATTACAATCTGATTACAATCTGATTTTAGCTAATGAAAATGAAAAAATGCCATAATTGCAGTTTGGATATTGAAGATGATGCAATCTATTGCAGACATTGCGGCAGAACTCAAATTAATGATATTCAGGAGGGTAAAACTCTTGAATCAAATGTCAAAGATGAAAAAGCGAGAGGATTCGACAGAATCAAGGAAAAAACAAAATTATCCGGTTCAAGATTCTTAAGGATAATCAAAGATTACAAAAGCATATGGATAATCTTGATCCTGATTATAGGATTACTTGCATTGTTTTATTACACCAACAAGCCAAAGCCAGCAGAAGAGATTGATATACAATTTGGAGATGTTCCTGGACATTACAAAAGATCAATCATTTTCACATTGTTTTATGATCAGCCTCTAAGTGAAAATGAGACAGCCAAGCTAAAAGAATTCTTGGAAGAGATGGATAAGGAAGGGTTGCCTATAACATTGTTTTTAACAGCACAGCTTGTGAATAATACTTCAACAATAAATGACTTTTTCACAAACAATCCAAGACTTGATTTTGATGCTAATTTCTTAAAAAATTTTAATAATACAGAGGTAGGGACAGGAGGGTATATAAATTCAGCATATGATGTTTTATCCTATGATGACCAAGAGGAATTGATAAGGCAGTCAAAAAAAGCATTCAGGAACCAGAGCATTGATGTGAAAGGAATAATATTGCCTGGAAACAGGTATAATCTGGATACATTTTTAGCGATTGAGAACAATAAGATTGAATATCTCATATTGCAGACCCCTGACATTGAACCATACCATCCACCATCATTGCTAGGGGGGAAAATGTACATGCTAATTTTCCCAATCTCTCAGGCAGGGTTAAATGATATTACAATGGACAGCATAGGAGTATTTGTGTTCTTGTTGAATAAAGACAAGATTGGAGAGATAGCAGAAATGTTAAGAAACAACCAAACAATATTAAACCCAGAGATAATGCAAGAGACATGGTTTCCGCTCCTAAATGAACAGAATAATTTTATCAGGGAAAAAGAAAAGATGTCAGCAAGACTAACAACAGACTCGAAGAGAATGAGATCAAGCCTATCAATCAACAACATAAAGAATGGAACAAAGGTCTTGATTGACACAAAACTGGCGCCTATAAACATGACAAGCGGAAACAAAACAATCAATTTCAATTATCTTGGAGAATCATTGTATTTCATTCTTGACAAAAACCAAACATTAGTCAATATAGAATGGGAGAAAATAAATTAATCTGAGAATAAAACAATCAAC
>JAZDHV010000021.1:0-12476 GCA_043805595.1 Candidatus Woesearchaeota archaeon
TTCGCTATTTCAAATTGCTTAAGCAATGCTTTTGCGTAACGTATTAATAGTCTTTCTTTTTTCTTTCCCATGGTGGGGTGCACTCCCCACCCCCGAAACAGCCTAACAGCTGTTCGGGTTATTTAACTTTTCTACTGAGCCCATAAATCGCAAAATTTATAAATGATACACTATTATTAAGCCCTGAAAGAGAGAGAAGGAAGAAGAAAAAAAGAACTTTTTTCTCGTATAAATATGGTTAATAAAAATAAGATTAAAAAAACTAAAAGCAGATTAAAACCATTGCTGCCAAGCCTTCGTGAAAAGAAAAGGTATTTGGCATTTGAAATCATCTCAAAAAAACCTATCAATGATTTTAAGATAGTTTCACAATCATTATGGAGCTCTTTTCTAGAATATCTAGGAAAATTTGGAGTTTCAAAAGCTGGCTTGTGGATCTTGCCAGACAAATATGATGCTAAAAATCAAAGAGGACTGATCAGAGTAAACAATAAAGAAGTTGACAGCCTCAAATCTGCCTTGATTATGATCAAGGAAATTCAAGGGCAGGATGTCATTATAAGATCTGTCGGTGTATCTGGAATACTGAAGAAAGCAGAAAACCGATATTTAAATATATGATTAGTTAATGAATAAAGAAATATTAAGATAAATTAGTTAAACTTAAGGGGAATGAATTCAAATAAATCTAAATTCGAATGAATTCGGCTTTTAATGATATAAATAATATCTAAAAATGAAAAATAAAAAGAAAAATAACAATAAACTAAATGAAATCGAGGCGATTTAAAAATGCAACAATCAAAAAAACCAAGTTTTTTTGAAGTTACATTTTTATTTGATGTTCAAAATAAAATGTCAATCAAAACCAGGAGAGGTGTATAAAAATGCAACCAATGCCGCATCAATTAATGGGATATGACAGGGCAATAACAATGTTCAGCCCTGACGGAAGATTATTACAGGTAGAATACGCTAAAAAAACTGTAAGACAAGGATCAACAGCCATTGGAATGGTGTGTTCTGACGGAGTCTTATTGGTAACAGACAAAAGGGTTGTTGACAGCCTGATTGTTCCAGAAGCTGTAGAGAAGATATGGCAGATCGATGACCATATAGGAGCGACTGCATCAGGAATATTGAGTGATGCAAGAGTGCTTATTGAAAGAGCACAGCTGAAAGCACAGCAGCATAGAGTGACTTATGATTCAGAGATTGATGTCTTGTCAATAGTCAAGGACATCTGCGACCTAAAACAAGTATGCACCCAGAGCGGAGGATTAAGGCCATTTGGGGTCTCAGTCCTGATAGCTGGAGTTGATGATACAGGGCCAAAGTTATTTGAGACTGATCCGACAGGGATATTCTTCAGGTATAAGGCAAGTGTGATAGGCGAAGGAGAGCCAGAGATCGAGGAAATTTTGCACAAGGAGTACAGGGATACGATGTCACTTGATGAAGGTCTGAAATTACTAATAAAATCATTATACAAGATATTGGACAAAAATTTCAGTGTCGACAGGATTGACGCAGTTGAAGTCAAGACAAATGACAGGACATTCAGAAAAATATCCAGAGCAAAGCTTGAGAAAGTGTTCAAGGAGATAAAGAAGAAATAAAAGGTAGCTTAACATGGCAGGAATAACATATGACAAGGAAAGAATCCACATAAATGTGGCAAGGTTAAGGAAAGGAAGCGAAAAGTTTGAGATTGATGTTGATCCAGACAAGGCAATAGCCTACAAAAACGGCCAGATAAGCGACATCAATGAAGTTCTGAAAGCAAAAAAAATATTCTCAGATGCAAAAAAAGGAATGGAAGTGTCAGAAAAGATATTAGAAACAATATTCAAGACAAGCGATCCATTAGAGGTTGCAAATATCATCCTTAAGAACGGCGAGATCCAGCTGACAGAGGAATACAGGAAAAAGATGAGAGAATTGAAGATAAAGAAGATTATCAGCATAATACACAGGAATGGAGTTGACCCAAAAACTCATCTTCCACACCCAATGACAAGGCTTGAGAATGCAATTGAACAGGCTAAAGTCAAGATAGACGATTATAAACCAGCAGAGATGCAGGTTCAGGATGTGCTAAAAAAACTTAGGGTAGTTCTTCCTATAAAGTTTGAGATCAAGGAAGTTGCGATCAAGATCTCCTCAGAATATGCAGCAAAATCATATAATCTTGTCAAGGAATTCGGAACAATCCTAAAGGATGAATGGCTGACAGACGGATCATGGTTAGTTGTAATAGATATTCCAGGCGGACTTGAAAATGATTTTTATGACAAGTTAAACAATTTTACTCATGGCAATATTGAATCAAAAGTATTGAAGATCAAATAAACATAGCCAAAAAACATGAATAAATTAGTAAATTGGCGGAGTGATTAAAAATGGGACAATTATTAATAAAAGACAAAGACATTGTAACACCAGGAGAGGAGCTGGCAAAAGGCATGGACTACCTGCCTGGTGAAGGAACATATAGACTGGATGATTTTGTCAGGGCAAACAAATTTGGCCTGGTGACAATCAATGGAAGGGCAATAAAGATTATACCTCTGTCAGGCGCATATCTGCCAAAAAGCGGGGATGTGATTGTAGGAGATGTAATCGATGTTTCAATGAATGGATGGAGAATTGACACAAAGAGCGCTTATTCTGCAATGCTCATGCTTAAAGAAGCAACATCAGGATATATTGAAAAAGGCGCTGATTTGACCAAATATTTTGACATAGGCGATTACATTATGGCAAAGATAACCAATGTGACATCACAAAATCTTGTTGATCTCACATTAAGAGGACCTGGCCTAAGGAAACTGGTTGGAGGCAGGATCATAAGAGTGAATGCACACAAGGTTCCGAGGATCATAGGAAAGCAAGGATCAATGGTATCAATGATAAAAGAAGCGACAGGCTGCAATATCAGTGTTGGACAGAATGGTGTGGTCTGGATACAAGGAGAACCAAAAAATGAGATTATTGCAATAGAGGCAATAAAGATGATTGAATCAGAATCACATGTCAGTGGATTGACTGATAGGGTTAAAGCATCGCTGGACAAATCATTAAAATCAAGCAAATAAGGTGAAAAAAAATGACATTTAAGAGACCAGATGGAAGAAAAAATGATCAATTAAGGGATATTGAAGCGAAAGCAGGCATAATCAAAAGAGCAGATGGCTCAGCCATGTTCAGAATTGGAAAGACTGTAGCATATGCATCTGTCTATGGGCCAAGGGAACTTTATCCAAAGTTTCTGCAAAATCCCAGAAAAGGAATTCTAAGATGCAATTATAACATGATGCCTTTCTCAGGATCAGGAGACAGGGTCAGACCAGGGGGTAACAGAAGATCAAAGGAAATCTCAATGGTGACAACAAAAGCATTGGATCCAGTCCTTGACCTTTCAGAATATCCTAATGCTGTTGTGGATGTTTTCATAGAACTGCCTCAAACAGATGCAGGATCAAGATGTGCTGGCATCTGCGCAGCATCAATTGCGCTTGCTGATGCTGGGTTGAACATGAAAGATCTTATAGCTGCAGTATCAGTCGGAAATCTCAATGGAAACATTGTAGTGGACCTGGACAAGGATGAAGAAGACCTTGAAGGGGATGTCGCTGATATTCCTATTGCAATAATTCCAAGCACAGGACAATTCACACTGCTTCAGATGGACGGAATCATAACCAAGGACCAGCTCAAGAAAGCGCTTGAGCTTGGCAAGAAAGTAAGCGGTGAATTAATTGAAGTACAAAGAAAAGCACTAAAAGAAAAATACAAGGGTGGAGACAATGGAAAATAAGATTGCTCATTTCTTAAAATACCTGAATACAGGATTGAGATATGACAACAGAAGATTAGACGAGTTCAGGAAAATCACAATTGAAGAGAACATATCAAAGAATGCAGAAGGATCTGTCAGAGTAAGATTTGGTGAGACAGAAGTCCTTGCTGGAGTAAAGATGGAAATGGGATCACCATTTCCAGACAAGCCAGATGAAGGCTCAATTATGGTCAATGTGGAGCTATTGCCATTATCAAGCCCTGAATTTGAATCAGGACCACCTGGAATCAAGGCAATTGAATTGGCAAGAGTTGTTGACAGAGGAATAAGAGAAAGCAAGGCAGTTGACTTCAAGAAATTATGCATTGAAGAAGGGGAAAAGGTATGGATACTCTTGATTGATATAATATCTGTTAATGATGCAGGAAACCTTTTGGATGCGTGTGCATTGGCTGCATTGGCTGCATTAAAAAATGCAGTCTATCCAAAGATTGAGGATGGCAAGATCAATTACAAAGAGATGACAAAGGAAAAAGTTAAGCTAGAGAAAGAGCCTATAAGCATCACTGTCTATAAGGTAGGGGATAAGATGATCATTGATCCTACATATGAGGAAGAGAAATTTGCAGAAGGCAGACTAACAACTGCATCAACTGCAGAAGGAAAGATATGTGCAATGCAAAAAGGCCTTGACAGTCCCCTTACATTAGAGGAGATTGACATAATGGTCAATCTGGCTTTAGAAAAGGCCAAAGATGTAAGGAAGTCTTTGAAATAACAAAAATTTGCCAATCCATTAATATGCTCGCCTATCCTCAACCTAAAGGTTGGGGTACGAAAAAATTGCAAAGCAATTTTTTGTACAAAAAATCCCTGTAGGATTTTTTTGTATTACGGCTCGTTAATATAGCTGGAGAATTTTTGGGATTGAAAATGCTCAAAAATGCAAAAAGCATTTTTGGCACGCCAAAAACTGATAGTTTTTGAGCGTCTCGCACTAAAGTGCGGGGTATTCACCATCCCAAACAAAATCTCGCGATGAGAGATTTTCAATAAGATTATAATCCTTAACATGCTAAAATAAGGAAAGCTTTTTAAATAGGAATTAACTCCAAAAACTAAGATGGTAGAAAAAGATTTTGCTGAAGGTGAAGTAGCTCAGGAAAACTACACAAAGTATGAGAGAGCTAGGATTCTAGGCTCAAGAGCATTGCAGATATCAGTCGGAGCCCCTTTCTTGATAAAACTTGATGAAAAGGACCTTGAAAACCTTAAATATAATCCAATTGAGATAGCAAAACTTGAATATAACAAAGGAGTTATCCCAATAACAGTGAAGAGGCCTTTGCCTGGCAAGAAAAAGAAAGTCAAGAAACAAGAGGAATAATAAAATCAATCCTTTAATAAATCAATTATTTTCTTAAAATTTTCTTTATTGAGATCTTTTTTATACTCTTTCGCTGAGCAGATGATTGTTTTTCTATTGATTTTTATCTTTTTTTCTTTTAGAATCAGCTGAATCCTTCTTGATATCATGAATTGGCAGAATTGAGTGACATTTTTTGGGCTATTAGTTTCATGTGTGCGTTCAAAGTCTATCATCACAGGCTTTGTTTTTATTATTATATGCTTGTAAGGGCGGTGCATCTCCTCTTTGTTGATCTTTAGCTGATCCATCTGATAACATTGTTTTAGGATTGATAATAATATCTTTATTATTTCAGGTTTTGGACTTTTTTTTAGAAAGTCGTCAATAAATTCACCTTCAACAAACTTGTAAACAAGTTTTTTGTTTTTGAACATGACAAATTCTGGACCAATCTTATACTCATTCAGGAGTTTTAAGTAGTTAGCCTCATTTTCAATCCTGTTCTTTGCCTCAGACTCTGGCTTTTTCACCTTGATTGCCACCTTCTTGTTTTTATAAATGCCAGAATATATCAGTCCGCGCTTGCCTTTTGAGAAATAAGAAATATTCTTGATTGGTTTTAGCCTCATTTTAGTCTATTAACCTTTTTTAGTCTTCCCTTTGATTTTTTCGTCAAATACTTTTTCTTGATATCCTTAGAAATCATGAACCAAGCAATAAGAAATGTGATCACGAGAAATGTGGTAATAGGCCAGAATGGGAGTCTTTTGAAGAAGCCATACCCTATCAGGAAAAAAATTGCAGTGATTGCGGCAGCATAGACATATTCAATAAATCTGTCCATCTTCAATATATGGTATCTTGCCCTGTAATAGACAATAACCAACAATGGGATATTAAGGATCAATTCTATTATTGTCTGCATGAATATTCCTAAGATTGCCAACATTCCAAGGATAACTATTATGAAAATTAGTATGAATGGCCACATAATCAGAACAAGAGGCCCTAAAGTTTATTAAGTTTTTGTTTGTAATCATTTATTTCCTTATCAAATAAACATACAATTCCTCATAGAAATGCTTTTCTGAGTCGATTCGTTCTGATTTAAGGTTAAGTTTTCTTATTGTATTGTCAATTATCTTCTTGTTTGTCAAGGAAGAGAATAAAAGGAGGATTTTTCCGTCTTTTTGCAGGAAAGTTTTTGATTGGTTCAGGAACTCGATTGTGAGCTCATACCCTTTTTTCCCTCCATCTAAATTTTGGTCTTTAAGCCTTGCATCTTCAGGAAGATAAGGGGGATTGAAAATGATAAAGTCAAACTTTGGCTTTGTTTTTTGTTTTTGAAAAATACTGAACAAATCGCTTCTTTTCCAGACAATCTTTTTACTTTTTAGATCTGATTTACAATATCTTATTGCTTCTGGATCAATGTCAACAGCATAGACTTTCTTGACTTTTTTTGATTTAGCAGCTTCTTGTGCCTGAATCCCAGATCCAGTCCCCATGTCAAGGACTAATCCATAAGCATATTCTTTTATGTGTTTTTTCAGCAAGAATGAGTCTTCCCTCGGTTCGTAGACCATTTTTCAAGTTAATATTTATTCATTTCTTTCTTTTGTCTTCAAGAACATTAAAGTATTCTTTTACCCGATCTTTTATGCTATTGAGATAGAATTTCTCAATCTTTTCATCAAAAATCTCAGGATACTGCATGTTTTCAGTGATCCTGTAATTGTTGCCGTTCTTTTCAAGCAGAAATATATCCCTCAATCTCTTTAATTGCCTCCTGATGTTTGAGCCAGCAATTCCAATCATTGGAAGCTCATTATTTTTTCTTGATTCTATGACCAGTTTCTCAATCTCTGCAGCTGTCAGCTCCTTTCCATGGCTATGGATAACATGGAAAATGTCAACAATAATATCCCTGGAGTCACCTGGCTGGAGAAGTCCAATTGAAAGACATAATTTTCTGATAAGCTCTCTGTCGTCTAATTGATATGGCTTCTCATACTTTCTTAGGGTTATTTCTGAAAAAGGAGTGTCTTTGGATACTGTTCTTTGTTTTGACATTTTCTCGATTTTTTTTTCTGCTTATAAGTTTTAGGCAGAAGTGATATTTAAGGTTTTCCAAGCCTCAAACTATACACATTTATAAATTGAAGGTGACTTTCAAAGTTTATTAGGAGGGATTGAAATGAGTCATGGTGATATAATTGAACCAAGTGAAGGGATAAGAGTGTTTGATGTAAGTGAATCAAGTGAAGCTACAAGGATTTTATATGTTGATAATAATCCATCAACTCTTATGGGTTTGATCCATAAATTTCTAAAAATGCATTCGAGAGGAACATATTCAATGCATGGAGCTGACTCCTACCACAGGGCAGTGCAACTATTTGGAGAAAATGATCTGGTATTATATGGGCTTCATGAACAATTAGGTGATTCTATTGATTTTACTGGTCAAGCAATTGCAGCTGGAATAAAAACAGTTGTCTTTTCATGTGATTTCAGATCAAGATCTGAATTGCTGCGAAAAGGAGTTGATGCATTTGTCGGAAAGGACCATGATTCTCCACTTCAAAAATTGGCTTACACAATCGACGCAGTCGTGCATGGATATGATGCATCCAGACCTGAACAAAGAGAAATTAGGGGTTATTTGCATCCAGAACTTGTTATAGGAAGAGGGGCTCAAGAATAGGTTAAGAACAATATTTTAACAATATCTTCAGAAAAAAATTAATTGAAGAAATATTGATTGACTAGACCTTGTTCAAGAAGATTTCGAATTCCTTTGCCTTTACTTTTTCTTTTGAATTATGCCTGAATTTCACTCCAGGCTTTGCTTGGCTGACAGTAAGATGGGATGCACCTACTTTTTCTTTTATTGACTTCTCAAAAGGAGCCAGCATCTGGGAAAGGTCCTTGTCACATTTAAGGTATAATTCGACCCTTTCCTTTTTTTCAAGACCAGCCTTTTTTCTCAATGCCTGGGTCCTTCGCATGATCTCTCTTGAATAGCCCTCTGCCTCAAGCTCTTCTGTCAATGTCTTATCCAAATAGACAAAACCCTGATTAAATTCAGCCTCTTGAAGATTTTCAGGGATATTTCTCTTGACAATAATATGCTCTTTGACAATGGAAATCTTTTCTCCATCGATGTTTATTTCATATTTTCCTTCTTTGTTTAGGCTGTTGATAATGTCATCAGCACTGGTCTGGACAAGCTTTGCAATTATCTGAGGGGATTTGTCGCCAAAATCTGGGCCAAGGTTCTTGTAATCAGCCTGCACAATATTCTGCACACCTTTAATCTTTTTCTCAATAGACAGTTCCTTGATATTAGCCTGTTTCCTGATTATGCCTCCAAGCCTTTCAATAACATCTTTCACCTGAGGCTTTTCAGAAACAATAATAGCTTTTTTCAAAGGCCATCTCACTCCCATCTGGATCTTTTCCCTGGCATAAAGAATTCCCTGTGTTATGCTGTTAAGAGTAGCAATCTGCTCTTCAAGCTCTTCATCAATCAGATTCTTGTCAGGCTCAGGCCATTCATACAATGAGATGCTTTCTTCCTCTAATCTGAATTCATGCTTAAGATTATGATATATCTTTTCACAGATAAAAGGGGCAGTTGGGGTGAATATCTTTAGGGTCTCAAGCAGGACCTTGAATATTGTCCAAAGGATTGTCTTTTTGTCCTTTTCACTTCCTGAATTTGACTTGTCCCTCACAAACTGGATATAAGTCCTGCTCAATTCAAGGAAAAGCTCTTCAATATATTTTGGAGGGTCATTCAGCAGATAATTGTCATATGCTTCAGTTGATCCTGCAATAGTGCTGTTCAGTTTTGAGATAATATATTTTTCCTCAAGCTTTAAATCAATTTCTGATCTCTTAATCTCTTTAGGGTTAAGGTTAAGGTTTTTTGCCATGTCTATGACAAACTTGTGGACATTCCAGAGAATGTTAAGATGCTTAAGCTTAAGCTTAATGTCATCAAAATTATAGTTCAGGTCAATTGCAGGCAAAGAGTTTGCGATAGAAAAATACCTGAATGAATCTGCTCCGTATTCATTGACAACTTCTTCAGGAGAAATATAATTGCCTTGGCTTTTAGACATCTTTCTGCCTTGAGCATCCTGGACAAAACCATGCATATAAACAGCCTTGAAACTTGGCTTGTCCATGGCTACCATAGAAGCGACCATCAATAGATTGAACCAGCCCCTGATCTGGTCTTTTCCTTCAAGAATGAAATCTGCCGGGAATAATCTATTGAACAATTCCTGATCTTTAGGATAATTGAGGTCATTCCATGAAGCTGTGCCAGCATCAACCCATACATCAAGTATGTCCGGGATTCTTGTCTTTTGTTTTCCACAGATGCAGGGGATCGTTATCTCATCAATCCAAGGCTTGTGAAAATCTTTTGGCTTTTTGCCAGAGAGTGTCTCAAGCTCTTCAATGCTTCCGATGACATCATATTTTTTGCATGCCTCACATCGCCAGACAGGCAAAGGACAGCCCCAAAACCTCTGCTTTGTGATTGAGTTGTCTCTCAGGCTCTCTAACCAAGAATTAAATGCATTATATGCAGATTTAGGAACCCAGTCAACTTTATTGTTTGCTTTTATCATATTATCCTTAAGGTCCTCAACCTTGAAGAACCATTGTTTTGTAGCACGGAAAATGACTGGATTATGGCAGCGCCAGCAATGTGCATAATCATGCTCAACTTCAGCTGTCTCAATCAAAGATCCATTGTCTTTTAAGGCCTGTATGAATATCTTGTCATCTTTTTTTGCAATAAGTGAAGAGAACCTGTTCATTGAATCTGGGAATTCACCTTTTTCATTAAGGCTGTTAAAAGGCGGCAGACCTTCCCTATGGCCAACTTCATAATCTTCAGGACCGCATCCAGGAGCGCAATGGACTAATCCAGATCCTGCAGATGTATCAACATATTCTTCAGACATTATGACAGAATGAAGCTTTGGATTGTCTTTTATCTCCTGGAAATATGATATGTCTGCATACAAAGGATGCTCATATCTCATTCCTTCCATATTTTTTCCCTTGAATTCCTCAATTGTCTCATAATCCTTATCAGCTACAGACCTGACTAATGGAGCGACCAATTGCTTGGCAATGATCCAGATCTCATCCTCAACTTTAGCCCTGACATAATCCAATTTAGGATTTACCATGACAGCCATGTTATAAGGGATTGTCCAAGGAGTAGTAGTCCAGATTATCAGATATTCATTGCTTGTGCCTTTGACCTTGAATTTGAGGAAGATTGATTCTTCCTTGACATTCTTATATTCCAGTTCATGCTTTGCCAAAGCTGTTTCACATGAAGCGCACCAAGTCATAGTCCTAAATCCTTCATAAAGGCGGTTGTTCTCATGAGCTTTTTTTATGAGCCACCATTCTCCATTAATATAATCATCACTTATAGTCTGGTAGGCATTTTCAAAATCCATCCACACACCTAATCTGATGAATTCCTCATTCATCTTTTTCAGGTTTGTTGAGGCAAGAGCCCTGCATTCCTTGACATACTTGCCGACACCAAATTTGACAATATCCTCCTTATCCTTGAGTTTGAGTTTCTTGTCAACTGCATGCTCAATCGGCAATCCATGCATGTCATAGCCAGCCCTGTCATAAACATTCAATCCTGAGGCTCTCTTGAATCTTAAAATAGAGTCTTTGATGGATTTGTTCCATGCAGTCCCGATATGGATCTGGCCAGAAGTGTAAGGAGGGCCATCTAAGAAATAGAAATCTTTTCCTTTTTCAGACTTTTTCCTGGCTTTTTCAAGGATCTTATGCTCTTCCCAGAATTTCAATATCTCTGGCTCAATCTCCTTGAAATCATAATTGGGTATCATTTTAATGTTTAATAGGTATCATTTTAATGTTTAATATATAGTTCTTGAAGACCTATTTATAAAATTTACTTAATGTTTTATAGATATGGTTTAAATTCTTTAAAATACCTTCTTATGAAATAAAGGAGGAAGTAATTTTCTTCTTTTTGAAGGGCGTGAAAATAAGATTGTCTCTTCTTATTTGGTATAGTCAATATAGGCATTTTTCCCCTCTTCAACGAGTATGCAACAATCAACCTTCCAATCCTTCCATTTCCATCTCCAAATGGGTGGATTTTCTCAAATTTATAATGAGCTCTTGCAGCCAGTTCAATAGTATGCATTACTCTTGCATTTTTTCCATACCATGTAAAAAATTCATCTAACATCTTTTTCAGATCCTGCCAGTCAGGTGCCCTGTAGTCCCTAACTTTTACTGAATAGTCCCGTAATTTTCCGGCAATATCTGGTTTTGATTCCTGGAATATTTCCTGATGCCATTCTCTTACAAGGTTCAATAATAAACCTCTTTTTTCATTAATTGCTTTTAGAAAAATCCTTGAATGGTTAATTGTTTCCTGAACTTCATCAAGCGGTTTATTTGGTGAAATCCGCTCCTTGATCAATTCTTCAGTCTCATCTTCAGTTATTGTTGAGCCTTCAATAGCATTTGTGTTATATGTGAATTTTACTGATAGATCAATCACATTTTTCCTTTTAATGCTTTCAGGCAGTTTTTCCCATTCATTAGAATAATTATTTTTTATTGTATTTAGCTTTTTAAAAACATCTTCCTGCAGGCATTTTCTAATGAAGTTTTCTTTAACCTCTTCAATGTTGTCAGGTATTCTTTTGCCTAAATATTTTTCTCTATGAACCACTTTCTTCTGTTTCCTAAATGAATGTGACACATAAAAAAATCCATTTTTTCTCTTTATTTGCATATAAGAATGAATACCATTACAAATATTTAAATCTTATGTTTTTTTGATAAAATGTAATGGTAATATAATGTTTATCACTTAATAAACTCACCGCAAGAATTGCATTTATGGGCCTGTTCCTTTTCATCCCATGTGGTTGTTATTCCATAATCTATCTTACTATTGCATTTTGAGCACTTTGGCTCAAGATACTCCACACTTCCAAATATGTTTAATTCGTCCCCCAAGATATCCTCACTATGCTTAAATGGATTTACCAATATATAAATTTTATCCTTATTTAAGCATTATATTATGAATTTAGTCAATTAGGCTGGGCATAAGAATGTCAGCTTAAACGGTATAATGCCTTTATTTGCCATATAAACAATAGCTAAAGTCACAATCAGTCCAATAATAAAACCAATAACTGCATATTTAAACTCAATCATACCAAGCTGTGCTTTTTTATTCATAGTAACAACCTCTTTTATTAT
>JAZDHV010000022.1:0-26959 GCA_043805595.1 Candidatus Woesearchaeota archaeon
AGTGGCTTTTCAGAAGATAAAAAGAGGACAGGCTGGAAGATATTTCAGAAAAGGGCTGATAGGATAGACACTGCTAATGCAGGAATTTGTATATGGCATAATTTGTTTTGGTATGGTGATTAGATTTACTGTCCCACAACCGATATTTGGAAAACATTTATATAATAAATTGGAATTCATGTCTATATGCCGCGATCGCATAACACTTGACGGATTTAGCTTTTATTGCAAAATTGCGTTTTGTGTGCAGTCTGGTATTGCGCGAGATTGCTAAGTACTTTCTGTGCTTATGATTGCTCCGCAGATATCTCGTGGGCTTCGGCCTCTCTGGGTTCAAATCCCAGTCGCGGCGTTTTTTTTCTTTTTTATACCTCTGTTAGAATTCAAATGGTCTGATAAAATTTCTTTGATAAACTCGTAATTCTTTCAGTATTTTATCTCATATTGTAGAATTTTCAGTAGTTTCAGAACATCTCTGGTTCTGTTAAAAAATGTTCGGATTTTTTAGGAAAACATATTTTAAGGTGTTCTTTTGTTAATTTTAGCATGATATTAAATATAAAACAAAACATACCCATAAGAAACCACAAATTGTTAAGCAATTTAACTTATCTTTTCGTAGCTTTGTTTTTTATTCACTACGTTCATAAAAAACAAAACATTAATATATATCCTAGATATATCTCTATGATGTATATTGATTGGCGGACATAATGTATATTACTTTTAATGGAAAGCCAATACTGCCAACAAAAGATGCATTGAATGAGCTAAGTGAAATTGACATGGATTTATATGATGTGTCTGAAATATTAGAGAATGGATTTGAATTAAGGAAAAGGAAGAAGAATATACTTGAGAAGGCAATTGCAAGGGGCAATAAAGTAATCAATGTTGTAGTTGTGGATGTTGGTAATTATTATAAATTAATTCATTGCGGTGAATTTACTTTAACCTATAAGTTTAGGGGTATTTTAAAGGATAAAAATGGATTTTAACAAATTAAAGCTGAAATGTGAATGTGGTGGGAATATGGATAAGATTAAGACTAAATGGAAAGGGATAGAAGTGAATGGATGGAAATGCAGGAAATGCAATGAAGAAGTCTTAAATCCAGTTGATGCTCAAAAGGCTTTGGAAATAGATAGAGCTAGGAAAAACAAGGAATTAATTGTTAAACTGAGAAAAGTTGGGAAAAGTAATGTGATAACTGTACCACATACAATAATGAAAACTGAAAACCTGAAGAGTGGCCAAAAGTTGGAATGGGGAATTGAAGGGAAAAGGCTGATTCTTACATTTTAATGACTTTTAATTGCTGCTAAGAAAACAAATGAGCAATAAAATTTATATAGGCAGTTAAATATAGTTATAGTTAGATAAACATATTGCAAATTAATAAAGTATTGGGATTGAATCTTCAATAACTTGAAAAAGGGGAAAATGCATGGTAAAACTAGAAGTCAAAAAGCTTTCAAAGTCATTCAAGAAGAACAAGATTCTGCAGGACATAAACTTAGAGCTTAAAAGCCCTGAGATATTAGGGATTATAGGAAAAAGCGGCGGCGGCAAGTCAACTCTGCTAAAGATCCTGGCAGGCTACTACAGTCTTGATAGAGGCGAGATATTCCTTGACGGAAAAAGGATATCAGGAGGGCTCAGAGAACTAAGGGAGATCATAGGCTACACAACACAGGATAATTCCTTCTATGATGAATTGACTGTCTGGGAGAATATGGCCTATTACTCAAAGCTTTACAATATCCCACTAAAAGAGCGCAGAAACAGGATAAATCACCTGCTGACACAAGTGGGTCTCATAAATCATAAGAACACAATATCTGAAAAACTGTCAGGAGGGATGAAAAGAAGGCTTGATTTCTCAATATCACTGATACACAACCCATCAGTCCTGATAATGGACGAGCCAACCACAGGTCTTGACCCAATCCTTGTCGACCAATTCTGGAACATAGTCAATGATGTTGTCTCAAAAGAAGAAAAGATAGTGATAATGACATCACACATAATAACAGAGATTGAGAAATACTGCACAAAAGTCGCAATAGTGAAAAATGGCACAATTTCAAAAATACTGAATAGGAGCCAGATAAAAAACCTGGATAAGAGATTTGAGAAACTGCTGGAAGAAAAATGAAAATACTAAAGCCTATCAAGCATCTAGGGAATGAGATTGAGAAAAACATAAAAATACTTTTCAGGAACTGGGTGTCTCTGACATTGATAATAATCGCCCCTCTAATACTCATCCTATTGATAGGCTATTCATTCAGCAACGATGAAGTGTCAGGCATTGTCATCGGAATTATAAATGAAGATGAAGGAAATAGTCTGATTTCGCTTGAAGGCCTAGAATCATACAGCTCTATAACCAATTTCAATAATGTTGATGATTGCATAAATAAACTAAAAAAACAGAAACTGCACATTTGCATCCTCTTCAAAGACATAAGATCAGAGCAAGAAGAAATCAGTGATTTCAGCAAGCTAAGCTCTGGAAAGATAACTTATTACTATGACAATTCAAGAAAAAAGATATCGCTTCTCATAATCCAGAACCTGCAAGAAGTTTTAGGCCTTGAATCAGAGAAGATCAGCATAGAACTCACTCAGTCAATTATAGAAAAAATTCAAGGGCTGGTGATATTCATCAATGAGAACAAAAACACATTTGAGCAGTTCAAGAATGAGTCTTATGCAATGCAAAAAGACCTTGAGGAAAGAAAGATAAGGCTTGAATATGTGAGACGAGAGTTTCTTAAACCTTATAATCAGGTAAAAAATCTGCAATCAGAGATCCAGAACAGCACCTTAGAGATAGAAGATGCATTAAGTGATATTGCGAATGAAACCAAAATTGCTATCGCACTGATAAAGGCAGGCAGCACAGTGATAAATGATACACTTGGCCTGAACTCCCTCAATATAACCCTTAATGAGTCTGACCAAGATATTATTGAAAATCTGTCAATTATTGCAATGGATCAATTGATAACACAGTTGGAAAAGCAGGCAACCATCCTTGATAACCTTACAAACAAGACAATTGAAAGAATAAATACAAGCATAGAATCAATAAACCAGGCTGTGACAAAACTGGACTTGATCAAAGACGCGATTGACTTTGAGATTGAGAGCACAATAATCTATCAGAACAAGATAAATGAGAGTGTCAAGAAGCTCGACCAGCTAAATGCAGATCTTGACCAGAGGCTTCTTAATCTCAAAACACTTGATCCAGAAATGGCAACATTGCTTGTCAGGCCTATTGTAACAGATTTTGAGCCAATACTCAAAGAAAAGATGAACATACAGCTCATTTTCCCACTGATACTTGTATTGATAATAATGTTCATAGCCCTTCTCTCATCAAATATAATGGCATTGATGGAGATAAACAGCAGGGCATACCAAAGAAACCTGATTGCACCTGTAAACAACATGCTCTACATATTTGGGCTGATAATAACATCAGTGATTATTATCTTCATCCAGATATGCGTCCTGTTCATAGTGGCCCAGACAAGGTTCCAGATCAATGTTTCAAATGCATTCTGGCAATTGAGCTTTATATCTCTGCTGCTGATAATCATTTTTGTCATCTTGGGAATGATTTTTGCCTACAGCATCAAATCATCCCAGAGCTCAATTTTGGTGACAACTTTTATCCTCCTCATATTCTTTCTATTCTCAAACACAATATCAACAATAGAAGCAATGCCAAAACTTGCCCAGATCATCAGCAACAGCAATCCTCTTGTGATAGGAGAGATTATCTTCAAACAGATCCAGCTTTTTGGGGCTGGGATAGGAGGGCTGATGCCAGAAATATTGTCCCTTGTCATCTATATCCTAATACTGCTCATGATACTGGTCTTTTCTGCCAATAGAAGATATAAGAGCGGGAGATAGTATTTTTTTATTCTAATATTGTTATTATAATAAATTCTAATATGACATTTGTTGGAGTGAGATATTCTACTAATTTAAAGCAACATTTTTAAATCCGTATTCATTCTATTCCCAATAATTGGGGTTGATTATTTGGATGTGAAACAGGCAATTCTAGGAAGGAGAAGCATAAGACTGTTCAAGGAAGATAAGGTTCCTAAAGTGAAGCTGATGGAACTGATTGACATGGCAAGATGGGCCCCTTCTGCATGCAATGTACAGGGATTGAAGTTCATTATTGTTGAAGACAATGGGATTAAGCAGAAGATTGTTGACAATGGAGGCTCGGTTGTGATCAAGAATGCTCCACAAGGACTATTAGTGCTATATGACAACAAGACAGACAATATGGAGTATATGGACCATGTGCAGAGCGCCTGTGCAGCAATTGAAAACCTCATGCTATATGCATATTCACAAGGCATTGGAACCTGCTGGGTAAACCATCTGCCAAGGAAAAAAGTCATAAGAAAACTGTTCAATATACCTGAAAGATATGAACCTATTGCATATGTCTTATTGGGCTATCCTCTGAGGGATCCAGCTCCTGTGCATAGAAAGTATTCAGTCAATGACATTGTTTCATATGATTCATTTGGTTTTGATGATGTAAAAGAACAATCTGTATTCTTCAGAAAATTCTTAAGGAAAATATATTATTTATTACCAGTGTTTATAAAAAAGAGAGTCAATCCATACATTGATAAAAGGTATGTGAAGAAGTTTGAGAATTGAAATTAAGAAGAGTTAAATAAAATAATTAGGATGGTTGAGAATTGAAATTAAGGAAACTTAAGAAAGAAAAAAAAAGAGAAAGAATACGAAAGTAAGAAGATAATAAGGAACGAATTCAACTGATTCTTTATATCGATTGAATTCGGTTTTTGATGACTTTAATTGGAATAATATATAATAAAAATACAAGAAGAAAATAATCAAAATGAAAACACCCTATAACAATTATGTATTGCATATGTTACCCAGGATTTTAAGCAATCTGGACAGGGATCCAGACAGCCCTACATACGGCTCATTTGACAGGAACCATTGGCATTACAAGATAAGGGATTTCAGCTCTGCAATACTGCAGCAGAGTGCATTGGCACTTGCATTGGCCTATTCTGTGGAATTTGAAGGCAATATCTACCATAAAAATGAGATGATAAAAAGATATGCAATAGCAGGGATCATGTACTGGGCAAAAATCCAGAACAATGACGGATCCTTTGAAGAGTATTGGGCAAATGAGAAAAGCATTCCAGCAACAGGATTCAGCCTTTATGCAATATGTGAAGCAAGTGAGGTATTAGGATTCAGGAATGAAACTGTTGATGAAGCAATCAGAAAATCTGCAAGATTTATAGGCAAAAGGACGGAAGAAGGGGCATTGAACCAGGAGATGGCATCAATTGCAGGAATGATGTTTGCAGCAAAATCATTGAATGATGACAATCTCAAGAGAGCTGCCAAGAAAAGATTTGATTCATTTCTTTCAAAACAGAGCAAAGAAGGATGGTATTCAGAATATAATGGAGCAGATGTAGGATATCTGACAATAACCCTGGATTACATGATAAGATATCATGAGCTGACAAAGGATATCAGGGCAAAGGATTCTGCAAGGAAAATAATTGGTTTTATCAGCTATTTTATCCACCCAGACGGAAGCTTGGGCGGAGAGTATTGCACAAGGAACACTGAGTATTTCCTGCCATATGGATTTGAATTCCTGAAAAAGGATGAATCAATTGCAAATAGCATCCTGAATAAGCTAATGGAGAACATAAACAGGGAATACCTGTTTGCATCAATCGATGAAAGATACATGCTGCATTATGTGACATCATCATTCCTAAAATCCATCAAGATATTTGATAACAGAGGAAAAAAGATAAAACTGCCTTGTGAAACAAGTTTTGAAAAATACTTTGAAGATGCAATGATATTTATCAAAAGCACTCCAAAATACTATTTTATATGCTCATTGATGAAAGGAGGGGTCTATAGGGTCATGGACAAGAGCAGAAACACATTCCATACAGACACTGGATACAGGATCTATCAGAATGACAAGATTTTCATATCTGAATGGCCTTTAAGAAATAATCATACCATCTCAAAAGGTTCGATTGTTGTAAGCTCTTATTTCAAGAAAAGAGGATTCTTTAAGATGACTCCTTTAAAGCAGACAATACTGAAGTTTTCATCAAAATTCTTAGGGATACTCCCAGTCTTATTGTCAAAAAGGATGCTGATATATGGAAAAGACAAAAGGGATGATGGAATGAGACTGATAAGGCGGATAGACCTTACAAATGATAAGATAACTGTCACTGACATGATCAATAGTCAAGATAAAAAAGTACTGGCAAGAAGGATGACAGGACTGAGCATGAGGCATACTGCTTCTTCAAGGTTTTTCCAGACAAATTCTCTTTCCAACAGGATCCCATCTGATTCTTATGAGATCTTAGGCGAGAAAAAGGTCAAGATGGAAATGAGTTTTTGAGTTCATTCTTCCTTAAACTTGCTCAGATATCTGGCTGCCTTGAGGAGGGCAATGCATCCCTGGCCTGCAGCAATCACATACTGGTATTCATGGACAGAACAGCAGTCGCCTGCTGAGAAGATCCCTGGCTTGGAGGTGTAGCACCAATGGTCAACAAGGACATGATTGTGCTCGTCAAATTTAACAAATCCCTTGAGAAAATCAGTGTTAGGAATCCTTCCTATCTCAACAATTACACCTTTAACCTTAATTTCTTTCTTTTTCCCTTTATGATATAGTCTTATGCCACTGACAAACCTGTCTCCAATAATCTCTTTTGTGTCAGCATTAAACAGAATCTCCACTTTCTTATGTTGTTTAAGCCTCTCCTGAAGGTATTCATGTGCAGTGAGATTGGATCCGCGGACAATCAAATATACCTTCTTTGCAATATTCAGCATAAAGTCAACAGCTTCTGCAGCAGAATCACCGCCGCCAATGACTGCAACATCTTTTCCTTGAAAAAGAGGACCATCACAGACAGCACAATAAGTAAGGCCTTTGTTCTTGAATTCCTGTTCACCAGGAACTTTTAATTGCCTTGCCCTTGCTCCAGTTGCGATGATAATTGTCTTAGTCAGATATTTATTTTTATCTGTTACGACCTTATAGCAATTCTTGCCGGATTTCTTAATCTCCTTGACTAACTCACCCTCATTCAGCTTAACTTTGTTGAATTTCAGCTGTTTTTCCATAATGCCTGCAAATTCAGCCCCTGTTGTCAACTGGATGCCAGGATAATTAAGGACTTCGCCTGACTCAAAAAATTGCCCTCCAAACTTGTCAGTAATGAGAAGATAATCCATCTTTTTTCTAGAAGCATAGATTGCTGCAGTGCAGCCAGCGATTCCAGCACCAATAATGATTGTGTCATACATAAATAGAATATTAATGCCATTATTATTTAAATTTTGTTAAAAATCAATTATTCATTGTTAATAGCTAATAATAATTTTCTTTAGGAATTCGATGTGGATGCAATATCTAATCAAATTCCTACTTGATGAATCTAAATGACTAACTCTCTTATATATTTATTTCTGGGAAAAACTGGGTTGGTGCGAAATTAAATTAATAATCCTAATAATTTTGTATCTCATGTAAGTTTTGATTTGTTGTGCTAGGCTAATTGAGTGGACGAAGATTACTTTGCTTTGATGGTTTTTGTATCTGCATTTCATGTTTTGTCTTGTTGTTATTCCTCCGAAAAAGCCTTCAATAAGGCCTCTGTTTCTTTTTCTTGCTTTATCATCATATTCTTTAACTGCTCTGTATAAAATAAGTCTTGAACATCTGTCTTTTCTTGGAACAATGTTAGACTTAATTCCCTTAGTTCTTAATAGGTTAATGTTGTCTTTTGCCCAATAAGCCTTATCTGCATGAAGCCTTTCACCATTTCTCAAGATTGCTTTTTGAAGCAGTACTTTTCTGAATGGTGGGCTATCATGGCAGTCGCCATGAATTGCGCAAACACAAACAACACAAAGCAAACTGAGTGCAGGCAAGTAAGCAAGAATAGCATGAAGCTTCCGAGTAACAAGCTCAAACAAGGCCTTTCCGCTACTAATAATTCTCCTATAAAATCCTAATGTGAAAGGAGAGCTGTCAGCAAGATACTTAACCCTTGTCTTATTAGTCATAATCCCATTCAACTTAGCAATAGAGTCATCAATGATCTTCTCATCCAACTTTGAGAACCATCTGCTAAGATTACAATGATTCAGCCTTTTCTTGACAAGCCAGGGCATTAAGCCTTCAAGCTCCCTCAAAGTCAGGTTAGTGCATGAACAGAAAACATTAAGCCTATACAAATAAAACAATTGTAATTTTGGCTTCCTACCTCTCCCTTCAAGCTCGTGTTGAACTTTGGGAATTATATTACAAATTTCATTCCATAAAACCCAATAATCATTAATCCTGCTTTTCTCATATGCCTTCCAATATCCTTTCCTTTTAATCTTGTTAGGGTACTTCAATGCCATTGTGGTTATCCTCCAACCACCCCCACATAAAAAATATGAGAAAATAAGGTGTCCCAGCAAGGTAGCTGACTATTCCAACAGGACGGCCATTGTTGTTCATGTTCCTGTTGCCATTAATGCCATTATTGTCGTTGTTGAGGTCAACCGAACGGCCCCTTGAGTAGCCCTTTCACTTTATGTTTTCACCACCACTTCAGATGCTCAAAAAAACAAGTTTTTTTGGCAACTCTTCCGAGTCGTTTGCTGTCGTGGTTGTATTTTATAGCAGCAAGCTGCCATAGTGAAAGAGCGTGTAGTTCCAGCTACTCAATTGCATTCACCAATAGGAATGCTTTAGCTAGGACAATTAAGAATAAAAGAAGGATAAGTATAAAAAATTATTCTTTTGCCTGAACGCCGGAAAGGTATAAAACAACACCGTCTCCATGCTGAACAGGTCTTGCTGTTCTTATAGCCTGATTCACAATAACAGTTAATGGATCAACATTCTTCTGCTTGTAGAACGCGTCGAGCGCCTCCGGCGCTACCCCAACAGGAAGGCCATAGATGTACAAGTCCCTGTTGCCATAAATGCCATTACTGACGAGGTTGAGGACAACCGAACGGCCCGTATTATTATGCTTATAACCATCATTCCAAGCGCCAAATTGGTTCCATCCAAAGCCTTCTGCCTGATCAAGCATCCTGTTTGCCTGTGCTTTACCTCCAGAAGCAATGATTATATCTGGATTATCCCTTTGCTCAGAAATAGCTTTTTTTCCTGAATAGACTTGTCCTGCTTCACTAGCAGGCCTGATAATAACATAAGTAGTATCCATTCCCTGAATAAAATCTGGAGAAGCAGATGCTTCTAAGAAGCCGTCATAATTGCCTGCAAAAGCAACATTGCCGCCATGAACAATCTGCTTCAATGCAACAGTATCTCCCTTCTTCATAGCGTCTAGAACAACATTAACTTCATCTTGCTCTAACTGTAAGGCATAATTGACTAATTTACAGCCTTCAACAGCTTCCTTAATCCTTTGAGGATTCCAAACAAACAAACCGCCATTCTGGATGTCTAAAGCATAAACAACTCCTTTTTCTCCCAAAATTCCTTCCTCATCAAGAACAGTATCTCTTTCAGCATTAGAATCATGATATTGCGACCAAGCTTCGTCTTTTTTCCCAACAAAAGCTCTTCCAGCAACAAGGCTGTAAGTAGGCGCAAGAATCAATCCTTGATCCTTCACTTCCTGAAGGGCTTCAGCAAGGCCTGTGCTTCCCTCTCGATAAATTGGCTTTCCCATCAAAGAAAATGAGGGTATTGTAACTCCTGGTAATTTAACTTCATCTCTTTTGTCTAATATTACTGTAAAATCATTATCTGGCATTGTGATTACCTCCAAAGCATTATTTTTAGAGAGTGTAGATAGGCAATGGTTTATAAACCTTTCGGTTATTTGTCATTTCAAAGTAGTTACTGAATGGTTACTCTTTAAGCGGAAACTTCTCAATAATAATATACTCTTTGCCCTCTGACTTTGCTGCGCTGACCTGAACCTTGCTCCCGCTCTTCAATCCTATAGCTTTAGCTTCCCTAGTTACCAGAACCCCTATACCATTGCCGTACGTATTCAGCTGCTTAACTGATCTTTCGATTATTTCCCTTTTTGGCCTTGTCATAAACAGTATATTACAATAACTAACTATTAAAGTATATAATATACAGTAAGATACATATACTTTTGCCTTTCTTAAAGCCAATAATGGCAGAGAAAAGGCTGTATGAAGAGCTATGCACCTATGACAACATTCAACTTGCTTTCACAAAATCAAGAAGAGGAAAAACACTAAAGTCTTATGTGATAAAGTTCGAGGAAGACTTGATCAATAACTTAAGGCAATTACAACACGAGCTAATAACGCAAACATACAAACCAATGCCATTAGTTACATTCATTCTTAGAGATCCAAAGACAAGAAAAATCAGCAAATCTGACTTCAGGGATAGAATAGTGCATCATGCAATCTGCAATGTTATAGAGCCAATATTTGACAAAACATTCATCTATGACAACTATGCCAATAGGATAGGAAAAGGAACTTTTAGTGCTATTGAAAGGTTTGACCAATTCAAGAGAAAAGTATTATCTAATGATAAAAAAGCATGTTACGTCCTGAAAGCAGATGTAAAGCATTATTTTGAGACTGTCGACCATAATATTTTGATGTCAATACTTGAGAGAAAGATTGAAGATAATAAGCTGCTGAACCTGATAAAAATCATCATCTCTAACCACAACACCTCAGAGCCAGAAAAGGGTATGCCTTTAGGCAACTTAACATCGCAGTTTTTTGCGAATGTTTATCTCAATGAACTGGATCAATTTGTCAAGCATAAGCTTAGAGCAAAGTATTACATCAGATATGTGGATGATTTTGTGATTTTTCATTCTGATTCTAAAGCGCTTGAGGATTATAAGACAAGAATTGATAAATTTTTGAAGCATAGATTGGAGCTATGTCTTCATCCAGATAAATCCAAGATCATCAAACTAAAAACAGGAGTAGGATTTTTAGGTTTCAGGATATTCTTCAGTCATAAGCTTGTCAGAAAAAAGAATCTTCTGAAATTTGAAAAGAAATTCAATGAGATGAGAGAAGAATACAAAGAAGATATCATACCTAGAGAAAAAGTCCTAGAAAGATTTGAAGGTTGGCTTGCTTATGTTCAGCACGCCAACACCTACAAGTACAGAAAGCATTTGGTAAGAGAATTCAACAAACATTTTCCAATACAAAAGCCAGTCAAGATTACTGATGTAAAAAAGCACGAAAATTTTATCTATAAATCTGAGAGGAGTCAGATTAATTTCAGTCCTTTAAAGACTCAAGAGTTATTCAGAAAAGGATTATCTGTTGAGCAGATAGCAAAGCAAAGAGGAATAAAAATAGGAACAGTGTGGGAGCATTTCGCAACGCTAATCGAACATAACCAATTATCTCTATGGAAGATACTGCCTAAAGAAAAAATTAACAAAATATTACCTCAGATATTCTCTCCTCTTGACAAACTGAAAACAATAAAAGAAAGAATCAATGAGGATAATGTAAGCTATGATGAGATAAATTGTTGCCTTGCATATGTGAAATTCAAGAATAAAAAGAGGAACATTGTTCAGCTCTGTTCATGGTATCAAAAGATATACTGCTTCAGAAAATGCTATCTTCTGAAAGATCAAAGGAAAGCTTGCAAGATGAAGTTTGACAAGGTCTGCTCATATAATCCTAATCTCGAAATGACTAAAAAAGAGTTCATAAACTTCTTTTATACTCACTTAAGTATTTGCATACTGCCTGAAAAGGAGAAAATGACATATATTCCTTGGAAAAAATTCAAACAAAGTTTCACTGGTCAATTTCGCACCAACCCCGGGAAAAACAAAAACTTAAAAAAGGGCTGGTTCTTTTCTTTGAAGAATGATAATCATTAGGGTCAACAAGATAAGCAAAGAGACAATAATATCATTGCTTGTTTTACTATCAATGACAATCTTCCTGTTCTTTTATTTTACTCCAGACATGCTATTCAATAATCATATACCTACAGGAGGTGATTATGGATCTCATCTGATCCTAGGCCATTATGCAAGAGAAAACCTCTGGAATGGAAACCTGATTGGCCTATATCCAGACTGGATGGCTGGCATGCCAATGTTCCAGTTTTATTTTATGCTGCCATATGTCATGAGCGCATTATTAAGCTATATCATCCCGTTTAATATTGCATTCAAGATAATCTCTGTATTAGGCATATTCTTATTGCCTTTGTTTGTTTATCTTTCCTTAAGGATCCTGAAGTTCAGGTTTCCAATACCAATAATGGGGGCAATATCATCATTGTTCCTGCTGTTTGACGGAACCTATTCTGTCTGGGGAGGAAACATAAAAAGCACTCTTGCAGGGCAATTCTCATACTCAATCAGCCTTACAATTCTCATATTATTTTTGGGTATGTTATTTTATGGAATGAAAGAAAAAAAATATCCAATCTGGAATATCATATTATTCTCACTAATACTCTTATCACACCTTTATACATTCATAATCGCTTGCTTTATCATGATAATCAACTTGGTCTATGCAATCATTAAAAAAGATGCTGAAGGAATAAAATATCTGGTAAAAGTCGGAGGAATAGCATTCTTGCTTACAGCATTCTGGTCAATACCTTTTGTGGCAAAACTTCCATGGTCTTCTGCACCAAAAGACATCTGGTTTGGATGGAAAATATTCTCACTGATCTTCAAAGAGCAGTTTATTGTGGCATATATTCTAGGATTCTTTGCACTGTTCTTTTTTACATTTGGCATCTTACATTATTTTGGCATAATCCAAGGCATTGATAGGACAGATAAAAGTTTAAAAAACAGATTAAATAAAGAAAAAAAGAGGGAAAAAGGAAAAAAATCAAGAAAAGATGAAAAATCAATAAAATCAAAGAAAACAAATAAATCAAAAAAGAATACTGTAAAAAGAAAGAGCATAAGACTTAATGCAGATAAGATCATAAAAGGAAAATTAGGGATCGATCCAGAAATTGAGTCATTTTTCTACCTATTGGCTGTATTCCTTGTATTATTTGCATTTACAATAATCATCTCTGAAACAAGATTGTTGAATATCAGGTTTATCCCATTTATCAACCTGTTATTCTTTATTTTTGCATCAATTGGACTGACTAAACTGCTATTCTGGGAAAAGGTAAAGTCTTATTTACCCATAGCCTTGCTGATAATATCAATAATGATCATTGTGCCTACAAGCCAGGACATCAGCTCTTGGACTAAATGGAATTTTGAAGGACTGGAGAACAAAGGCGATTATGGCAATTTCTATGACATTGTCAATTTTCTGAAGGATGATCAATTTAATGGGAGAATCCAGTTTGAGTACAGCAAGAATTACAATTCAATGGGAACACCAAGGGTGTTTGAGAGCTCTCCAATCTATCATGGAAAGCCTGTGATTGAAGCATTATTGCTGGAATCGTGTTTGACTTTTCCATACCATTATTATATGCATAAAGAGATGTCAGAAGATGCGTGGTGGCCTGGATTTAATATAACCATGCCTGATATAAATCTTGAAAAAGGCATCAAAGACTTAAGGCTATATAATGTGAAAAGGTATGTTGCATCAACTAAGAAAATAAATGGCATGATCAAGAATGATTCTGGTCTTGAGATGGAAAAGGTTTTTACAAAGAATAATTTTAACATATACAGCATAAATGAAGATTCAGAGTATGTTGAGGTTCTTGAGAATGAACCTATTCTAGTCATAACAGATGACTGGAAAAAGTTCAGCTTTAAATGGTTTGATATTCAGGACAAGGATGTGTTCCTGGTCTTCAAGGCAAGACTGGAAGATAAAGACAAGGAAAGGTTTAGCCAGATATTTATTGACACAGATGAAAATAGTGTTGATGATATTGAGCCATTATATGAATTTGCCAAAGAAGTGGATGGCTGTGATATTGATTATGAGATAAATGAAAAAGAGGACATTTCTATCAGGACAGGCTGCCTGAACAAGCCATTATTAATCAAATATTCATATTATCCAAACTGGAAAGTAAAGGGCGCAGATGAAGTATATCTTGTGTCTCCAAACCTGATGCTAATTTTCCCAAATGAAAAAAATGTTGAATTAAAATATAGAAAAACCTTCTCAGATATTTTTGGTGGCATGCTAGGTATTGTCGGATTGGTAATACTTATATACTTAATTGTCAATTATTATCATAAAAGATGGAAAAAATAAATCTATCAATAATAATTCCAGTCAATAATGAAGAAAAGATCATTGAAAAGAATTCTCTCAAATTATTGGATTATCTCAAGAATTCAAAGCTAATTGACAAGTATGAGATCTTATTATGCGATAATGGAAGCACAGACAAGACATATGAGATAGCAAAAGAACTTGCCAGAAAATACAAGCAGATCAGGGCTTTTCATGCTGATAAAAGGGGGATAGGCCTTGGAATAAAACAAGGGATACTGAATGCTAAATATGAATATATGAAAAAACAGGATATTGACATACCATTTGGATTGGGAGTAATTGAGGATTCGATCAAGGCAATTGAAGATGCTGATGTTGTGATAGACTCAAAAGGCCATCCAAAATCAATCATCGAAAGATCTTTCATAAGAAGAGTTTATTCGAGGATATTGAATGTAATCGTGAACTTATTGTTTGGGCTGAAAATAAAAGATACGCAGGGAACTGCCTTATTCAGGAGGCCAAACATCAACAAGTTCATAAACAAACTTAATTCTGAAAATGCATTCCTGCAGACACAGATAATGATCTATTCAAGACTGAATGGAAACAAGATAAAAGAGATACCTGTAAGGTTTGTCCAGACCAAACTGCAAAAAGAAGAGACAAGGATAAGGCCATTCAGGGATGGAATGAGAATCCTTTTTGAGCTGGTTAGAGAGAGATTCAAGATCTGGCTCAATAAATAGAAATAGATTAATCTAATTCTAATCTGATTTTACAATCCTCTCAGCAGGATCTCCAGGCATAGAAGGCCAGTTTAAGGAAAGATGACTATAAACTCCAAGGATTTGATCAGGCCTGATGTCCACAATGGCATGATATTTTTGACTCCCTGATAAACATTCAGGGTCAATGACCAAGACCTGATTTTGTTCAACCCAGACCTGCTCATCACCAACCTGCATCAGGCATGCACCGAGCATAGGGATCCAGAACTCACTTACCCTATTATGATAATGAAACTGCTCCCTCTTTGGGATATTTTTCCAGTAAACCTCTCCAATAGCAAGTGCAGCCCCTTTCTTGGCATGAGTAAACCAACCAGACTTTTTTGATCTTCCAGAAATGCATCTTGACTGGTCAGGATAAATTGTGATGCTGCCATCCCTTGACTCATAAATGTTATGATTCATCTCACTCCTGTCAATATCAACAGCATCAGATACTGCATCTGGCTGATATCTAGTATCACCAATTATCTGAAAAACATAGGCTCTGCCTTCCCTAGTAGAGTCAAAACTGAAACATGCTCCTGGTTGGACCATAATTACACAGTCATTTGGCGTGATCAGGTTTTGGTCATGAGTATGGACACAGCCAGAAGAAGATGAGTACAAGTATGTCGGAACTTCTGCTTTTTGGCATTCTAATACACCAGCAGGCTCAAAACCCTTGATAATCCTGACTAAACCATCCTCAATGACTGGTGATTCATTAAAATCATGGATTCTCATGGATCAATGAAATTCTCTTATAATTTATAAAGATAATCATTGTCATTAATATAATTATAATATTGGTGAATTTTAGATTAAATACGGTATTCATCGTAATAAACTTAAATTTGGCATACTGGCAATCCATATAGAAAATCTTATATATACATATAGAGAAATATATATTATGAAAAAGAAAATATTTCTGTTCTTATTATTTCTGATTTTAGCAGTAATAACCAATAGCATGGTCACTTATGCAAATGACTTTAACAAATACAAGACTGTTGTCATGGATGTTGAGATCGGCTCTGATTTTGAGATAGTGCCATTATCTGATGATCCTTCAATAGAGTATGTCAATATTGACCTCTCATTTTATCCAAAAGAAACACAATTCCAGGAGCCATTGTCTCTTATCTTCACGCCTGAAGCAGAGATTGAAGACAGCATAGCAAGGTTTAACTGGAGAAAACCAGGGATAGGGACTCATAATTTCATAGTTGAGTCAAAAGTCAAGGTTGAGAATGATTTTGTAAATATTAATGAAAAAATCCCTTTTCCAATACAAAATCTTGATGAGGAATATGAAATATATGCGTCACCAAGTGATAATATTGACTCAGGCAATACTGAGATAGAGAAGCTAGCTTCTAGCCTTGCGTCAGGAGAGGATGATCTTTATATAGTTGTTGACAAGATTGCCTATTGGGTTGAAGATAATATTGAATATTCTCTTGACACACTGACAGCCAAGGCTTCTCAGCCAGCATCATGGGTATTAGAGAACAAGAGAGGAGTATGCGATGAGCTGACATCATTATTTATCGCATTGTCAAGAAGTGTGGGCATCCCTGCAAGATATATGAGCGGCATGGCATATACAAACTACAACAATATGGACAATTGGGGGCCTCATGCATGGGCAGAAGTGTATTTTCCTGATCAGGGATGGGTCGCTTATGATATCACATATAATCAGTTTGGATCAATTGACCCATCACATCTGATATTGAAGGAAAGCATAGATTCTGACGAGCCTTCAACAGATTATGAATGGAAATCAAGGGATGTTGATATTGAGACAAACAAGCTTGATATCAAGATTGAGGCAATTGACAAATACGGGGAGGTTGAAGACAATATTGCGATTAAATCAGATATTTACAAAGATGAGGTTGGCTTTGGATCATATAATCTAATCAATGTAGAGATTGAGAACCTGAATGACCACTATTATTCAACAGACATATCAATAGCACAGGTCGATGACCTGGCAGTATTTGACAAATTAAGAAAACATATTGTCCTAAAACCAAATGAAATCAAAAAATTAATGTGGAAAATAAAGCTTGATGAGAATTTAAATGATAAATATGTATATACAATCCCTGTCTTTATCTATTCTGTCAGGAATGAAACTGATGAGATAAGATTTACATCAAAAAAAGGAGACCCAATCTATAAAGAGGAGCTGATAGATTCTATCATTGGGCAAAGGCAGGAAGAAGAGGAGAAAACCTACTCAAGAAAGATAGATCTGATATGTGAGAGTGAAAAAAGTGCCTACTATATCTATGAAGAGCCAATACTGACCTGCATAATGAAGAACAGGGGCAACACTCTTATAGAGGATCTTAACATCTGCATAAATGAAGATAAGTGCAGAAACTTTGATATTGGAATATCTCAGGAAAAAAAGACTGATTTTCTAATAGAAACAGATGAGATTGGAAAAATAGACATAATAGTGACAGCATCAAACCAAAAAGTGTCAAAATCTTTTGAATTTGCGCTTGACATTCTGGATGAACCAAAAATAGTTGTTGATGAGATGCATTTTCCAGAGGAGATAGGGTATAAGGAAATATTTAATATATCTTTCATGCTGAAAAAAGAGTCTTATTCTGCACCAAAACAGATAAAGATCCTGCTCAAGCAAAAGCATGGAGAAAATGAATGGGGAATGCAAGAGCTGGAAAATGATGAGAAGTTTGTCCTGACATTGTTTGGCAGGGACCTGAGCTATGGAGAAAATGATTTTACAATCTACTTAGAATTTTTCGACGATAATGGAAAAAGATATGAAGAGAGAGAAGATTTTACCGTAAGGTTATCAAATATAACATTTCCGCAGAGAATAGCTATTATGTTAAATGATTTTGCAAAGTGGTTTGAAAGCATATTCAATGATTAATAACATTTCTTTAAGTATATTTGCTTTAAGTATATTTGAAAAATGATTCTTTTGACACTTAGATTTGTTCTTAATAAACAATTTAAAAGGAAAAGATTTACACAGCCAAGTGGGGAGTGGAACTGCACAATTAACCGAGAGGTCATTGTACAGGCCTTCTCCATGTTTTAATCCTGCTTATTCAACCTAAAACTTTATATACCCCGGATATTTTGTTTTTTCTATGACTAAAAAAGAAGGGGATAATGGGCTTAAAAAAGATAATAATATTAATGAGATAGAAAAATTAGTCCCTGACACTTCTGTCCTTATTGAAGGGCTTGTTTCCAAGAAAATTGAAGATGGTGAGATCAAGCCAAAAATAATACTTATACATGAGGCTGTTCTGTCAGAATTAGAGCATCAAGCAAACCAAAACAGGGCAATAGGCTATCTTGGACTGGATGAACTGAAAAAACTGAGAGAGATATCATCAAAATATAATTTTGAGATCCAATTCAGCGGAAAGAGGCCAACTGCAGCAGAAATCAGATATGCAAGCCTAGGTGAGATTGATTCATTGATCAGGGACCTTGCATTTGATGAAGATGGAACACTGTTCAGTGCAGACAAGATCCAGGCAAGGGTTGCAGAGACAAAAGGGATCAAACACATATTCATACGCATGGAACAGATAAAGAAGAAAATAATCCTTGATTCTTATTTTGACTCTACTGCAATGTCAGTCCATCTAAGGGAAAATGTCTATCCATATGCCAAGAAAGGAATTCCAGGCGATTGGAAATTTGTCAAATTAAGCAGCAAGCTTCTCACAAGGGATTATATCCAGGAGATCTCAACAGAGATAATAGAGGAAGCAGGAATAAGAAAAGATGGTTTTATCGAGATAGAGAGGCCAGGGTCGACAATTGTACAATTAGGAAGGTACAGGATTGTGATAACAAAACCGCCATTTTCTGACGGATGGGAGATCACTGCTGTAAGGCCTGTGAAAATATTAAGTCTTGAAGATTATAAGCTGAGTGAGAAATTAATGGAAAGAGTATCAAAACAGGCAGAAGGAATTCTGATAGCAGGCTCACCGGGAATGGGAAAGAGCACTTTTGCACAGGCATTAGCAGAATATTATGCATCACAAGACAGGATTGTCAAGACAATTGAAGCACCTAGAGACCTTGTATTAAAGGATAATGTCACCCAATATGCAATATCCCATGGAGATGCGCAGGAAGTGCATGATGTATTGCTCTTATCAAGGCCAGACAACACAATATTTGACGAGATGAGAAATACTTCAGATTTTCAGCTGTTTGCTGACCTTCGGCTTGCAGGCATAGGTTTGGCAGGAGTTGTCCATGCAACAAATCCAATCGATGCGATCCAGAGGTTTGTCGGAAGAATTGAGCTGGGTGTAATACCACAGGTCATTGACACTGTCATATTCATCAAAAATGGCCAGGTCTTTAAAGTTTTGTCATTGAACATGACTGTGAAAGTGCCTTCTGGGATGACTGAGGCAGACCTGGCAAGGCCAGTAGTTGTTGTGAATGATTTTGAGACTAAAAAATTAGAGTATGAGCTTTACAGCTATGGAGAAGAGACTGTTGTGATACCTGTCTTAGGCGGAGGAGAGAAGAGCGCCTCACATAAGTTGGCAGCCAAGACAATTGAGAATGAGTTCAGGAAATACTCAGATGATGTCAGTGTTGACGTGCTGTCTGACAACAAGGCGGTTGTCAAGGTTCCAGAAAACAGGATTGCAAAGATCATCGGAAGAAAAGGAGAGAACATCTCACTCATTGAAAAAAGGCTTGGAATCAGCATAGATGTGCAGGAGATGGATGAAAGAGGCAAAAAAGAGGAGCATAATGAAACAGTGGCATTCAACACCCAGATAACAAAGCATGGGATAGTATTTTTTGTCGATCACGCATATAAAAACAGGGACATCCATGTTTACATAAATGATGATTTCCTCCTGACAGTCAAGGTAAGCCAAAATTCAAACTTCAAGATCAATAAAAAGAACAAATTAGGAAAGCTGATAATTGATGCAGTCAATATGAATGAAAGGCTTGAATTGAGGGTTTGATATGTCAGAAATATACCACTGGCCTGCATGACCAGTGGACAATAGTCCGCAATCCATTTTTGGAATTTGGTATATTTCTGAGCATGCTCAAATCCGGCAGGGTGAGCGAAGCGAATATGCCGCCAGTCTATTTACTGGTGGTCCCTGCCGACTTTGACATTCTTAAAATACGATAGAAAGTTATTTAAATTAACTGTCAATTTCTTATAGAGTAGGAAATGCCCTCATAGCTTAGTAGGTAGAGCGTGTGGCTGTTATCTTTCTCTTATGAGAAGGAAGAAACCACAAGGTCAGCAGAAACATGAAGAATGTTGCTGAATTCGAGTCTGCTCGAGGGCGTCTGGCCCTGTAGCTTAGCCTGGCAAAATTTACCAAAGTTTGATCAAAGGTGGCTTAGTAGGACATCCTCGCTTTGCTCGGAGTCCCACGACCTGACTGAAAAACTTTGGAAGTTTTAGGCAATGGAGCGCACGACTGATATGATTTCTATCAGGGAAATCGTGAGGTCTGGAGTTCAAATCTCCACAGGGCCATCATTTTTTTCTAGAAAAAATAAATGCATATCTCAAAGGCTTTCCTGCATCATCAAGTAATCTATTTTCAGCCAAATCGTATAGTAAGCTTTTATGATTATACCGTTTAACATCTTTGGGCTTAGGATGACCATCGAATTTAGCCTGTTCAATACACCATTCAAGCGTCATTGCTGTAACTGGATCAAGAATATTAAAATGCGTAATGCTAGTAATTTCTCCTTTAAGAGTTCCCCTGACAGCCTTTAAGAATTCCTGAGGGCAAGTCACATATCTTCCTGAAGCAGGATCATAATTTCCACTGACTCTAATCCTGGTTCCTAAAGGAATAAAGGCAAAAGTGTATTTGCTCTGTCTTTGATATTGCCTAAATCTTCCTCTTAAAAGATCATGGACATTAATTATTCTTTTTCCATGCTCATCTTCCCATCTCTCAAGCCTTCCATTTACAGTTTCATTTTTCATGTTGACAATCTCATTTGGATCATAATGGCGGCTTTTGTCAACTCTTGACTGGACATATCTTAGCATCAATTGAACAGCCTCATTAATCTCAGGGTTTCTATGAGAAAAAAACTGAGCTTTAGCCCTTCTCTGGCCAATATAATCACATGCCTTAAAAACAGAGTCAACATCAACAATTCTTCTAATTCTCCTAGGATGGTTTTTATAATCAGGCTTTAAGGAAGGAGAACCTGATTGACCTCTGCTTCTTGCCCTGTATGGCTTTTTTCTGTTGGGTGAGGTAGCATAGATTTTCCATCCCTGCCTACTTTTTCTATCTGGGTTACTTGTTCTTTGATACTTTTTAGAGGCATGAGGCTTTTGGTCCTTTTTAGTCCTCCAAGGGACAATTGCAACAAACCACTTGTTAGGGTTAAGGTATAATTCTTGCATGGCTGTTTCACATTTAAAATCAATTGTGGCTGGAACATCATCCATATAATAAACAGCATCTTCGACACAGACAAGGTCATCCATGAAAAGCTGGTGGCCGCCTCTAAGCATTCTTGCCTTTACTCTAGCATTTCTCTTGGAACTAACTTGCCTGTCATTAAAAGGATGAGAATCCTCAGATTTGGGCTTTGCTTTTCTTTGTACACCTGCTCTCCTTTCAGCTTTGTCTTGTTCCAGCCTTTGCCTTCTTTCATAAGCACGCCAGTTTCTTCTTTTAAGCTGGCCTAAAGACTCTTCATCAATCCAGTGTTCTTTATGACTTAATTGTTGTTGTCTTTCCCATGATTTATCTTGTATTAAATGAGCTAGAGTTAGAACTTCTTCATCAAAAGGATCATCTGTAGAATAAAGGAGTTCTAGTTCTTCTTGTACTAGATCTTTTTCAAACCTTGTTACTGCTAAAACCTCTCCCATCTTCTATGAGAATAAATACCTATTTAAAAACATTTTTGTTTGTAAAATCTATTTTTTTTGGCAAGAAACCAAAAGCCTTATATTCAATTATTTCTTACCTTCATCTATGCCAGAAGTGGAAAAAGTGAAGATAATCTATGAGGCTGCTGTAATCAATCTAGCTTTTGACACAATAAACAGGAAAAAGCAGGCATTGGTATTTGTGAACACAAAGAGGTCTGCTGAAAAGACAGCAGAAGAGATTGCCAAGAACATCAGGGGAGTGAATGTTGAGCACAGGGAGATAGCTGACAGAGCCCTTGCAGCACTGGCATCACCAACACATCAATGCAAAAGATTATCATATTGCCTTGAAAAAGGGATTGCATTCCATCATGCAGGCTTGACAAGCAAACAAAAGGAAATAATTGAAGAGAACTTCAAAAAAGGCATTGTCAGAGTCATCTGCTGCACTCCAACTTTGGCTGCCGGCCTTGACCTTCCTGCATTCAGGACAATCATAAGGGATGTGAAAAGATATGGGTACAGGGGATTAAGCTACATTCCTGTGCTTGAATACCTGCAGATGGCAGGAAGGGCAGGAAGGCCAAAGTATGACAAGTTTGGAGAATCAATCATAGTTGCTAATTCTGAACCAGATGCAGAGAAAGTGACTGAAAAATATATTTATGGAGAACCTGAAGAGATCTATTCAAAGCTCGCAGTTGAGCCAGTCCTTAGAACTTATCTTCTTTCATTGGTTGCATCAAGATTTGTAGAGTCTAAAGAGCAGATAATGGACTTTTTTGAGAAGACATTCTGGGCATATCAGTTCCAGGATATGGAAAGGATAGAACTGATCATTAATAAAATGCTTGATCTGCTTGAAGAATGGGAATTTATCATGAAAAATTCTGCTGACAAGGATTTTGTTGACGCAGATGAGCTTGATAAAGAGAGCTATTCAGCAACAACATTGGGAAAAAGGGTGTCAGAGCTATATATTGACCCATATACAGCACATTACATGATGGAATCATTAAGAAAGCATACAGGCAGAAATGTAAAGCCATTCTCTTTTATGCAGTTGATTTCACATACGTTGGAGATGAGGCCATTGTTGAATGTAAAATCATCTGAAATTGAGGATATTGAGGAAAAACTGGTATTTTATCAAGACCAGATATTGGATGAAGAGCCCTCAATGTATGATCCAGAATATGATGATTATCTAAAATCAATTAAAACAGCATTGTTCTTCAATGATTGGGCTGATGAAAAATCAGAAGAGATTATACTTGAGACATACAATGTCAGGCCAGGAGAGACAAGGACAAAACTGGATATTGCCAATTGGCTTTTATATACAACAGAAGAATTGGCGAGAATCATGCAGTTCCAGAAATTGATCAAAGATATCATGAAAGTGAGATTAAGGCTAAGATATGGAGTAAAAGAGGAATTGCTTCCCCTGCTAAGGCTAAAAAATATAGGAAGAGTAAGGGCAAGAAAGTTGTTTAATAATAAGATTATTGATATCAAAAGTGTCAGGACTGCTGATATAAAAAAATTAGAGCTGATTCTTGGCAAAAAGATTGCAAGGGATGTGAAAAAGCAGGTTGGTGAAAATATTCCGGTTGTTGACAAGGAAAAGGCCAGCTCAACATTGAAAGATTACTAAAAACTCCCAATAGATTATAAAAAAGAGAAATGTTTTTAAATGATATTGCATTTTCTGATATATGGTTGATACTGGAAATATTGTTTCTAAAAAAGATAATTTAGTGATAAATATAGTGATAAGTAAAAATAAATGCTTAGCTAAGAATCTGGGGGGGAAATGGTAATTATAAGTGAAGAAAGATCAGAAGATATCAGAGCTTTCTTATTACAGCCTGGAAGGATCAGATGCAAGGCTGATGAAGTAAGCCTTGAAGCAAAATTAGGAGATCATATCACTCTCCAATACCCTATGATGACAGCAAGGATGCAGTCTGTTGTCGGGCCTAAGATGGCTGTTGCAGCAGGAAGGTGCGGAATCCTGACTTGTGTACCTAGAGCGCTTCCAAGAGATGAAAAAGAAGAAATTGTTAAGGCAAATAATGATGCTAGATTAAAGAAAGGAGAAGTTGAATACATTAAAAAGCCAGTAACAGCTAGCATAGACAGCAGAGCTTATGATGTCATTGGACTGGCAAAAAGAACAGGATATTCTGTAATTCCTATAGTTGATGATTTCAGGCATGTAAAAGGTTTTTATGTCCATGAGCAAAATGGAGGCTCAAGGCCTCATCCAAACGCCATGATAAGTGATGTGATGAAACCTCTCAAATCAGATGATCATCCTGAAGGAATTCCTTATTTGACTGGTGACAATAAATCTGATTCAAATGTTAGAGGATTATTTAGCGATGGTGCCAGATTTATCCCAATTGTGAATGATGAAGATGAGCAAGTCCTTTTAGAGATAGCATTCAAGCAGAAGTTTGACACTAATTTTATAGGGATGGCAGTTACAACTGGGGCAAATTGGGAAGATGAAGTAAGATTCTGGATGGATAAAGTTGATACTTTGATGACTGACTCATCTAATATCTGCTATGATGATGCATTTGAAGTCCTTAAACGCGCAAAAAAGATATGTCCTGAGAAGCCTTTTGGAGTGGGAAATCTTGTCAGCGGCGAGTTTTTCCATAAGTTTGCTAGCGAGGGTGCAGACTATATCATGGGGGGGATGGGCCCTGGCGGAGCATGCAAGACAGGAAGCTTAAGGGGAATGGGCAGAGGACAGATGACAGTTGCAATGGACCTATCCAATGCAAGGGATGATTTTTATCAAAATGACAGTTCACACAGATATGTGCAATTGGTTCTTGACGGAGGTATTGAACATATCAATGAAATGTCTGTTTCACTATGTTTTGCAGACCTTATTATGCAAGGCGGATATCATGTAAGATTCTATGAGTCTGCAGGAAGAAAGTTTGCTGGAGATGGAAAGACAGTAACAACTAATGAAGGGGAGATGAGATTTTCTGAATATTGGGGGGAAGGCCATGCCCTTGCAAGGATTGTGGGGCAGTTTGGAATGAGAATATTTGATGATATAGGCCATAATGACACTGATACTGTTGACAAAGATCAGGTAAGAATGGTCCTTGAAAGATATGGGCATGCAGATTTAGGAAGTGTGACTGAAGAGGGTGTATATGGGCATAAAGCATATGCAGGAAGATTGAGGCCAAATGTTGAGAATGATGCACTTTATTTAAGACAGAATATTTCCAATGCAGGAGCAATTGATCTTGAAACATTTAGAGAAAGAGCTGTGCTTGAAAAAGCGTCTGTTGAAACTTTAAGAAAAATGTTTCCTCATGACATAGAGCAATTAGGAAACTGATTCTTTAAATACGGGTCTGTAGAAATTCTTCAGAATACATCAGAATCTGATACTATCTGTTATTCTTTGACAATATTTATATATTATCCCTATTAGCTATTATGTATGATTAAAGAAGCAAGAGTATCATTCAAAAGACCAGACTTGTTTTTTTTAAGGACAAGGAATTATACTGTCTATGATATGCATGTGCATACAAGCTATTCAGACGGCCATAGGACTGTTGAGCAAGTCCTGGCAGCTGCAAGAAAGAAAGGCATTGGGATCAGCATCACAGACCATAATGATATAAGAGGTGCTGTAAAAGCTTATAAGAATAATTATGGTGTTCCTGTGATTCCAGGGATGGAGATGACAACAGCTGAAGGCGTGCACCTTCTGGTTTATTTCTATAGTCTGAAAGAGCTTGAGGAATATTTTAACAAGTATATCTTGAAGTCCAGAAATGAAAATAGGCCTTACACTTTTCTCTCAAAAGGTGCTGAAGGCTTGATTGAAGACTCAAAATATTATAATTGCATGATATCTGCAGCACATCCTTTTGCAATATCATGGACTGGACTGATGAAACATAATCTTAATAATCTAAGCGAAAAAGTTTTAAGGAAGATTGAGGCAATTGAAGTCATATGCGGAAGCTCAACAATGCCAATGAATAAAAGGGCAATAAATTTCGCCATGAAAACTGACAAATGCTTTACTGGAGGGTCAGATGCCCATATAAGGCATGAACTTGGAAGTGTAGTCAGCTATTCCCGAGATGTCTTTAATGAAGAAGGATTTCTTGGAAATCTTTTGAAAAAAAAGAACTTTGTTGTCGGAACCCAATCTCCTCTTATGAGCAGGTTTGCTTCATTGCCTCTAAGGTTCAAAAGCACTAACAGCCCTACCCCATATTTTTATTTCAAGAAACAATTGAAATTCATCAAAGGAAACAAGATAGACAGGCACAAGGACAAGTATGACAAGATCAAGGATAAGATCAAGGAAAAGAGAGATAATATCAAGGAAAATGTAATTGAAAGGAAAAATAATTTCACATATAATGTCAAAAGAAGAAAAGATAATATCAAAAAGAAATTGATAACAAAAAAGAACAAGATAAAATATAGAGTAATCCAAAATAAAGACAAGTTCACAGACAGACTAAAAAATTTAGAGCTATAATTTAGGCTTTAATTTAGGCTTTAATTTAGACTTTTTTCATCTTATTAAGCCCGTGTAGTATAATGGATACCTGCTGATTGAATTACAGGCTGAAAAGAACGCAACCTTGCGGTCTTTAATTGGTAAGGCAATAAGGTTGAGGCCGGGGTTCAACTCCTCGCACGGGCGTTTTTATTTATTGTTTTTTTATTGTTTTATTGAAAATTCCGACTCTCTTGTCGGAATTTTCTATTGGGTCTAATACCCCGACCTTTAGGTCGGAACACTCAAAAACCATTGGTTTTTGGTGCCCAAAAAATGCGAAGCATTTTTGAGGGTTTTCAATGCTTAAAAATGCAAATCATTTTTTGCACACCAGAAATTTGCTTAGCAAATTTCTCAGTGTCCCAAAAACCGAACGATAAATACCCCTGCCTTTAGGCAGGGGAATAGTTCGGTTTTTGTTAT
>JAZDHV010000023.1:0-50191 GCA_043805595.1 Candidatus Woesearchaeota archaeon
ATTTTCCACCAGTTTTTAACAGGTGGCCGAAAGCCATTCCCAATATTGGAATCAGAAAAATGCTCAAAATGTTAGAATTGTATAAAAATCTTTCAGATTTTTAACACCCTAAAAAACACCTTGTGTTTTTTGGGCACAAGAGATGCATTTAGCATTTCTAAGTGTGCCAGAAAATCAAAGCTTTTCTGAGCATTTCCATCCAGCCTCTGACAGGTGGTTATTTAGACTGAAGATAAACATGAAAAAATCCTGAATCCACAATAAAATTGAAAATAGCATTAAAATGAAAATAAAATCAAAAAAAGCATGGTTTGGATTTCAAGCGCCATTCGCAGTGATGTGGACCTTTTTCGTGCTATTGGTAGTGATGACAATAATAGGAATGATATCTTTTATGGTAGTCACAAGAATAGACATAAAAGATGTTGAGACAGATGTAATGGCCTACAGGTTCTTGTACTCCCCTAACGGATTTACTTATAAAAATGAGATGATCCAAAGGAATTATCCAGGATTTGTTGACATGGAAAAATTCAATGAAGATACGCTTGACAAGATGTTGAGTTATGCAAATAATGAGATATTGACAGCAAAACTGGCATTGAAAAATCTTGAAGACGGCAAGGAAGACATCATTTATTTTAATAAAGAATGGTTTGACAGGTATTATCCATTGGCATTGACAAAATTACCAGGACCTGGTGGCGCAACAATGTCGACCAAATCATTTCCAGTCATAATTGTCGATTCAAGATTTGAATATCAAAAACAAGGCACATTAAAGATTGAAGTTGTTATGCCCAACTCTTGAATGGGCTTTTTAATATATTAAAAAAATGAAACAAATTGGATAAAAAAACAAAAATGGCAAGAATAAAAGGGAAGAAAGGGCTTGGAGATGTTCCAGCATTCATCTTCAGCTTTCTTGCATTTGTGTTCATAGCCTTAGCATTCATCCTGATGCTAGGGATGAGAAGCTGCTCAAATGACACATTTGAGCAAAGAATTGAGTCATCAGAGTCATTAAGGCCACAGGTACATTTTATTGCCAACACATTTTTGATGACCCCAATCAAGTTTGACATTAATGGGGATAGCGATGAAGAGAATGTGATGGTATCAGACCTGATTGCATATTCAGTTGCAAATGATGACTATGAGATTCTTGAAGAGAAAACAAGGAAATTCTTCAATAGGCATGATTTTGACTGGAGCATGACAATAATAAGCCCTGAAGAGGATTTCAAAACAATAAAAAAGTTCAAAAGGGAAAATTGGATTAGAACTGACAAACAGATTGAAGAGGATTTTTTATTGCCAACATATGACGGGGATCCAAAGATCATACTGGTCAAAGTTATGATGGCAGAAGGAGAAGAATACACTGCATATGGCGCAAGTTATGGATATTGATTGCTAAAAGTTTTGGAGTAAGAGGATGAGATCAAAAAGAAAAAAGGGATCAATTTTCTTGACAGTAGCAATACCTTTCATCTTTTTAGTGGTCATGCTGATTGCATTCAATGCATTCAATGCAAAGCATAAGGCTATTTCTGACAACAGGAAACTAGGCGAGCTGCAGTTTGGACTATTAGGGGTGGTACAAAAGCCGGAAAACTCCCTTGTCTATGTTGACAAAGCCGGAGAGTATTCAGCAATTCAGGCTGCATATGAATTAGCGAGAAATGGAGGATTTTTTGAGGCAAAATGCGGTGAGATTGAGCCAGGAGTCTATTATTGGATTGAGAAAGGAAAAGAAAAGAATGAGTGTTTTCCAGAATATGAAAAGTCATATAATTCCCATATAAAAAATTATCTAAGCGGATATGTAAACATTTATAACAGCACTCTTGAGAAAGAAGAAGATAAGAATTTAGTCACAATCCCAGGCAATAACTATGAGTTGCTGTCAGTTCCGGAAGGGGAAAAGCTAAATGTGTATGGATTTGCTGACAGGAATCTGGACTATGAAAAAATGGGCTATATATACTCGATAAAACCATCATTTTTCACTCAGGTTGATTATTATATTGATGAATATGAATCATTAATAGACACTGTAAAAAGTGTTGTCAATAAATGCCATACAATTGATGATGAGGATGAGCTGAAGGTTTGTGTCAATGAAGAGCTAGATTTGAATCGGATAAATGCATTGTATAAAGGGAACAGAACCTTTATTGTCGAATATGATTCAGAAAAATTATTGTTTGAAAAGGATAAAATAAAGATAAAATTTGCATTCTATATAATGAGCAATGATGTTCCAATCTTGAAAAAACCTTTTATCTCCCCAGAAGGCCTACAGGAAGTGATTGACAGCATAGTTGAGATATCTTCAAAAGACAAGAAGATCAATCCAAATCTCATCAAGGCAGTGATGGACAAAGAAACCAACAGGAATATTAATCAGATAAACGCAGATGATTCCAAAGAGATTCAATGGAAATCAAAAGTAAATTCATTGGATTGCATAAAATATGGATGCAATAACCTGATTGATGTGAATGGAGACTTAAAGCATAAGATAGCATGCAGATATGGATTAATGAATCTAGAATATGATATTGCTCTAGACAGGTGTGATGATATTATCACTGATGCAGATTCCATGATAGAGGTCGATAAGAATATTGAGTGCGGAGCAAGAATTATTGAGAACTATCTGGAAGAGTGCGGGAGTATTGAAGGAGCTGTTTACAGATATCATCATGGCAATGAGATATGCCCAACAGAAGATGTAAAAGATGATTTATTTGTAAAATCAGTCATGGAAAAATGCGAGGAATTAGGCGGGTGCGAATCAGAAGCGTAAAAATCCATTATACTAGAAAACCCAAATATATATAAATCAATTCCTATCAGAAATTCTTGATGATAAAAATACCATATGAGAACATTATCAGCAAAATCAAAGAAACTGCTGGAATCTCTGAACAAGAGATAGATGCAAAGATAGATGCAAAACTCAAACAGTTATCTGGATTAATCTCAAAAGAAGGAGCAGCACATATTATAGCCAATGAGCTAGGAGTAAAGCTGTTTGAGAATATATCAGGAAAACTGGAAATAAAGAATATATTATCAGGAATGAGAAGTGTAGAGACAATCGGAAGAGTGACGCAAGTCTTTGATGTCAGAGAGTTCAATACAGGAGAAAGATCAGGCAGGGTAGGATCATTTGTCCTTTCAGACCAATCTGGATCAATCAGGATAGTCTGCTGGGGAGACCAATGCGATAATCTGAGGCAGATAAGCCCAAACACAATTGTCAAGATAAGCGGAGGATATGTAAGAGAAAATCAAGGAAGAAAAGAAGTTCACTTAAATGACAAATCTGCCTTATCAGTGAATCCTAACGGTGTCGATATCCCAGACGCCAGTAATCTTAATGTAAGAAAGCACATAAAAGAATTAACCTCAAATGATGAAAAGGTTGAGTTACTGGCGACAATAGTGCAGGTATTTGAGCCAAAGTTCTATGAGGTATGCCCTGTGTGCAATAAAAGGGCAAGGCTAAGAGAAGACAAATATGAATGCCTTGTCCATGGAAATATAAAACCAGAGTTTTCCTATGTGATCAATACATTTATTGATGATGGAACTGACAACATGAGGGCAACATTTTTCTCAAATCAAGCAGAGAAATTGACTAAAAAACAGAAACAAGAAATGATAAGGTACAAGGATGATATTGAATCATTCAATGATGTAAAAAATGAGTTGATGGGAAAGATTGTGAAAATAATTGGAAGAGTGCAGAAAAATGAGATGTTTGACAGGCTAGAGTTTATTGCAAATGACATAAACCTTGAACCTGACCCTAACAAAGAGATTGAAGAGCTGAACAAGACTGCAGAGAAGTTAAACAAGGAAAGTATTGCACAAAGTTCAAATCAACCCAATCAATGAGGTAAACACCCTAAATAAAATGATGTTTATAACACATCTGCTGTTTTCTTTGATGATAGGATTATTATTGTTAAGGGTTAATATATTGAATCTTACAGGAACAATAAACGAGATGATATTCTTTTTCATGGTCGTGATTGGAGGCGTCATCTCTGATCTAGACCAGCCAAGATCAAAGGTTGGGAAAGAGTTCGGCATTTTTTCAAAAATAATCAATTTTTTCCTTGGGCATAGGGGAATTGTCCACTCAATCATATTTGGGCTGGTGATATCTGCTATCTTTTATATTGTCAATACATCTGCTGCTTTGGGTTTCTTTATAGGCTTTTTAGGGCATATCCTTCTTGATTCCATGACAAAAGAAGGGATAATCCTTTTCAGGCCTGTGTGCAACATAAGGATAAAAGGGATATGTAAGACAGGAGGGTTGTTAGAATTAATAGGTGTTGTTTTTCTAATTGTGTTTCTTGTGTTTTTGATGGTCAGTTATTAGATCAATTAAAAAAGACAGGCTAAATCCAGTAAGATCATGGTTTCCATAATCTTGAGACCTGCTCATTTTCATATGATTTGAGGTGTTTCTTTACAAATTGCGGAAGCATATCAATCAATGCAGGAGTGCTTGTAAGCTTGTTCAGCTTTTGGGAAAGGTTCTTTGATATCTGGGTATACATAGAAATATGGTGGTAAATGAGCCCTTCATTTATCCTTTCATAAGCAAGAGTGGCTTCAGGAGCCAGCACAATATAACCTCTTTTCCCCATAATAAGTTCAGAATATGTATTCATGCCTATCTCAATATCCCGATAATCAACAAAATACACACCTCCTTTCTTAGAGCTTGGATCGATTATCAGGAGTTCATCTTGATTAATTCCAACTACAAGCGAATAATGGGCAGATATTGCAGAAGGGAAAAGGTATTTCTTTTTATAATCCACTATGAGAAGTGCGCCTTCTTCCAACCATTTAGCTGTCTCCAACCCAAGATTATATATTTTGTCATAATCAATCCAACTTCCTTTTACCTTATTATTTGTGAGCTTTTCAACAGCTTCAATAATCTTTTTTGGATGAGTTCCTGCCACCTGGCCAGATGATTTCCTTATTACTGACCCTGAGAGATTTGCAATCTCTTTTTGGTCAGATTGAATATTAAATATTGACAAGGCCATCTGTGCAGATGCAGGGCCACACATGCTTGGCATTTGAGCAACATATTTTTTCTTTAACTCTTCCAATGTCAACAAATCTTGAGCTGGTTTTATCAATTCAATACCCTGTGCCACAATTTTCCTGTTAGGAAGCACTAATAAATTCCCATTCTTGCTTTCAAGCTGGATATAAAGCCAAAATATATTCTTTATAGTATAAATCTCATTGTTAAGCTTAATCCTGCCTCCTGTATCTAATGGCCATATATTCTTCAGGTAAAATCCAGAGCTAAAATCCATAAGGGGATTAAAAACTGTTATTAATATCATCAAGAATACAATGCTGATAACAGGAATAATAAGGTAGCTTGATACCATTTCCAGCGCAGGAACATTCACTATTCTTATGGCAACATCAATTAAAATAAGATATAATACTATTTTTATTAATATGAATATCAAAGGGATAAGATTCTTATTAATGTCATTATTCACTATTTGCTCAAGCTTGGAGTAAATGATCAATTTCTCAAATAACCATGTTATGATATTTACCATTAGAACTCCAAGAATGATTATCAAAACTAAAAGGAACAGACTTGGAAATAATTCAAGGAATTTATATGCAAATTCTGCACCAGAAGAAAAACCCATATAAGTAATGGTGGCAATCAGAATGATAGCATAAAATATCTTATCAAATATTGTTGTAAAAGGTTTCTCTAAGGATGGCTTGACTCCAGAAATCCTCCTTAATTTGATCATTATCCTGCTCAATAATCTCATGACAAGAAAACCAATTATCAATATTATAAAGGCAATTCCAATCTTTATGGTATAGGTGTATTCAATCATTATTTTTGTTAATCTAAGTGTATATTTAAATAATTCCATATTTTAGCTTGTTTATCAACGGATTTTTATGATCTCTTAGACAACTATATGATTGTGATTTCATCTATGAGGAATTTAATTTAATTACAACTTCCTTATACTTTTCCTCTTTAATGTCATCTTTAAACTTTTCAAATATCGCTAATAATATTTTTCTTGAGTCAAATCCTTCATAAATTTGGTTATTTTCTATTGTTCCATTCACCAACCGTGTTAATTGTTCCTCAGTAAATTTATTAAATCCTCCAATAAGTTTAGCTCTTGTGTTAGCAGCGAGATATGACCTACTTTCTAATAATTTATTTATTAAAAAATCCTTCATTTCACTTCCAAATTTATCAGAATCCATGATGGTCCTAAAAATATTTTCTGCAAGACTTTTAATATCAATTTCATTGTTAAGTTTATCTACTTTTACTTTTAATGCTTGAGTACCTCTTATAAAACCAAAAGGAACTGCATCGATTTGAACAGGGATAATGAATTTTTCTTCACTAACAGCCATACCTAATTCTTGAATCGTCCATTCAGAAGCCATAAAGTTATTATTTAACAAACATACAAATATATCACATCTTTTTAAATTCTTAACTATCTCTCTTTCAAAGTCACAACAAGGTTCTAAATCTTCATGAGCAATGAAAACCTCTAAACCTTTTTCTTCAAGTAATTCTTTTAATTTCCCAGTAAGAATTTTATCTTTAGAAGAGTGACTAAGAAAAATTCTTAAAGAACCTAAACCAATGTTAATACTTGGCATTTTGAATTAGGAAAGTTAATAATAGTTAAAAATGTTATTGCAAATCCTTCATTGATTAATATGCTTACTTACATCTTTAAATAAGTTTCCACAACACTTACAAAACATATTACCACTTCTTATAATATGAAAATGGAGAGGATAATTACATTTTTTACAGAGATTAATTTTTCCCTCCTTTATCTCACCATCAAATACTACTTGCTTATATGCTCCTAATTTAATTCCAAAAATATGTGAATACGACCATTTAGCTGGAAAGTCAATAATTTCTCTATATCTAATTTTATAATTCTCTTCAATAATATCAATAAGTTTTTGTAATTTCTTTGAATTTTCATAAAAATTGAACCAATACCTATTCATCTCACAAGATAAAAATTCTTTATTTATATTAATTATTATATTAGAATCAATATTTTTGTTAAAACTCTTCCAATGTCATAATCTCATTCAATATCAAACTTATCCAATTCCATTAAAAATCTTCTATGTTTATTAAAATTTATCCTAAAAAACCATTATTATTTTCTAAAAATATTAATTAGTTCCTCAATAATATTTCTAATCCAATTATATATCTGCCCAATAACACTTAATACAATCAAAAGAGCTATACATCCCAATCCCAAAATGAAAAATAATAAACCTATCAGAATAATGACTGAATTTTTATCAAGGATAGTTCCAACAATCATTAATATTATCCCAACAAAAATTCCAATTGGATTTAATACCTTAAGCAGTCTTACAAGCTTATCACCAAAATTAATTCCAAACATGATTCTTATTAGAGAGAAATCTTCCTTATTAGCTTCACTCTTTTTCCATCCCCACATGATTTTACTATTAATCCCATGTTTTTTCCCATGATCTTTTTTAGTTATTAACTCCACATTATTAGAATGATTGTTTAATTTATCCCCATCTTTATGGTGAACTTGATAATACCTCCATTTTAAAGGGTACTTATCCCTATTATTCTTATATATCTTATTATAAGCAACCCACCTATGATATAACTTGCCAGAGTTCTTAAACCGATAATATCCTTTATTATCAATGTAAAGATCATATTTTTTTATTATTTTAATCCTCCCCTTTTATTTCTCTTCTTTTTATGATAACGCTTACCCATTTTCTTTCTTTTTCCGTTTCCTGTTTGATAACTTATTAGAAAACAAAAAAATTAAACCGAATATTAATAGTAATGCAGAAACTATAAAAAATAAAGGTATGACCCAACTGATTAGAAAGAAAAATAAAGAAGAAACAATGAAAACTATCCCCAATATTAGCTCAAGGTTTGATTTATTCTTAGTGCTTAAATCCTTCCAAGACTTAAAATCCATGTCTACAATTGCCATTTTATTGATATTAAGTATGAGCTTTAACTTTAAAAAAGTAAGCTCCTGAAAGTATAAGTAAAATGCAAATGATAAATAATATAATATTAAAAAAACTATTATTCCTTAAAAGAAACACTTGCAAAAAAGTATACATTCCAACAAGAATTCCTAAAACTATTAAAATATAACCTAAAAATTTGTAACCAACATATTTAGCAAAACTCATACTATAACACCCCCAATTATATCCTTAAATATATACTTTAATATAATAACATTTCGCTTTTGTGGATGTTTAAATAGTGAACAAAACAAAAAAGGAACAACTTTAATCCCTTGTTTGTTCATTTACTAATTAAGGCTGAAAAAACTACCCTTCTTTTTTTACTACTAAAATATCTTATCTAAAGCAATTTGTTCATTTCCCCTTGCAAAAACTTGGTCTGGCTGAATTTTCAGTACTTGATCAAAATATTTTATTGATTCTTTAAACTTACCTTGTAACATTAGAACATAACCCTTATTATTTAACGCTGTTATTTCTTCAGGATTTGTTCTTATTTTAAGCACTGGACACTGGACATTCTGCTGTGAAGTATATAAATGACTTATATTTTACTCTAATCTAGCTCGAAAGGGCACCTCACCTCCTGAAGTGATGCGAAAGCATTAGCTTCTAACTAAGGAGGGTTGAAATAAAATGCGAAAGCAAGAGGTGGTATCTATGAAAGGTATCCAAAACACAAGTGGAATTGGCAATCAGCCAGAAAAGAAGTTTAAGGCAGGAGCTATTTCTGCAACAATCTGGACCAATGACGGCCAGAACAAGACAACTGGGGAAAATGTCAAATACAAGACAATATCCCTTGACAGAAACTACCTAGATAAAGCAGGCAAATGGCAGTCAACAAATTCTATGAGAATAAATGACCTGCCAAAAGTAGAGTTGGTCATAAAAAAAGCCTATGAATATCTTGTCCTAAAAGGACAAGATAACTTTTCTGTATCAGAAGAGGCAATCATATAAATGGGTGATAATCACAAAGATTTTAACAATAAGGAGGATGATAATATGAAACAAGAACTGATAATTAAGGTAAAAAATAAAAAGAACAAAGAATTACCTGATGAAATGGAAGAAATCAATGATTCAGAAGCTGAAGAAATCCAAGAAGTGAAATCTGAGAGGTCAGAAAAAAATAAAGAGATGTCTGTCAGAGAACTGCCAGGAGTCGGACCTGCAACTGCAGAGAAACTTGAATCTGTAGGATATACAGACCTTATGTCATTGGCTGTAGCAAGCCCAGGAGAATTGGTAGAGGCAGCTGGGATTGGAGATGCAGTAGCAAAAAGGATAATAGCAGTTGCAAGGAGCTCACTTGACATGGGATTTGAATCAGGGGAGGATCTGCTAAGAAAAAGAGAGCAGGTCATCAAGATAAGCCTTGGAAGCAAGGAAGTTGACAAGCTGCTTGGAGGAGGTGTTGAGACATCTTCAATAACAGAATTCTTTGGGGAATATGGCTCTGGAAAAAGCCAAATTGCACACCAATTAGCTGTCATGGCCCAATTGCCAGTAGCAGAGGGAGGTGCAGGCGGAATTTCTGTATTCATCGACACTGAAAACACATTCAGACCAGAAAGAATACAGCAAATCGCAACATCCCTAGGGTTAGATCCCATTGAAGTCCTGAGAAACATCAAAGTTGCCAGGGCATTTAACTCAGACCATCAGATGCTTTTAGCTGAAAAAGTTGAGGACCTGATAAAAAAACAAGGATTAAATGTCAAAGCAGTCATTGTAGACAGCCTGACCTCACATTTCAGGGCAGAGTTTGTAGGAAGAGGGACATTAGCAGACAGGCAGCAGAAGCTGAACAAGCATATGCATGTCTTGAGCAAGGTTGCAAACACCTTTAATCTTGTTGTCTATGTGACAAACCAAGTCATGTCAAGGCCAGATGTTTTCTTTGGTGACCCTACTGCTGCTATAGGCGGGCATATTGTTGCCCATAACTCAACAACAAGGGTTTATCTGAGAAGGGGGAAGAAAGGATCAAGAGTTGCGAAGCTAGTAGACAGCCCTTCTTTGCCAGATGGAGAAGCAGCATTCTTGCTAACAGACAAAGGAATCAAAGACCTTTAATAATTTTTTTTTATTTTTTTTTTTCTTTTTGCATATATTTTGATATGTCAAAAATATACCACTGGCCTGCATGACCAGTGGACAATAGTCCAAAATCCATTTTTGGAAGGTGGTATATTTCTGAGCATGCTCAAATCCGGCAGGGTGAGCGAACCAAACATGCCACCATCTTATTGACTGGTGGTCCCTGCCTAATTTGACACATAATATTATTCAATATAACTGTTGAACCTTTCAACTGAGTGAGTGATGATCCCTTTGGCACTCATAGCATCATTAAGGGCAGTATTAAAATCCTTATCATCATTGGCTTGTTTTGCCATTCTTAACAGCTCTATGCATTGATCGACACCATGCTGGAGAACTTGGACTGCTTCAGGCGAGGCATAAAGGTCCTGTTCAGCTATTTTTTGAATCATTCCATTGACAGATGATATAATATTATCAACAAACTCTATGAGTTTATCAGAAATCTCTTGCTCTGATTTTTTTGCCTTTTTCAATGCATCAATAGGATCCTCTTTCTCAATAAGCTTGTTGATCTCTTCCAGTTTATGCTTTTCCTTCTTAACATCAATGCCAGCATTTTCAGCCAGCAAAATATCCTCTTCAATCCTTTTTTTCTTTTTATCAACAGCCCTATATTTATTACAGGCAAACCTGATTATAGTAACTGCAGGGAAAAAATTAGTAATATAGTCAAGGCCAGGTATAAAATTTGCTGCTTCCATTGCAACAATTGCAGCAAGCCACCAATTAGTGATCTTTCTTTCTTTTGCAAATATGACAATTGCAGCAATCCAGTCACCCCAATCCATCATTAAATCCCCTCCAAAAAACTCATCAACAAAACTCAGGACAAGGTCAACTCCATCAAGAAAGAATGCAGATAAATATTTCCTAAATAATAACCCAAGAACTAAAAAAAGAACAAATATACCTCCTATTACCAATATGATAGGTATAACATCCATACTATAGTATCTGATTTTAATTAATATAAATATATCGATGGAAATTCGATAAATAGCTTGAAAAAAAGGAGTAAATTTATAAAGAGAAATACACTTGTAGTATATAAAGCATCATATAGGTGCTTGATTTGATAAGATAGATAGGTGAAATGAACATGTATGGAGATAGAAATGATAGTGGCTTTAGGCCGCGAAGAATTACTGCGCCAGTTAGAGTAGGCGATGAGATGGATGTAAAGATAGAAGCAGTAGGAGAGAAAGGGGATGGAGTCGCAAAAAAGGATGGCTTTGTCTTGTTTGTCCCTAACACCCAAGAGGGTGATGAAGTTAGAGTTAAAGTAACAAGAGTTCTTAGGAGAGTAGGATTTGCTGAAGTTGTAGGTCAAGGAAATGATCATGCAGAAGACGCTTCTGAAGAAGCTCCAACAGATGAACCTGCTGATAAAGCTCCTGAAGAGGAAGCTGAATCAGAGCCTGAAGCTCCACAAGATGAATCTGATGAGGATTCAGAAGATTTTGGAGAAGAGCCAAAGGAAGATTCTGAAGAAGAAGCTCCTGAAGATGAAGAGCCTGCTGATGAAGATCTTGATGAAGATAAATAATAACTCCTGACTTTATTTTTATTTTAATTTAATTTTTATTTTTCAATATGTCAAAAATATGCCACTGGCTTGCATGGCCAGTGGATAATAGTCCACGATCCATTTTTGGAAGGCGGCATATTTCTGAGCATGCTCAAATCCGGCAGGGTGAGCGAACCAAACATGCCACCAATATATTGACTGGTGGTCCCTGCCGACTTTGACATATTTGAGCAAGATATTTATATTTATCATAATTCTACGATCATATGAGATGCTTTGTGGCTGTGAACCTTCCAAATGATATAAGAGAGCAATTAGGAGATATGGTTAAAGGACTGAGGGAAGAGAAAGGCAAAATCAACTGGGTACAACCCCAGAATATGCATATCACACTTAAGTTTCTCGGAGATCTGGATGATGCTAAGATTGAGTTGGTTAAGGAGAAACTGGAGTCAGTCAGATTCAATAAGTTTTCCCTTACACTAGACAGATTAGGGACATTTCCAAGCGAGAACTTCATCAGTGTTTTATGGATTGGTGTTAAAGAGAAGGATGACTTGTTTGACCTACACAAGATGGTTGATATATCATTAAGCAAGATGTTTTCTTTGGAAAGGAACTTTCTTGGGCACATCACTCTTGGAAGAGTTAAGTTCCTAGATGATAAAAAAGGATTTATTGAGAAACTGAAGAAGATAAAAATTGATGGGAAATCATTCCCTGTTGAGAATTTTGCCCTAATGAAAAGCGAGCTGACAAGCAATGGGCCAATCTATGAAAAGGTAAATGAATTTAAACTTGAAACGTGATGACCAAAACATTTATAAACACTCTAATACTCCTGCTTATTATCACCAAATCTTATAGGACGCTAGTCTTCCTGTGAGAAATGCAGCCTGAGGTGATAAAAATGGCTGTGAAATAATATTGAATTATACAATAATAGATGTTTATCTATACAGGAAGATGTTTATCGATACAGGAGGCAAATATCATGACAGAAGAAGCACAATTTTTAGTACCTCAAGATATGTATCTAAAATCTGGAATACATATAGGAACAAAGTTCAGGACAAAATATATGGAACAATTCATATACAAGACAAGGCCAGATGGCTTGTCAGTCTTAAACCTGCAAAAAATAGATGAAAGGATAAAGGTGGCTGCTAATTTCTTAGCACAGTATTCACCTGAGGATATATTAGTCATCTCAAGAAGAGAAAATGGATGGAAATCTGTAAAAGCATTAGAAGCAGCCACTGGAATCAGAATATTTGCAGGAAGATATCCCCCAGGAATATTGACAAACCCTGAACTAAAGAATTATATAGAAACAAAACTGATAATGGTAACAGATGCATGGCCTGACAGGAATGCTATATATGATGCAATGAAAGTTGGAATTCCTGTGATTGCATTATGCGACACGAACAACCAGTCAAACAACATTGACTTGGTTGTACCATGCAATAACAAGGGAAAGAAAAGTATAGGATTGTTCTTCTGGATACTAGCAAGAGAATACCTGCTCAAAAGAGGAGATATAAAAAAGCCAGAAGATTTCAAAGCTCCTATTGAAGACTTTGTTGAAGAATAAATTAAATCTTTTATTCTATTTTTTTTTAATTAATCTTTTCCCTAATCTTATTAAACAAACTTATTGAAAATCTCGCATCGCGAGATTTTGTTTGGGATGGTGAATACCCCGCACTTTAGTGCGAGACGCTCAAAAACTATCAGTTTTTGGCGTGCCAAAAATGCTTTTTGCATTTTTGAGCATTTTCAATCCCAAAAACCGAACGATAAATACCCCTGCCTTTAGGCAGGGGAATAGTTCGGTTTTTGTTATTCTCATTTTTTATTTCTATTCATTATATCATTATCTTTCAAACTTCTCAATACCCTCTTTTACTATCTTAAAAAACAGATGTTTGCCATGCTCAATATCACTATGATTCTTTATTACAGCCATCCTATTGTTCTTGTTAAGCTTGATTAATTCAATAAAACATTTGCACCTATTCTTTAATATGAATCCGCCTATTGGAAGAACATTATCCTTATCCTCTTCATTGTTCATGTCAGCATACACTTGAGTTGTGACCAATATAGGGATATCATAATCTTTGGAAATCTTACTCAAATGCGATGTTATGTTCACAAAATCCTGATTTAATTTTTTTTGATCAGACCTATTAGCGATCTCAAGCCTGTAAGAAGAACTAATAGTGTCAACAATTATCAGGCCAAACTTTTCATTAATGACCTTGTCAAGTTTTTCACATATTTTCTGCATCTCAGGAAAATTCTTTGGATAAAAAAAGATAGTGTTATTCAAAGGCACATGACAATCATGCATTATCTGCCTGATACGATCAGTTGAAAGGCCTTTTTCAGAGTCAATATAAACAATCTTTTTACCGACCAAATCTGGACTGAGCATAGCAAGTATGCAAGTAAGAGTCTTTCCAGATGCAGCAGGGCCGTATAATCCAGAAATAATCCCTTTTTGCAATCCACCTTTTAAAAATTCAGTGAAGTCCTGTGAATACAGCCTGATCCTGTCCATATGACTAAGAAATCCAACCAATATTATAAATCTTATCCTATAGTGATATTTCACGATATTTCACAAATTTTTAATACTCAAACCATTTATTTGATATAATGAATGTCATGAAACACAGAAAATGGATTTTATTTGCAGTCTTTTTGATAGTATTATCAATGAGGCTTTATTTTGCTTTTCAGACAGATAATTTTAGCTCAGATGAAGCATATTTTACATTGAGGCAGGTAGAGAACATAAAATCAACAGGATTGCCATTAATCAAGGATGATCTTAGCTTTTCAGGAAGAACATATATTGTGCTGCCAGTCTATTACTATATCTTAGCAGGGTTTAACCTAGTTTTACCTATCGGATTTGTGGGAAAAGTCATACCAAACATTTTAGCCTCATTGCTCATATTTGTAATATATCTCATAACAGAAAGAATCACCAGAAGCAGAAAAGCAGCCCTTATGACTGCAGTGCTTTCAGGATTTGTGCCTATCTTTTTCAGCAAGACCATAAACACAATATCGCCATATTCCTTGGTGATACCTTTAAGTTTTTTACTTATATACTTCTTTATATCTTTGAATGAAAAAAGAAGATTTATCTATTTTGTAATCACATTTGTCATATTACTTTTAATGCATCCATCATTGATAATAATTGTTCTAGGGCTTATGACTTTTCTATTCTTTGTGAGAATTGAAAAGCTTAAGCAAAGCAGGCAAGAACTAGAAGTTATACTATTTACCTTCCTTGTCTCTATCTGGTTTTATATCATCATATTTAAAGATATATTCTTATTCCACGGGCCTAGATTCTTATGGCAAAATGTTCCTGAAAAATTATATTCACAATACTTTTCCAATATAAGCTTCCTTACAATAATCAATCAAATAAGCCTATTTTCCTTTATATTTGGGATCTATATCATATACAGATTTGTGATAAGGGAAAAGAAAAGAGAATTATACATCTTCATAAGCTTGGCCATTCCACTCTTGATCCTGATCACCTTAAAGTTTATAACCATAAATATGGGTATCATGTTCTTAAGCATTGTGATGCTCATCCTTTTCGGATATTTCTTCAAAATCCTAATACACTTTTTTGAAAAAACAAAATTTGAGAGATATAAAAAATTAGGGATAAGCCTTTTCTATATTGCGGCATTACTCACAATGATAATCCCTTCCTTAATCTATGCAAAAGGAGAGATCAACAATTCATTCAGAGACAATGAGATTAAAGTTTTGGAATGGATAAGGGACAATACAGCAGAAGATTCTGTTATTGTCTCATTTCCAGGACAAGGAAATCTGATAACTTCTGTCACAAAAAGAAAAAATGTGATTGACACTGATTTTCTCATGATACCTCAAATAGACCAAAGATACGATGACATCAACAAAATTTATACAACAAATTCTGTTATTGAAGCTATCCATCTTTTAAGCAAATACAATGCAAAATACATTTATTTCTCAACAGACAGGCTGATTAAAAACTTTGGAATAAATGAAATAAAATATCTTGATGATAAATGTTTTGTTCCTATCTTTGGAAAAGATAAAGTATTGGTTTATGAATTAAGGTGTGAAGTGAGGTAATCATGAGAATACAATTTAACAACAGGACAAAAACAGCAATCATAGCAGTGCTAGTGATATTCATACTGATAATCATGAGCTCTATCAGATATATCAACAATCCAAACCTTCCAGGAGATGATACATATTACCATCTTAATATTGTAAATGCCTTGAAGAGCGGGGAGAAAATATCGAGCCTTTATAATGGAGGTTATACTTTAGCCACATCATTTGATATATTCCTTTACTTATTGTCATTGGCAATTGGAGTGAAAGCAGTGTTTTTAATTGCACCTCTTATAATAGGAATCTTGACATTAGCTGTCTTATTCTTAATATTAAAAGAAGTGAAAGTCAAAACAGATCAGAGATTCTACACACTTTTATTCTTTATCCTATCACCAATATTCATTTTCTCTGTGTTTTTTATCAATTCAAACTCTTTTTATTTATTAATATCAATGGCTGCATTGTACCTGATAATGCTAAACAATAAAACTCTCACTGTCATCTCAATTATCCTTTATTTATTATTAATCTTTTCCAACTTGTTGACAGTTATAATAAACCTCTTTTTATTGCTTGGTTATGCCTCATATGACCAAAAAAGAAGAAAACTGGTCATAGGAATAATCTTCTTAATCACATCAGGATTTTTAGTCTATTGCTCATCTGTAAACTATTATCTTGGCACTCCTGAAATCAACAGGGTGTTCCAAAAGAACATGATACAGGAATATCTCACAGACCTCGGCGGGCTTATATCATTCAGCACATTTAGCATAATACTATCATTATTTGGACTATATTTTCTCTATAAAACTGGGAAAAAATATCTGCCATTGATCCTCATAATATTCGGAATATTCCTGCTGTCATTTTTCTCGAATCAAGTGAACATTTTCCTGAACATCCTAATTGTAATATTGTCAGCCTATGCATTCAACAAGCTGCTAAGAATGAAATGGTCAAAGAAAATAATAAAAAATGCAGTAATATTATCATTGTTTCTAGGAATACTATTCTCAACATATTCATACAGCACAAGAATCATCAGTGAGATCCCAACACAAGAGATGGCAAAGAGCCTTGAGTTTTTGAAGGAGTATTCTACCCTATCAGGAAATGTCTTATCACATTATTCAAGAGGGGACATAATCCAGTATTTTTCAGGACAAAAAGTCATCTTTTATCCCCATTATCTTCACAGGCAAGGGGAAAGCCAGAGACTAATAAAGGCCCAGGAAATCTTCCAAGAAGATGACCTAGAGAGTGCAAAAGAAAAATTAAAAGAATATAAGATTGGATATATCTATATTGATGAGGAGATGAAAAATTCATTGGTATGGAGCAAACCAAATCAAGGATTATTGTTTTTATTCAGGAACAACGAAACATTTAAGAAAATCTATTCAAAAGACGGAATTGAGATAATCAAAGTGATTGATCAAAGTTAACAATAAGGTTGAATTATCAGCTTGAATGATCAGAATAAAACATTAATAAGAATAAATTAATAAGAATAAATTAATAAGAATAAACAATGAAATCAGAGAAGAATGGCAGAGAAACTCGATAAAAAATATGCCTGGACAGGATTCCTACTAATATTTTTATTTTGGATACCTATATTCAACCTATTGATAATAATACCCTTAAGCATATTCTTTTCCATTAGATCAATAAAAAGAATAAGGAATAAACCTCAGGAATATGGCGGGATGTTTCTCTCAACATTTGCTTTGATATCAGCAATATTCAATTTTGTATTATCAGTAATAATCCTAATATTTCCTGAAAAGATCCATATCTTAACAGAAACAGGTGATCCAGGATTTAATATTGCACTAGTGATAATAGGCTCTATTGTCTTGCTTGCAATGTCATTATTTGCGATTCTCAAATAAATAACCATTATGGAAAGGTTTATTAACAATAACAAAGAACATACACTAAATGGAAACTGATATAATCATGAGCATAGGAAGCGTATTATTCGCAATTCTTTTTGCTTTCTTAATATTTGTCTTTGTAACAGCAGTAATATCTTTCTTTATGAAAAGAAATTATCCAGATTTTGAGCCAAATATAAGCATCATAATACCCTGCTATAATGAAGAGAAAAATATAAGAAAAACAATCAAATCCATACATGATCTTGATTACCCTAAAGAAAAGACTGAAATAATAATAATTGATGATGGAAGCACTGACAATACACTAGACATCCTAAAAGAAGAGCAGGAGATGGACAGCAGAATCAAAATACTAAAAGGAAATCATGAAGGGAAATCAGCAAGCTTAAACCTAGGGGTGAAAGAATCAAAGCATGAGTTTATACTGACTGTGGATGCAGACACAATCCTGGCAAAAGACTCTTTGAAAAAGATTGCAAGGCCTTTTTCAGATCTTTCAGTAGGGGCAGTAAATGGATCATGTGTAGCTAAAAACTCAAACACAATAATGAGCATGTTCCAAAATATTGAATACCACTATAATAACCTGATAAGAAGAAGCTTTTCTGTTCTCTTCAACAATGGAATATGGTTTTTTGGAGCATTCATGTGCTATAGGAAGGATGCGCTGGAAAAAATCGGATATTTCAAGCAGGACACAATGACAGAAGACATGGATACAGCAATGGAGATCTATGCAGCTGGGTACAGGGCAGTGAATGTGCATGATGCGATAGGATACACAATTGTGCCTGGCACACTAATGGGATTCTCAAGACAAAGAGCAAGATGGTGGATCGGCGGGTTGCAGACATTGAAGAAAAACAAAAAACTTTTCTCAATAAAATCAAGCCCTTCAATAATATTCCTGTTCATAAGCTACTATTGGTGGACTATATTTGCAGTAATGTCACTTCCAATAATAATATATCAAATAAATTATTGGCTTCCATCTAATATGGGCAGTTTTTATACTGTTTTCATTTATCTTTTCAGATGGTTTACACTCTTAGGCCCTGTATATGTCATCTACAAGATTCCGGAATGGGGCATATCATTATACAGCATATTTGGAGTCATGTCAGGAATAATAAGTGTTTTTCTGATAGTCAAATCCATTTATATGTTTAAGGATAGTCTGACTATCAAGAACATTTTTGCGATATTCTTTTACTTTCCTTATACGATAATTTTAAATAGTATCATTATAATAAGTTTGATAAAACTTATATTTTTAAAGAAAAGTTATTTTATTAACTAAAAGAGGAAATAGCAATGTTAAGTGAGCTCATAGCAAGATTAGGTGAAGAATCAATAACATTTTTCCAATGGTACCTGCTGAATGGAAGGATTGTGCTTGATTATGTCCATAATCTTTTTAATAGCACATTCAGAGTGTTCTTAGTAATAACAGTACTCTTCACATCAATATATCTCTTCATGTCATTGTTCATATTATTCAAGAGGAAAAAAATAAATGAGAAAGAGTATAATATCAAAGATGCTCCATTTGTCTCTGTACAAATCCCAACAAGAAATGAACTGATAGCATTAAGGTGTGCTGAGAAATGCCTTGAGTTTGATTATCCAAAAGAAAAATTTGAGATATTAATAGGGGATGACAGTGATGATTCATCTGTATCTGAAGAGCTTATGAAATTCGCTGAGATACATGATAATGTCAAGGTAATAAAAAGGGAGAAAAACACAGGGTTTAAGCCAGGAAATCTCAATAATATGCTAGAATACTCAAAAGGAGAGATCCTTGTCTTGTTTGATTCAGACTTTACTCCAGATAAAGACTTCTTAAGGAGAATTGTAGCACCTTTTATGGACAATCCAGATGTATCAGCAGTCCAGTCAAGGTGGAATTTCAATAATTTTGACCAAAACCTAGTCACTGTAATTGCTGCAAATATCGTGTATGTATTTCATCATGTTGTATTATCCTTTATGAACAGGTTTGATTCAGGATCATTATGCGGATCTGCAGAGGCAATAAGAAAAAAAGACCTGATTGAACTAGGAAAATGGAAATCAGGAAGCCTGACAGAAGATGTAGAATTTTCACTCAGGATCCATAAATCAAATAAAAAGATTGTATATCTGCCTGATTTAGAATGCAACAGTGATGTTCCTTTCAAGGCTAAGGATCTCTATAAGCAACAGATGAGATGGGCATATGGAGTGATTGGATCCTATCAAGAGCATCTTCCATCAATACTCACAAAAAGATCAATTTCAATAAATAAGAAAATGCTAAGCATGTGCGCAGGATTTGGATATCTATTACCATTGCTTATCCTGTTCTTATTCTTTTTTGGATTAACCAGTTTTGTCACAGACAGGCCTGCTCCAATTGACCTTGTCAAGTTCCTTTCAGAGACTGGAATCAACATATTATTGACTTCAGGAATGATAATAGCAAGTGTTTTTGCACTTTATCAGGCAAAAAAATCAAAATATGTGCTAAGGATGATCCTTGGATCATTTACAATAGGCCTAGTGACAACATATTATGTGAATAAAGGTATAATCAAGTCTATTTTCAAAAAGCCAATGGATTGGTATCTGCTGAACAAATCAGTGTATAAACAATCCCCATAAATAATTTAAATCAATATCTATATCTATATTTATAATCTCATTTTCCACCAGTGCACTGAGAAATTTGCAATGCAAATTTCTGGTGTGCAAAAAATCATGGATTTTTTAGCATGTTTCACTGGTGGTGGTCGGATTTTTTTGATTATTATCATAAAATGGCAGATTCAACTATTATCATAAATGAATGGAGAAAAAAATCCATCAAAAAAAGATTGGCTAATCCTACATCTGTCTTGTTTGTAATATTCATCTTATTTTATGCTGTTCAAATCATATTCAGGCTCTATTCTGACAGGATTGCTCCATCCATAGACCTTGCAGTTGCAGTCATGATATTTATCATCTGTCTAGTTCTGCATCTATTGTTCAAGTTCAAGATTATTGTGCCTATATTGATATCAATAGGACTTTTTACACATATAATAGGGCTTTACAGAATCATCCCTATCAATGAATACCATATTGGATCATTATATGGTGCACCCCAGCTGAATTACCATTATGACTGGTTTGTGCATTCATTTGGATTTGGAATGTATGTTCTTGCAGCCTGCATTGTATTTTATCCCTATCTCAGAAAGGCTTTTAGGAATAAACCTATAATTTTCCTTTTTATTCTATTCTTTATGATGGGATTGAGTGCTCTAAATGAGATAGCTGAGTTTGCAGGATATACAGCATTTGGTTATGGAGAAGGATTTTTAGAGTTTGGAGATGGAGACAGCTCTCCTGACCATGGTCCTTGGCAGAATGCCTCGATGGACTTGGTGAGCAACCTGATAGGAGGGATTGTTTTTGCAGGATTGTTCATGCTGTTCAGAAAGAGGGATGAGGACAAGTAGTGAGTATACTATTTTCTTTTCCTAATAGTTATAAGGTCTCCAACAGTCAATGAATCAGATTTTGACGGCTTTGTGTACTCCCTTCTCACTTCTTCCTGCTCAACCAAGATGATATTCAGGAATTTCTCCAGCTTCCTTGCAAGGGGTATGCTCGGCTCCATCCTACCAGTCTCAATATTATGGATCAAGTTCTGTTTTTCATTAATCTTCAAGGCAAAATCCTCCTGCTTTAAGTTAAGCTTTTCCCTTGCATTCTTAATCCTCTGAGAATAGCCTTCAGCAATCATTTGGATAATCTCTTTTTCTGGACCTCTAATAATCTTCTTAATAAATTCTTTTTCACTTTTCTCCTCTTTCTTGACCTGTTCAACAGTCTTTACTCTTTTTATGATCTTTCCATGCGAGCTGCAAGATTTGCAGACCTCTAACTCAGAACCTTCAATGTCAACAAGAAATAACTCTGCCTGTTTTCCGCAAAGATTGCATTGCATAATTGATAGAAATGAATAATTGTTTTTAAATTTTATGGAAATTATGATAATCATAATTTCCAAACCTCAAAAAGATTTTATCTTTTTGTAGGTTATGCTGGAAATTAGGAGAAAGTATCTGATTCAGGATCCAATGCCTTTTTCCAGTAATCATCCTGGTTGTCTTTGGGAGGATTAAACAGGTTAAAAACAAAATCCTTACCCTTAACTGCATCAAACATCTCAGGAGTCGGTCTCCAGTCTATACCAAGGTGGTCAAATAAGGGCTTCATCACATAACATCTCATGAATAGGCATTTCCTCTTCAGCAACTCCTTGTTCATTGCAGTGAGCTTTTTCCACTGTTCAACTGAGAGGTTGCTGATTTTATCTGACAACTGTTTTATTGAATCAAGGTCATTGATCATCTTTCCATCAACCTCAACAAGGAATTTTGTGAGGCCTGTGATAGGGTCACCTTTGTAATGGCTATGGCAGGAGATAGCCTCGCAGCTAAATTCAACATCCTTGTAAATAGTGTAGATTGTAACAGTCTTACAAGGGGTCTTCAGGTCTGGCCAGACCAATAATGGCCTTAAATCATGGAAATGCTTGATCACAAGAATGTGGTAATTATCAAGATGATATGGGCCGAAATTTTCAGCACTGAAATCAGTATAGAAATCAGTGTAAATCCCATTCACCAGATGATAGCATGCTGTGTATAATCTTCCTAATGCTCTAGAAATCTCAGGATTTCCTATTGAAAATTCTTTTTTCATAATACTGTTTAATTCAATTGAAGAATGCATAATATTGCTCTTAAATGCGTGAGGATCATTCTTCACTTTGGCCAGAATTATATCATGGATGAATTTTGAGAGTTTTATTCTTTTCTCTTTATCTGTTCTTGAAGATTTCAAATCCAACAAAAAGAAGTATAACTGAGCCCTTAGGCTTGAGATCCCTGGAATATTATTTGATATCTCTTTGATTGAAATGTCTTTGCCCTTTGCAGTTTCTAAAGCTAATTCAACCTTGTTAATCCACTGCTTGTCAAACAAAGGATGGAAAGCAAAAGGATTGACAGGCTCTAAAGTATCCAAATCCATGTTGCCTAATGATTTCACAATTGATTCAATAAATTCGTTTATTTCCATTTTAGATTCCATTCCTGAGATGGACCAATGCTATTCACTTTTTCGGACTGCTCATCAATCTTATGGATGTCACCTGATTCACCACACATATGGATCTTGTCTCCATCTTTTAGCATTACAGTTGCATTATTAGCTGCAACAATGCAAGGGATACCCATCTCCCTGCTGACAATACTGGGATGAGATGTAAGGCCTCCAATATCACATATGATGCCAGCTGCTTTTGCCATCAAAGGAACCATTGTTGGATCAGTCAGTCTTGTGACCAAGATATCATTCTCATTGAATTTTTTATGGTCTTCAATGTTTTTTATGACTCTTACTATTCCAATGACCTTACCTTTGCTGGTTCCTAATCCTGATAGGATTTTTTTCATTTTTAATTATTTTCCACGCATAGTTTATCTAATTATGAATATCTCATAGTCATTTTTCCAACAATCCTTCTAAATATTTGATTTTCTGCTGCTTCTAACATATGACCTCTATAAACAAATTTATCTCCAATTGTAGGATTTGGAAGCACTTCAGCTAAACCATAAATAGTTGGTGTAACATGAAATCCTGCTGAATCAAGACCTTCCATAGCTGCCACCAGATTAGGAAGACTGTCTTCAAAAACAACAAAAGTATTTGGATTACTATATTTTTCAACAGCTTGTTTCCAAGTTTGAGGATCTTTTTTACTTCCAATTGAAACTGTGCTAATTAAATCTGATCTTTGAACTAATTGATCAGGTCTAATACCTTTTACACCTGTCCTTTCACAATAATCTTTAGCTGCTCTTTCAATACAATATTCCAGTACCCAATCTGTACCAGCAGAAACAACAACAGGCCTTATTCTATGTTTGGTTGCTTGTAAAACACATTCTGCAAAACCGGGCATAATTAGAGGTGTCTCTTTACCTGATCTTATCATGTCTTCTTCATCTCTGGATTCTTCTTCAGAAGTCTTCCCTGTATATCCATGCTTTTTTAGTCTTTCAAGCAATGGGTCTACTGCTCCATCAATCCACCCATTTCTATCATAATGATATGCTGGTCCTAATACGTCAAATACTGCAATTCTTTCTTGTGTCATCTTTGTTACCTCCATTAATTATTCTTTTAAGCTGACTTTCAATTTCTTCTTTTGAAAGATTTCTGATATCATTATTTCTTTCAATGAACTCATTCTTAACAAATAATTCTTTAATTTTTTCTAAATTGATTTTGAACATCGGTAAAAGCATTTTGCTCTCTATATACTGTGCTTCTTCATTTATTTGGATGACAATTGGCGTTATTAATCTTAAAGAGAAGAATTCCTGCAATAATTCTGCTGAAGGGTTTATTTCATATAAATTCTCAATAATTTCATTATCGTATTGAGATGAGAATAAAATCTTCGGTGTTTTGTAAAAAACTATTGGCTTTGATTCAGAATAATAAATATCCCTGCTCATAACAGTGGATTCTCCAATTGCTCCTACTTTCAATGCTTCTTTTGTTATCTCAGCTCTTAAAAACTCACTAAAATAGACATTAGCTTTTTGCTTGTCCAAAAATGAATGTAAAACATTATTAAACTTTAATACTATCTCATCTGAAACAATGTATGTGATAAAATGATAAGAAAAAAAATCAACAAAACACCTAGTCAGCATCTTGAAATGTTTTAATAGGTTTTCAGGATCTTCTGTTTCTAATTCTTTTTCAATTTGCTTTAATTGAGGGATTATTTTTTTAACAGTATTAACTTTTCTAGATATAGTTTTAAAGTAGATTATCGGGTCATTGATTAAAGTGTTCATAAGTTCTTGGCTGCAGAGCTTTGGATCAGCCCACCATCTTCCCTCTTTATCAAAGAAAAAAGGCAATTTTTCCCCAAATATCAGCTTTGATTCATTTTCAAACCCTTTAGCAAATAACTCAACCTCTAATTTCTTATTAAAGTAATAAGGCCTTTCGCATATAAACTTTTTTCCATCAATAACCTGCTCCCAGACCTCATTTTTTGGAGATGGTCTTGCGTTTGTGGTGTATTTTTTAATCATTTTATTTCTACTTTCTCCTCTTCTGTGTTTACAATAGCTTCTTTACCTTCTTCAAGTCCTGCAATATCAACATTAATTAGAGTGGGAACATCAAGTTCTCTTGCAATAATTGAAGCATGGCAAGTGATGCTCCCTGTTTTAGAAAGCAAAGCACCTGCATCTTTTGATTTTAATACTTTTTGAGTAAGCCAATCATCCATTACAACAATATCATCTTTTGTATAACTTTTCCCCTCTTTGAATAGAGTCAGTTTTCCTTCAGCTTTTCCAGGGCAAATGCAAGTTCCTGTAATTATTTTGCTCATTTTAGATCACCTGGTTTGTATTGTTCAACTGCTTCATACCTCTTCTGTAGTTCTTCAATTTGAGGTTGAACTAAATTTCTTAGTTGTGGATTTTCTAAAGCCCTCTTGAGCACACCTGGACCTAAGTCAACACCTCTCCAAAAGGCAGGGCTGTTTATTGTCCTAAAACCTCTTCCCTGAGAAGCTAATTCTTCAACAAGATAATCAAAAGTCTCTGTTCCTTCAACAGCTTCCATGAAAGGGCCTGCTTTTTTTGCAACCTTTTTTCTTAAATATTCTACATCAGGATTTCTGCTTCTTTCTTCCCATTGTGGATCTGATTCAGTATATCCAAGAAGCTTGTCAATGCCTGCCAATACCACATCAGAATTAACCCTGCCCTGTTCAAAAAGAGCTAATCTGTCGCCAACAATTGCGTCAGCTTCAGCAAAGCCTCTGATTGGAAAGTTGCCATCATGATACCAGACTGCATCAAGGATTTTGTAAGGACTGAATCTTCCTAATAGCGTTAAATCATTTTCCAGAAATTCTTGTGATTCTTGATTAAGTCTGAGATCAGAACCTTTTAGTAACTCATAGCATGCTTTAATAAATTTAGGATTCAACATCCCTCCAAGAGGATCTATCATGAATGCTGCACTTTCTTTAAGAAATCTATATCCTCTAAGATCGTCTCCGATAGGATCTTTATTATATTGTGGTCTTACTTGCCATAATTCATCAATTACTTTTGGTTGCTCCTGATGGTCTAGAAGTTGTGTCAATATCCTTGTAGATATGATTGAAGAAATCTTGTACCTTTTAAATGCTAAAGAAATATCATGATAAATTCCTGAGAAAAAAGCATCAAATGGCTTGTAATCTGTTTCTGAGCCAGCAAGCACTTGTTCTTTTGCTTTACTATCACTTAGAAATTGATGGGTCAGGTCATGGCTTCCAAAAGCAACATCAAGACAATGAATTAACTCATGAGCTCTTCCTTCTGTTTCAATATTTTTAGCTAAATGTTTCCATAATCCTTTTACATCTTCAGAAACACTAATGCTTTCAAGGGTTTCTAATAGCTCATCAGGAGTCCAAAATCCTCCCTTTTCATAACCAATTTCATCCTGCAATCCCAGTTCTTCAAACATTACTCTCATTTTGCACCTCATTAGGTTTATTTATTACTATCAAGTAAATAACATACAACAAGTATATATATTCTTGTTGTCGTTTTTCCGACAGCAACTTTTATATAGTACATGGCATTTTAATGCAATATGGATGTAAGAACAGTACTAGGTGAATTAGGGCTTTCAGAAGGGGAAACAAAGGTGTACTTGGCTCTGCTTAAGCTAGGATCAAGCCCTGTAAGCAAGGTAAAGGAAGAGACACAATTGCATAGGACCACTATATATGATTTTGTCGAGAAACTGCTCAATAAAGGCCTGATAAATTATGTAATAAGGAATAATGTCAAATACTATAAGGCTGCAGACCCACAAAAGCTTGTTGAGTTCTTGAAAGAGAAGCAGGATCATCTTTTGAAAGTGATGCCTGAATTGGACAAGTTGGCTAAATTTACAAAAGAAGAGGTTAAAGTAGAAGTGTATAAAGGCAAAGAGGGACTGAAGACAGTAATGCTTGAATGCGTCAGAGTAGGAGATGAAGTCCTTGGCATGGGATTAGATGATATCATGTGGAAAAAAGAGCTGCCAATTTTTATAGACCAATATCAAAGAATGATAAGGGAAAAAAATATTCATGAAAGGATTCTTACAAAAGTAAATCCAGGATATCTTTTTGACCAGAAGCAGACACATTACAAATTCATTCCTGAGGATCTTTTCAGCCCTACACACACACTTGTCTATGGCAACAAGATACAGATGGTAATATTTGAGCCGACATTGACAACAATTTTGATTGACAACAAAAAGCTTGCAGATGCATACAGAAAACATTTCAATGTGCTATGGGAGCAGGAATCAATGATTTTCAGAGGAGAAGATAATGTTAAAACAGTTTTTTATGATATTGTGAATACGTTAAATAAAGGAGAAGAATATGTTGTCTTTGGCATTCCTCCTGCTGCAGACTATCTTTCTGATTTTTTTACAGAAATAATGCACAAGCTGGAAGATAAAAAAGCAAGGTGGAGGGGCATATTTGACGAGAGGGCGAAAAAACAAATTGAATGCGTTAAACCCTTCAAAAATGCACAGTATAAAACATTTCCCCCTAAGTATATCTCTCCTTCAGAGGTGAGTATCTACGGCAATAAAGTAGCAATAATCCTATGGGCTAAAAATCCCCAGGCATTTGTCATAAACAACAAAGAGATTGCAAATTCTTTCAGGAAGTATTTTGAAGTGATGTGGAAGACTGCGAAATGAGTGATTTCTATATTGAATGCAATAAAAACTTATAAATTGAAAAGTATTTTCAGCAGGGATGCAATGGTACAGGGTAAATGGTTATAGAGGGCATGTAGGGACAGGCAGTTCATATGATGTTTCCTTCTTTTTAAGAGCAAAAGATATTGTTGATGCATTCAATAGATATTATCATGTCCCTTCTATAAAAAAGTCCAGAATCAGAAGCAGCCGCTTCCATCACACAGGCAGGTTCTTAATATTGAATCCATCTATCTTTCCTCTTTCAGGAAGTGAATCAGAAAGGCTTGAGGAAATGATATTAAGAGATGCGGGAGAACATTTCAAGGGATGGTATTATTTTCCTTCAGCAGATTATGCTACTTTAACTCAACGATTACATTCCTCTGCCTCGGTCCGTCAAAGTCGCACAGCATGATTGACTGCCACTGGCCAAGAAGAAGCTTTTTCTCTTTGAATGGGACAAATTCGCTCGGTCCTAAAATTGAAGATTTTAGATGAGCAGATCCGTTTCCATCAACCTTGTCATGAAGCCATCTTCCATCAGGAATCAGTTGATTGAGAAGGTTAAGGGTGTCTTCCTGGATATTTGGATCCCAATTCTCGTTTATTATGATTGCTGCAGTCGCATGAGGAGTGTAGATATAGCAGATGCCTTCATCTTGGTCGCTATTGGTGACAATATCCTGGACTTGTTTGGTTATGTCAATTATTTGCTGTTTTTTGTTGGTTTGGATAGTTATTTTTTGCATTTTTTATTATGTTGTATAAATATTATATAAATTATTCCTGCTTGGCTATATTATCAAAATAACAATATTATTACGATTCCTGCAATATACTGCTATATAAAATGAAAGGTTTATAAACTGATTTTTATTCTCGAGTATTATGGTTGAATCAGGAAAAAACCATATCAGAATCTCACTTAAAAGAGAAATAGATGATTCATATGATATATTTTTTGGATCTTATTTAATGAATCAAATTGCAAATGATTTAGCAATGGCACCAATTGCTTCAAGATATGCAATAGTTACTGACTCAAATGTAGGCCCTTTATATGCTCATGCTCTAGAAACTGCTTTAAGGGATGTGAGTATTTCTTTTACTACTTTCACTTTTCCAGCTGGAGAACAAAATAAAAATATTGAAACATGCATGTCAGTTATGAGTGGAATGTCGTCGAATGGGTTTGGAAGGGATTCTGCAATTCTTGCACTTGGTGGCGGTGTTGTGGGAGATATGTCAGGATTCATGGCTGCAGTGTTTAATAGAGGCATTCCTTATGTCCAGATTCCAACCACTATTTTAGCTCAAGCTGATTCATCAATAGGAGGAAAGACAGCTGTTGATATGGAAGGATATAAAAATTTGATAGGTGCTTTCAAGCAACCAGAAAAAGTGTATATTGATGTTGCAACTTTGGAGTCACTTAGTGAGAGAGATTATTGTTCTGGACTAGCTGAAACTGTCAAACATGGAATAATCCAGGATGCAGAATTTTTCAAATATCTGCAAGCAAATGCAGATAAAATAATAGGGAAAGATAAAGAATATTTATTGTATATATCCAGAAGAAATTGCACTATAAAAGGTAATGTGGTTGAAATTGATCCTCATGAAAAAGGATTGAGAAGAATACTCAATTATGGGCATACTGCTGGCCATGCAATTGAAACATTGAGTAATTTTGAATTAACTCATGGTGAAGCTGTTGCAATTGGAATGATGGTTGCCGGAAGGATAGCAAATCAATTAGGATACTTTCACCCTGCAGATTTGGATGATCAAGGAAGATTATTAGACGCAATCGGATTGCCAATTGTAATTCCAGACACTATTTCAAATGATGATATTATTGGTGTGATGGGAAAAGACAAAAAATCAAAAGATGGAAAAGCCAGATATGTTCTTCCTGTTAAAATAGGGCAAATGCATGAGTTTGATGGTATATATGCAACTCATGTAGCTAATGAAGTTGTTATGGAAGCGCTTCAGAAGACTAGGTAGATTAAAAGGTCATTTTCTACTATATTAAAAGATATTATTAAGGGGTTATAACTTCAATCCATATAGAAGTAATGGCAAGGTTTTTAAATATTATTCTACTTATGTATGTAATGGCAAAGAATTCGTTTTTATTAGTCAACCTGAAAGAGGACCAGACCAAGAAATTGGCTCAGGTCATAAACAATGATTCATGCAGAAGTATTCTTGATCATCTGTCAGAGAACACTGCGACTGAGTCAGATATTTCAAAGAAATTAGGCTTGCCAATGTCAACTGTCCATTATAATCTACAGGCTTTGATTAAAGTAGGGTTGATTGAGGCAGAGGAATTCCATTATAGCGAGAAAGGAAGAGAAGTGCTTCATTACAAGCTTGCGAACAAATACATAATAATTGCTCCGAAAAGCACCTATGGAATCAAGGAAAAACTAAGGGCAATATTGCCTGTTGCAGCAATAGTAGGAGCATTTGCATTCACAGCACAGTTCTTGAGAAACAGCGTTTTTTCCAGATCATTCTTAACATCAAGCGCTGATATGGGCAATGTAGGCTTATCAGCTAATGAAGCAGCAAAAGCAACTATGAATGAGGTTGCAAGAGAAAGTGTTGAAAAAGTAGTAGATGTAGCAGCATCAAGTGGAGTTGGGGCAGTTGCAGATTCAGCTGCGTCAACAGCAGCATCTATGGCAAAAGGTGCAGGAGCACAGGCACTAAGCGCTTTTCCAAATATAACTACAACAACCTTGAGCACTGCCACAACCACTTCAACAGAAGCAGTCAGGACTATTGTGCAGGTACAGGAGCCAAATATTGCATTATGGATCATAATCGGAGCAGTAATAGCTTTAATTGGATATCTCTTGGTTGATTATTTCTATATTAGTAAAAAATATTAGTAAATAATAGATTACTACACTAAATCTTTTAAGACAGTGTGATAAATAAGAAAAGTTTTATATATCTCAAATCCTAAACATAAATCAGATGGTAGTGGTAACTGTAAGGTCAGGAATATATATAATCTTACTAGTATCTTTAATCTTAATTATTGCAGGATGCAGTGAAATTGATGAGACTACAACTTCTTTAGCGACAGACCAAATAGAATGCAATAGTGATGATGAATGTGCAATTGGAGGCTGCTCATCCCAATTGTGCATATTAAAGACAGACCAGGATATTGGTGGTGGGTTTTTCTCGACCTGCGAATACAAAGAAGAATACGGTTGTGTAAAACTAACAGAATGCTCTTGTGTAAAAGGAATATGCCAGTGGAAACAAAATGATGAGTTTACAGAATGTCTTGATGATGCCAGAAATGAATAAACATCAGCCAAATAAATCATAGGCATAAGAACAATATTGTCAATATCAATAAAATGAGTAAAAAAGAGGTAAAGACAGTAAATGAAGTTAGAGATGTGATAGCTAATTCTATAAAAAAAGGAGTATCAAAAAGTGAGATAAGGAAATCCCTTTCAAATCTAGGATTTGATGAGAGAATAATTGACCAAGAGCTGGACAAGGTAAAAGAGGAGAAGCAAAAAAAGGAGGAAAAAAAAGAAAAGGAAAAGAAAAGATTTCATACAGGCACGATAATCAAATTTGAGAATTTGAACAAATCATTCAAGGACAATGAGGTATTGAGAAACATTAATTTTGAGATAGATCAAGGAGACTTGTTTGGCATCATAGGATTAAGCGGAAGCGGAAAGACAACAATATTGAACCTATTAATTGGATTTATTGAACCTGAAAAGGGAGATGTTAAAATAAGATTATATGAAAAAAGCGATTATGAATCAGTATTTAAGAATAGGAATGACATAGAGAACTATTTTGGGTTTGCATCACAAGATTCATCTTTCTACAAGAAGCTGACAGCAGAGGAGAACCTGCTGCATTTTGCATCATTATATGGATTACGAAAAAGTGATGCACAAAAGAGGGCAAAAGAGCTCCTGGACCTGATGGAACTGAGTGAATCAAAGAAAACATTGGCAGGAGACCTGTCAGGAGGGATGCAGAAAAGGCTTGACATAGCTTGCTCAATGATACATTCACCAAAAGTATTGATACTGGATGAGCCAACTGCAGATCTTGACCCTTTTTTAAGAAGGGACATGATGAGTCTAGTCAAAAAAATAAATGAGCAAGGCACAACAATAATCATTGCATCACATTTCCTGCAGGAAATCGAGCACCTTTGCAACAGAATAGCAATCCTGCACAGCAAGACAATAGTAAAAGTATGCAATTCAGAGAATCTTGGAGAATTATACAGAAAAGAGGAAGAAATACATATTGAGACCATGCCTGGAAACTATTCCAGGATTGAGAAAGCAATATCAGGAAAAAGACTAAAAATAAAAAAATTTGCCATCAAGGACCATAAACTTATTGTGCATACATCAAATGCAGGAGATGTGCTTGATGGCCTGATAAAAATCATAGAACAATCAAAAGAGAAGATTGTCAATATCAAGATTGAAAAACCAGACCTTAGTGAGATTTTTGAGGACATAATAACCAACAGAATAAAATGAGCAAAATAACAAGCATAATAAAAAAGAATATTAAGCTATTGTTAAGGTCAAAGAGCTCTGCATTAATAGTCATACTTGGACCAATGCTGATAGTGCTGCTTGTTGGGCTAGCATTCGACAATGCCAATATCTTCAGCGTGAATATAGGAGTTTTCTCAGAATCATACAATGACCTTACTAATTCATTCATTGACAAGCTGTCAGAACAGCAGTTTTCAGTAGTAAAATCAAACACAGAGGAAGAATGCGTAGAGGATATAAAAGACGGCAATCTACACATCTGCATTGTGTTTCCACCAGACCTAGATATTGAGAACACCAATGCTTCAAACGAGATTGTCTTCCATGTTGATTATTCCAAGATAAACCTTGTGTGGGCAATCAGGGACCTGATAAGCGAGAAACTGAAATCAAGGTCAAGAGAACTGAGTGTAGACCTAACAGATGTGATATTAGGAAAATTGCTAGCTGCTCAAGAAGAGATAAGAAATCAAAACAATGTTGTAGTTGATTTCACCAATGATTACACAATGATAGCCAAGGAAGTGGAAGAAATAAAGACCAATCTTGATGAATTAGACCTTTATGTTGATATCGGCGACTTCCACTTGAATGACATATCAAACACATCTGATTACATAGTATATTTAGTTGATATTGTGATTGAAAAATCGAATAGTGCATTAGGGTCAGTTGCAGCAGAGGTAGAAAGCCTTGGAAATGTTTCTGGAAGCGATTCTATAACTGACAGGGTGAGAGAGACAAGAAATTGGCTGAATGATGCCAAGAGGATAATCAAGAATAATACCAACAAGCTGGATGAAATGGTTGATGAGATGGGGGATTCAGTCGGCGATGCAAAAGGAAAGCTTGACACTGCAATAATTACAAGAAAAGACATCTCTGAAAAAGTGAGTGAAATCAATGACAGGACAAGCTCTAGCCTCCAGAACATTGTCAAGATAAGGAAAGCGCTGAATGAGATTGACACAAGCGTTGAGGCAATCAATGTAAAAGATTCAGAGACTATTGTAAATCCTATTCAGACAAAGATGAAGCCAGTTATAACAGACAAATCCCATCTAGACTATATTTTTCCTGGATTGATAGTATTGATAATAATGTTTTCTACAATATTGCTGGCTTCAACATTAGTCATTATGGAAAAGGAGAGCAAGGCATATTTCAGGAATTTTATAACCCCTACGAAAGATCTGACCTTCTTTTTTGCCACTTACCTGTCTGCATTAATAATCATGATAGCAATGCTTGTGATCATGCTGTTGATAACCTTCATATTCATACCAAACATCATATATTCAATCTTTACAACAATAGCAGTGCTGATAATTATCACAACCCTTTTTATTTTGATAGGGATGGCAACAGGATACTTATTCAATTCTGAGATGACTTCAACATTGGCATCAGTTGTTGTGTCATTCCTATTGCTGATAATGTCAGGATTGATATTCCCAATTGAAGGCATGCCTTATTATCTGATCAAATTTGCTCAATTAAATCCATTTATTGTGGCTGAAGGTTTATTGAAGAAATCTGTGCTATTCAATTATGGATTAGGTGATTTAGGCAGCAATATAACAACTGCTTTAGTTTATATCGCACTGTTCCTGTTAATCGCAGCAGTCATACAACAGGCTAATAAAAAGCATTATCTGGCAAAATATGTGAAGAGGTTCATTCCAAAAAGAGGAAAGCCAGATAAGAGAAATGAGAAGGAATAATGAAATGAAAAATACAGGGAAGAAAAAAGTAATCATTGTAACAGGAACGCCTGGGACTGGAAAGACAGAGACTGCAAAAAAGATTTCTAAAATTTTTGATTTTATTTATGTTGACGTCAACAAAGTGATTAAAAATAACAAACTTAGTGAGGGAATTGACAAGAAGAGGAAGACAAATATAATTGATACAAATAAATTAGCCAAGGCGCTTATTAATCTGATTCAGAAGTCAGAAGAGAGTTTAGTGATTGATTCACATCTTTCTCATTTTGTTCCAAATAAATATGTTGATCTTTGCATTGTGACAAAATGCGATCTGAATGTCCTTGAGAAAAGGTTGAAGAAAAGGAGTTATGGGAAGGGAAAAGTGAGAGAGAATCTTGATGCAGAGATATTTGATATATGCTATAATGAGGCAAAAGAGAAAGGGCATAAGATATTAGTTATTGACACTTCAAAGAGGATTCCGAGAAAGTTCTTAAATCCGGAATCAAGTTCTAGTTCTTTTTCCATAATTCAATAATTCATAGATAGGGTCAGTTTTAGCCAATTTTGCCCTTATCCTATCATTATATTCTTTAGACCATTTTGCAGCAGGAGATGGTGTAGCAGAATCTGGCTGTTTTGTCCATTCCTCATCTATCTTAATTTTATCCTCTTCTTTAGCTGGGTCATATCCAAGTCTAGCTCTAAATTCTTTCATAGCCTCTATTTGAGCTTGGCATTTAATAACAAAATTATCATTTATTCTTAAATATTCATCGGTTCGCCTGTCTAAATAAGCTTCAGGATCCTCTCCAGGATTTAATTGTTGAGCATCGCGGACAGGAACCCTGTAAAGCTCTGCAAGGGCATTGACAACAGCATTCAATCCATTATCATTATGGTGATGATATAATGATGTTGATATCGCAAGAAGATGGGAAATATCTCTCCTGCTCCCTTCTATACCAGAACTTCGGCCTGAATCAGACCCATCAACTCTGGATCTGTAATCAATTGTCGCCAATGAAATAGCGTTCCGATAAGAATGTATATTCCTTTTTTCAAGAAGATTATGGATTTCATCCCAAACTTCAGCTCTGGTGTCAGTTGATGTTATTGCCATTGGGGCACTTCTTATTGCTTAAGTTGTTAGCATCTTGTGCAAATTACGAAATTAGTAATGAGATGATATATATCTTTATATACATTTGCTACAAAAAAATGATTTTTCGTGTTTTTTACAGAAAGATTTTAATAATTAAAGTGATTCTTACGGATTATGGAGCAGATCTTTCAAGAACTTCAGCAGGGGTTTGACCTTAGTGACAAGCATATACTTATTCTGGAGGCTCTCTATAAAAAGGATTTAGGGGCAAGTGAGACATGCAGTGAGACAAAAATACCAAAAGGAAGAGTCTATTCCTATCTCAATGACTTGTTAAGATTACAGCTGATAGAAAAGTCTGAGAAAAAGCCTTATTTATACAGCATGAGGGAGTCTAACAATAAGATAATGAATTTCTTGAATTACAAATTTGACAGCATGGTTGAAAAACAGAAAAAAATCATGGATCTGCTTGAAAAGAAATCAACAATAGATAATGTTGAGATAATCCAGTCAGGAGATGACTTTATCTTCAACCTATTGAAGCTTATCAAAGAAGGGAAGGTATTCAGGTCAATAGTGCATCATAGATCAATCCCATTTGCATTATATCCGTCAAACCTTAAGGATTTCCAAAAGGTCAGGGAGGTCATAACAAAAAACAGGCCTACATATGCGCATACTACAAAGCAGATGGCATCAATAATCTATAAATCATATACAGACGCATTCAGGAATAAAAAGAGATTCTTTGAAATATTGGAGAAAGAGTCACTTGAGTATAACCTTAACATAATCAAGAAAGAATTGGGGGCTCAGTTCCTAAAAGAAATGATAAATGACCTGAAAAAAAAGCTGGAAAACAACAGGATAAACATCTATGTAGTTGATGAATATATTCCAATGCATGTGTTCTTGACAAAGAATAAGGTATTTCTTTCATTAATGCATCTAGGAGTCACAACTGGGACAATCATCAGGAGTGATAGAATTGTGACACTATACAAAGAGTTTTTTGAGGACATGCTTGAAAGATCAAAGCCTATTGTGTTCTATCTGAACAAGATGAAGATCTGAAATCATTCCAGAATCTCTACATCATCAACAATGCTGTCTGAGTCAAGGTCAGTCCCTTCAACAACTTTTGCATATATCTTGCTGTTATGCCTGTTTCCCATGCAGATCTCATCAAAATGCTTGATAAATGATATTATTGTGGCTCTTGTCCCTGAATATCTTTTTCCTGCAATCACAAGGATTGATTTTTCAGGATTAAAAGGAGATTTCAGCTTGACAATCAATCCAGTCTCTTCAGATGTGTAAGTCTTATCTGATATTGTGGACTTGATATTATTCTGCTCAAAGCGGATGCTCAATCTTGAATTGATCTTAGCTGTAATGCTGTTGACAACAGGACCGCCAATAAGGATGATATTATTGTTCTTAAGGTCCTCATTTCTTGTCTCAGTGTCAAGCTTTACACTGATATTCGGGACATAATTCAAGAATGTCCCAAGAAACAGGGCGAGGTCAATTCCGTAGTATCCATCCCGGGACCTTGCTTTCTCTGGGCCATGGGGATCAGGGCTTCCAACAATGATTATTGCCTTAAGGATACCATCCTCAATAAATGGCTCTAGGAACCTTTTATAGTTTTCCTTTAACTGAAAAAGTTTCTGGGTCTCTTCAAATTCCTTAAAGCTGAGGAAGAAACTTGGTTCAGCAAGATCATAGACTTTTGCTTTTCCTCCTTTTTCCTCCTTTTTGCTTATTACCCTGATAATACCATTCTTTTCAAGATTGTGAATATGATAATATATCTTCTGCTCATCCTCTCTCAGGGCTTTTGCAATCTCCTTGGGATAAGATGGTTTTTTTGACAGCTGATACAGGATCTGCTGAGCAAGCTCAGTAGAAATGCCTTTCAGGTTCTGAGGCTTCAGCTGCTTTGAAGGCAGAGAAAAAGTTTTCCCTTCCTTATATTTGACCACAAACATTTTTGTTGCTAATCCAATTAATTGATGATTGTTATAACTTTTTTTATAATTTACTGCAAAAACCCTTGGATTCTGCATTAACACCCAATTAATTATAAAAATTTTTTGGTTGGTATTATAAAAAAATACCAATCTTTATAAACTATCTGATTTTCTTGGAGATGATCAATACAGTCAAAATGTGCGGAATAATCGGATGCAAAGGAGTTGAAAATGGGAATAGAGTAGTCATCAATGGACTAAAAAGGTTAGAGTACCGAGGATATGACAGCTATGGGATAGGATATCTACAAGGAAATGAAATCCATCTGTTCAAAAAAGTCGGAAAGATAAGTGATTGGGACGGAAATATCCAGCTGCTGAAGACTGAATCAAAGATATCTATAGGCCATACAAGATGGGCAACTAACGGCATGGTCACTGAAGCAAACACCCATCCGCATACAGCCAAGGATGAGATAGCTGTGGTACATAACGGCATTATTGAAAACCATCAGGAGCTGAGAAAAGAACTAAAGGAAAAAGGATACAAATTCTATTCAGAGACTGACACTGAGATAATCCCAAAATTAATCCACTATTACATCTCTGAAGGTGATGATTTCAGAAAAGCGACAAGAAAGGCACTGCAAAGGCTAGAGGGAAGTTTTGCGATAGCAGCTATAAAAAAAGGTTCAGAGGAAATGACCTTTGGAAGAAGAGGGAGCCCTTTGGTCTTGGGAGTTGGAGACAACTGCTTTTATATCGCAAGCGATGTCCCAGCGTTTTTAGAGCATACAAACAAGGTCATTTATCTGGATGATGATGAATATGGAATAATCAAAGATAAGATTGAGGTCTATGACCTAAAAAATGACAAGCAAGCCAATAAAAACCTCCAAGAGATCAACTGGAGCCTTGAGTCAGCAAAAAAAGGGAATTATGACCATTTTCTGATAAAAGAAATCCATGAGCAAAAATTCACAATAAAAAGAGCAATAGAACAGGACACATCTCTAATAAAACAGGCAATAGACAAATTGCAGAAAGCAGATGACCTTTATTTTATTGCATGCGGAACAAGCTTTCACGCTGCTCTTGCAGGATCATACATATTTTCTAAGATTGCAAACAAGAAAATCAATACAATATTGGCAAGTGAATTTGAAAACTATGGAAAGTTCCTTACAGACAAGTCTGTAGTCATAGGACTGAGCCAGTCAGGAGAAACAGCAGACTTGATAGAGGCGCTGAAGACTGCAAAGAAAAAAGGGGCAAAGCTGATATCAATTGTGAATGTGATGGGATCAACTATCACAAGATTATGTGACATCAACATAATGATGAATTCAGGGCCTGAAATATGCGTCTTGTCAACCAAGAGCTATTCCAGCCAGCTGGCGATATTAATCCTATTAGCACATGGAATTATCGGAAAGCTTCAGGAAGGGAAATCAATAATTGAGAAGGCATCCAAAGAAGTGGAGAACCTTATTGATGAGAATTCTGTGAATCTGAAAGGCCTTGCCAAGCAGCTAAAAGACCAAAAAAGCATATTCTTAATCGGCAGAGAGATTGCATATCCAACATCATTAGAAGGGGCATTAAAGATAAAGGAAGTCAGCTATATCCATGCAGAAGGATTTGCTGGCGGAGAACTAAAACATGGGAGCATAGCCCTTTTTGACAAAGGAGTTCCAGCGATCATAGTTGCAACTGATGAGACAAGGCGATTGATCCAAAGCAATGCATCAGAACTCAAGGCAAGGGGAGGATACATAATAGGGATTGATTCAAAACCAAATGAGATCTATGATTATCTGATAAAAGTGCCTGAAGCTGGTGCAGCGACTCCAATATTACTGATGATACCTCTTCAGATCCTTGCATATAATCTTGCACTTGAAAGAGGGACAGACCCTGACAAGCCAAGAAATCTGGCAAAGTCAGTCACAGTGAAATGAATGACAAAAAAAACTAGAAAATACTTATGTTAAAATGTCAGAATTTTCCATCCAGTCTTTGACTGGTGGCAAGCTTTGCCTGCTTTTAACTTCAAAAGCTGGAAAATTCTGAGCACTAAGAACCACCAGTCCATAGATGTAGTGGATGTTGAATTGATGAATCCCACCAGTCTCTGACTGGTGGTTCTTTAGAATATTGGGAACGAATTTCAATTGCAGGAAATTCGAATGAAATTCGGGATTTGATGTTTTTTTTTAAATATTAAAAGATTAAATAAAAAATAAAGTTGTGGCAAAAATGAAACAAATAAAATGTCAGAATTTTCCATCCAGTCTTTGACTGGTGGTTCTTTAGAAATGGGATTTTTTTAAAGTTCCATTTTCTCCAAGAGGTCGAAAATGAAGCTATTCGGAACAGACGGAATAAGGGGAAAAGCAAACAGCTACCCGATGACTCCAGAAATGGCGATGAAGATAGGGAAGGCTGTTGCAAAGATATTCAGGAATGGGGAAAAAAGACATAAGATACTCATTGGAAAAGATACAAGATTAAGCGGTTACATAATTGAGACTGCCCTTACATCTGGAATATGCTCAATGGGAGTGGATGTCTATCTTGTCGGACCAATGCCTACTCCTGCAATTGCCTATCTTACAAGATCATTGGGAGCAGATGCCTCTATCATGATAAGCGCCTCACACAATCCAGCAGACGACAATGGGATAAAGTTTTTCTCAAACAAGGGATTTAAATTGAGCAAGGAAATCGAGGAAAAAATTGAGAATCAAGTTTTCTCCGAGGATATTACATCTGACCATATTACAGGCGATAAGATCGGAAAGGCATTCAGGATCGATGATGCTCCTGGAAGGTATATTGAATTTATCAAATCCACAATAAATTCAAATGATTTGAGTGGGATGAGAGCTGTCATAGACTGCGCCAATGGCGCAGGCTACTCTATTGCTCCAAAAATATTGATGGAATTGGGAGTTGAGACTATTGCCATAAATGACAAGCCTGACGGATTGAACATAAACCATAAGTGCGGAGCAGTCCATTTGGAACCATTAAAGGAAGCAGTTATAAAATATAGGGCAGACATCGGGATCAGCCTTGACGGTGATGCTGACAGATGCATATTAGTCGATGAAAAAGGAGAGGAATTTGACGGTGACTTTATCATGGCTTTGGTCGGAAAATATATGAATGACAATAACAAGCTGGAAAAGAAGACAATTGTCGGCACAATAATGAGCAATTTTGGATTTGAGAAATTCTGCAATGAAAATGGAATAAACCTAGTCAGGACAGCTGTAGGAGACAAACAGGTAGTTGAGGAGATGAGGAAGAGCAATTATAATTTTGGGGGGGAACAGTCAGGGCATATAATATTTTTTGATTATGGGACAACTGGTGACGGGATACTTGTCGGTGTCCAGGTCTTGAACATAATGAAAGAAAACAATAAGAAATTATCAGATCTAAGGATGTTTAAGAAAATTCCTCAAGTGCTGTTGAATATTGAGGTTAAGGAAAAAAAAGATTTTGCCAAGATCGAAAATGTCAAAAAAAAGGTTGATGAAATAAAGAATCTTTTAGGTGATGAAGGAAGGGTTTTTGTCAGATGCTCAGGAACGCAAAATTTATGTAGGATAACTGTTGAAGGAGATAAAAAAGAAAAGATTCATGAGTATTCAAATCAAATTGCAAATGAGATTAAGAAGGCAGGTGGCTGAAAAATGCAGGCAGTAATCATGGCAGCTGGGAAAAGCACAAGAACTTATCCATTGACAGTCAACAAACCAAAACCTTTGCTCAAGATCCTGAACAAAACAATCCTAGAACACAATCTGGATCAGCTAAAAGGTTTGGTAAGTGAAGTAATAATAATTGTAGGATTTGAGAAAGACCAGATAATTAAAAAATATGAAAGCAGCTATCATGGCTTAAAGTTAAGATATGTTGAGCAAAAAGTGCAGAATGGAACTGGAGGAGCAGCATTGACAGCTCAGAAATATTTGAATAATAGATTTATTATATTAGGTGGAGATGATTTGTTCTCAAGAAAAGATATTATAAAATGCTTAAATCATGAATACTGTGTTCTGGCACAAGAAGTTGAGGAGCCGAAAAAATTTGGGATATTGGATGTAAAAAATGGCAGATTGATAAATATAAAGGAAAAGCCGACTAAGCCAAAAAGCAACCTGGCAAACACTGCCCTTTATGTGCTTGACAAGAAGATATTCTCTTATAAAATAAGAAATTCAAAAAGAGGCGAACTTGAATTCACTGACATGGTAAATATGATGGCGAAAGACGAGAAAATCAATGTTGAGTTAGTGAGAGACTATTGGCTGCCAATAGGATATCCTTGGAGCCTGCTTGAAGCTAATGTATTTTTTCTTAAAAGGATGAAAAATAAGATCATGGGAAAGATTGAAAAAGGAGTTTCTATAAAAGGCAATTTATTTGTTGGTAAAGGAACAGTGATCAAGTCAGGATCATGCATTGAGGGTCCAGTGATGATCGGCGAGAACTGCGAGATCGGGCCATTTGCACACATACGGCCTGACACAATAATTGGCGATAATTGCAGAATAGGAAAAATGGAACTGTATGACACTGTTGTAATGGACAATGTTACAAGCAAGCATACAAGCTATGCAGCACATTCGGTGATAGGAGACAATGTGAATATTGGAGCAGGATTAGTCACAGCTGATTACAGGCATGACGGCAAGGAGAACAGGACAATAGTAAATGGAAAGAAGGTTGATACAGGAAGAAGGAAATTAGGGGCATTTATCGGAGATAATGTCAAAACTGGAATTGGCACATTGATCTATCCTGGAAGAAAGATATGGCCAGGAAAGACAACAATGCCTGGAGAAGTTATAAAAAAGGACATTATTTAGAATAATTCTCAAAAGAGATAGTTTAAATATAAGATATATAAGCGGTCAGTCCATGAAAAATATTGAGATCACCAAGTATTACAGCATTGTATTCTGGAACCAACTGATAAGAAATTTTGTATTCCTGTTTTTTCCCCTCTTTTTTCTAGACATTGGATTAAACGGATTCGAACAAGGGTTGATTCTTGGAATATACACAATAACAGGATTACTCTTCTCATTCCATCTTGGAATAAAAACAGACCAGATGGACCAAAGGATATTATTAATTATAGGGATATTATTATTTTTAGCTTTTTGTGCAGGTCTTGTTATATTCAGGAATGTGTGGATGATAGGGATATTATTTTTTCTTGGCGGCCTAAGCAACATAATATTAGTCAGGGCAACTGACACTTTAGTTTTTAAGGCTACAAGCAAGAAAATGGAAGGCAGGGAAATGGGTATTTATTCAGTGATAAAAGTTTTCCCATTTATCATAGGAATAATCATTGGAGCATATATAATTACCAGATTCGGATTTGATTACATATTTGTTTTAAGCGCATTCTTGTTCCTATTATTGTTTTTTCCAATAATCAGCATGAAGAAAACAAAGTTGTTCAATTTTCCTGTAACCCATTATTTGAATGACCTAAAAAATAAGGAGGTGCTGTATTTCTGCATTGTGATCTTTATTTTTGGACTGCACTGGGGGGCTGAGCAAACATCTTATTCACCATTCTTAAAATTAAACTTAGGGCTCAATATGATTCAGAGCTCTTATTATATGGCATGTGTAATTGTTGCATTGATAATCACAGCCTATATCACAGGAATTTTAATTGACAGAGGGGCAAGTGTCTTAAAACTACTATCAACATCAATCTTGCTCTCTGGTTTAGGAGGAGCCTTATTTGCAATGACCAATAATCTAATCTTCTCATTTTTAATGAGAATAGTGCATGAAATTGGAGATGGAATATTCACTGTGATATTATCAATAGGCATATTAAGATTATTTGACAAGAAAAGGATCGGGGGCAATGCTGGATTTATCATGGTAATTGTAGTATTATCAGCGTTTACAGGAAGCCTGATTTTCGGGCCAATCGGATTTAATTATGGATATAATCTGCCCCATATAATCAGCGGGATGTTATCTATTATAGCATTTATAATGATAATGTTTTTCAGGAGGATAAAGGGTTAAAAATGATATTTGTATCAACATCTTGCCTAAAAGGGGAAAAGCTTAGGTATGAGCCTAGTCTAAAAAAATGTTTTAAAGTTTTTGAGAAAATTGGTATAAATAAAATTGAAATTGGTGCAGCGATTAGAGAATCCTTAAGTGAGAAAGAAATTCTAAATTACAAGAAAAAGAATGATGTTGAGTTCATCATTCACTGCTTGTTTCCACCACGAAAATTTGATTTTATAACAAATTTAGGTTCTGGGAACAAAGAAATAAGAGAAGCATCATTTAAGACAGCAATGGAGACAGTTAATCTTTGCAGAAGGCTTGATGCAGAACTGTATTCACTTCATCCAGGATTTTTAAGTGATATTGATATCAATGACAAAGTCATAAGCAGGAATATAAGTAAAGAGGAATTATTGAAATATGTGACAGAAGCATTGATACCTTTGTGTGATAAAGCAGATGATTATGGAATAAAAGTTGCAATTGAAAATAGCATTATCAGGGAATTTACATATTTTTGTGATATTAAATCATTTGAAAAAATTCTTAAAATGGTCGGAAATAAAAAATTAGGATTATTAGTTGATTTAGGTCATTTGAGGACTAATGACAATTTGGGATTGGTCAATATGAAAGAATTTCTAAACAGATTTAAGGATAAAATCTATGAATTGCATATTCACAGTGTCATCAATGATGAGGATCATAGGAAGATAACTGAGGATCCAAGCAATATAACAAGAGTTCCAAAAGAGATTTTGAAAAAAGCAGAAATGACATTAGAAGTAAATAGATTGACAGGAGAAGAGGTTCTTGTTGAGAAAAAATTTTTACAGGATTATTTCAATAATGAACAGAAACAAATTTAAACAATGCAGTATCTTGCCCTGATATGAAAAAGGATTTATCATCATTGGAATTGAGATACTTAGCTGAAGAGTTTGAGGAATTGATAGGTGCAAAGGTCAGCAAGGTATTCCAGCCAGAATTGAAAGAGATCATGTTAGAATTATTTGTTTCTGGAAAGGGAAAGAAGCTGTTGAGGATTATTGTCCCTAACTTCATTTACTTGACATCAGAAAAAGGGAACAATCCAGAGAATCCATTAAATTTCTGCTCTGTGCTAAGAAAGTACCTGACAAATTCCTTTATCGGTAAGATAGACCAGATCGGGTCAGAAAGAGTGCTAAAAATCGAGTTCAATGCCAAAGATGAGAAATATATCATGGTGATTGAACTATTTTCTAAAGGAAACATGATCCTTTGCGATAAAGACATGACAATAATATCTGCTGTTGAAAAACAAAAATGGAAAGACAGGGAAATTGTCAGAGGAAATAAATATGAATATCCACTAAAGGAATACAATTTTTTTAAATTGAGCGAGAAAGAACTGGATGAAGCATTGAAAAAAACAACCAAAGACCATATCATAGCTACGCTTGCAATTGACATAGGATTAGGCGGAACATATTCAGAGGAGATATGTCTGAGAGCAGGATTGGACAAGAATGCTGATCCAAACAAAATCACAGAAGAAGAAATTAACAGACTGGACAAAGAAATCAAAAGAATAGCGAAAGAGAAGAAAAGCCCTGAATTGATTGAAAATGAAAAAGGAGTGATTGACGCAGTCCCATTTGAGCTGAAATGCTATGATGGATGCAAGAAGACAAAGAAGAAAGAATATTATGACGCGATAGACTATTATGTGAGAAATGAATTCATCAAAATCAAAGATCAGAGCGAATCAAAGTATGCGAATCAGATAGCAAAGATGAAAAAACTTATAGACAAACAGGAAGAGCAACTAAAGAATGTTGAGAAAATCTCTGAAGAGGACAGGAAGAAAGGAGAGCTGATCTATGAGAATTACAAGCTGCTGGATGATGTCCTGAAAGAGATAAAAAAAGCAAGGGAAAAATATTCCTGGAAAGAGATCAAGGAAAAACTGAAGAACCATAAGCTGATAAAAGGAGTCAATGAGAAAGAAGGCAAAATATTGCTGGAAATCTGACGCTTATCCTGAAAATCCTTTGATTTTCAATGATATTTCTGAAAATATTTTCTTTGAATTGAATGAATTCTGGTTTTTGTGAAAATTATCCTGAAAAAATTAAGTTAGTTATTTTAAGGACATGTATACTTCAATTCTTATCAAACACAAAGGTGATAAAATGGGATTAACTACCAAAAGAGAAGAGCAGCTGAAAAGGATGCCAAGGATTGAGACACAGATAGAGAAGATACCTGGCAAAAACCTGATAAGGCACAAGACTGTGATAACAGATGTAAAGCCAGTTCAGTATTACAATGCAGTAATACAGAACACAAAGGAAGAAGCACAGAACACAAAGGAAGAAGCAGTTGATTAAGATTTCTTTATTTTTTTGTTTTTTTTCTTTGTTTTTTTTTCAGAAACCAGTTAAAAAAAATGTCGGACAGCTTTTCATGTTTCCCGCACATGAGTGCAGTACTGCAAGAAACGTAGGCTTGCTTGACTTCTGAGTTCGAAATGGGATCAGGTATTACCAAGCCGCTATGGCCGTCCTATACAATAGGAAGTGGAAATCAGTTTAAAAAGGTTTTGTTTTTTTTTTAATCAAACCTATTGGCCCTGTCCTTCTTTCTTCTGAGCTTTTCCCTGATTGTTCCCCTGAAAAACTTCTTTTTGGTGCCAAACCTCATAAACTGGTCAATCTTGCTCTCATTATCCATCTTGAAAGGATTGCTGTCTGGAGGCTGGATAGCGTTGATCTGCTTGACTCTTTCATCAATCTTGGACTTGTCCTTTTCTTTCTTTGGTTTGTCTTTATTCTTTTTTCCCATATGAAACAAAAATTAATCCTATTTTATAAACTTTATTATTTGCCCTTCAGCATATTGAGGTCATGAATACCATGAATATGGATCTCTTTTTCACTGCTGACATGGCTGTTCAATAGGTTGTTGGTCGCAACCTTTGGAAATACATTCTGCTCAAGGCTTTTTCCAAAGAAATCAAATATCTCAGGAGAGCACACAAAGATAGGCGAAAAAACAAGATATGACTCTGATTTTCTTGGTTTCTGCACAAATTCAAGAATCTTGCTTCCTTCGACCTTGACAATACCTTTTGTCTCTGGGTTGTTTGTTGTTGTCAATAAAAGGGTTGCAACAGCATTCTGCTTGATATGATCATTCCAAAGCTCCTCTAAATTGATCTTGTCAAAAACAATGTCTGAAAAAACAACAAGAAAATTATTCTGCAGCCTTCCTTTCAACAGTCTCAGGGAATCAGCTGAACCATTTGACACTTTCTCCTCAATATACTCGATATTCACACCATATCCAGACCCTTCCTTGAGGATCTCAAAAATTTTTGTCAATAATTTATGCCTTGCGACAATGAATATCTTCTTGAATCCATTCTGCCTAAGCTTTTTCACTGCCCTTTCGACCACTGTTGAGCCATTCACCCCTAAAACAGGCCTGTACCCTGCATTTTGGACAAATAACTTCTTTTCAGGACCTCCGCTGAGGATCACTGCAGTCTTGTTCCCTCCAAGAGAATTATTGACCAAGTATTCAATGGCCTGAGACCTGTTTCTGATGAAAACATTGTCTATAATCGAGTCAATCTCATTAATCATCTTCTCATTTATTGTTATGCTGATCTTTTTCTTCATTTTGATCTCATTATTTATCTTATATTTCATGTAAAAATATCGGATAAGGTAGGATAAAGGTAAGATATTTAAATAGTTTATGGTTTATTGGCAATACAAATAAATTATGGATGAAATATATCATTGAGGTGCTGGGAAATTAATTTTTTGCACTTCATCGTTTACTCGGAGGTGTTTATCATGAAAATAACAATGATTGGTACAGGATATGTCGGATTGACAACTGGGGCGTGTTTTGCAAACTTAGGAAATGATGTAATCTGCCTTGATATTGACGAGAACAGGATTGTGAACCTGAGCAATGGAAAACTTCCATTTTTTGAGCCTGGCCTAAAGGAAATGGTCGATATAAATGTCAAAGAAGGAAGGCTAAATTTTACAACTGACAGCAAGAAGGCAGTCCAAGAATCTGATGTGATATTCATCACAGTCGGAACACCAAGCGACGAGCAAGGGAGGGCGGATCTGTCTTATGTATTGAGCGCAGCTGAGACAATAGGAAAGAACATCAATTCCTATAAGGTTATAGCCGATAAAAGCACTGTGCCAGTAGGAACAGCTGACAAGGTGAAAGCTGCAATAATGCAAAACAATGCGAATAACATAGGCTTTGACGTTGTGAGCAATCCTGAATTCTTAAGAGAAGGCCATGCAATCAATGATTTCCTGATACCAGACAGGATAGTCATAGGAGCAGAGAATGGGAAAGCAAAGGAAATAATGGTCAAGCTTTACAAGTCAATAGAAAGGACAGGCAGGCCGATAATCACAACAGATGTGAAAAGCGCAGAGCTGATCAAATATGCATCAAATGCAATGCTAGCCACAAGGATATCATTCATGAATGAGCTGTCACATCTTTGCGAAAAAGTAGGAGCAGATGTTAAAATGGTTGCAAAAGGAATGGGGCATGACAACAGGATAGGCCCAAGATTCCTGCAGGCAGGGATAGGATATGGAGGAAGCTGCTTTCCAAAGGATGTCAAGGCAATTGCATCAACACTAAAGGATCATAATTGCCATTCTAGGATAATGGATGCAATCGACATAGTGAATGAGGACCAGAAAAAGTCAATGCTCCTAAAAATATCAAAGCAATTCGGGAATCTAAAAGGAAAAAAGATTGCTGTATGGGGACTGGCATTCAAGCCAAGGACTGATGACATGAGAGAAGCGCCTTCTGCAGTGCTGATAAGATCATTGCTGGAGATGGGAGCTGAAGTGAAAGCGTTTGATCCAGTTGCAAAGGAAAAAGCAATGCTAGAGTTTCCAAACATAGAATACAGCAACACACCATACCAGACAGTTGAAAACTGTGATGCTCTGTTGATATGCACAGAATGGGATGAATTCAGGGAATTGGACATGAAAAGAGTAAAAGCCCTAATGAAAGACCCTAACCTATTTGACGGAAGGAATGTGTATGAGCCAGATGAGATGAAAAATATAGGGTTCAATTATATTGGAGTAGGAAGGTGAGTGGTTAAAATGAAAGTGATACTATTAGCAGCGGGATATGCCACAAGGCTATATCCACTGACAATGGATAAACCAAAACCCCTTCTTGAAGTGGCAGGAAAGCCAATGATTGAGCATATATTAGACAGGATTGCAGTGGTTGATGAGATAGATGAAGCATATATAGTTACAAATGACAAGTTTTTCAATAATTTTATTGAATGGCAGAAGAGTTATGATCATAGGGTGCCGGTAAAGGTGATTAATGACAGGACAACGTCAAATGAAGACAAGCTAGGAGCAGTCGGAGACATACAATTTGTCATTGGCAAAGAAAAGATTAATGATGATGTGATGGTCATAGCAGGAGACAACCTGTTTGAGTTCAATATGAAGAATTTTGCAGGACTATTTAATAAAAAGAAATATAATATGATAGCAGTCCATGATATCAAGGATATTGAGGTTGCCAAAAGAATGGGTGTTGTCACTGTCGATGATGATGGGAAATTAACTTATTTCCAAGAAAAACCAGATTCGCCAAATACCACACTGATTGCAACATGCTGCTACATCTTTCCAGCAGAAAAACTAGGGATGATCAAAGAATTTCTTGATACAGGGGCAAAGAGCGATGCGCCAGGCTATTATATACAGTGGCTTTACAAGAGAAGTAATGTCTACTGCTTTGTTTTTGAAGAGAGCTGGTTTGACATAGGAGACATTGAACAGCTTGAGAAAGCTGACAAAATATATAAAGAGAATAAATTAATGAATAAAATGAAAGGAAATAAGACAATAGTAGTCACAGGAGGAGCAGGATTCCTGGGAAGCCATCTCTGTGATGAACTGCTCAGAATGGGGAACAAGGTAATCTGCGTCGACAATTTCTTCACAGGCAAGAAGAAAAACATACAACATCTTATCGGCAATCCTGATTTCAGGTATATAGACCATGACATAATCAAGCCATTCTTTCTAGACAATGAAAAAATTGACCAGATATATCATCTTGCATGCCCAGCATCACCAGTCCATTACCAGTTCAATGCAATAAGGACTATAAAGGCAAATGTGCTTGGGACAATGAACATGCTTGGGATGGCAAAAAGGCAGGGAGCAAGGATATTACTGAGCTCAACATCAGAAGTCTATGGTGACCCTCAAGAGCATCCGCAGAAAGAAAGCTATAAAGGCAATGTCAATTGTGTAGGGATCAGAAGCTGCTATGATGAGGGGAAAAGGTGTGCTGAAACATTGATGTTTGACTATCACAGGCAGCACAATGTTGATATAAGGGTTGTCAGGATCTTCAACACTTATGGGCCAAGGATGGCAAAAGATGATGGAAGGGTTGTGTCAAATTTCATCAATCAGGCAATCAATATGGCTGATATTACTGTTTATGGAGATGGAAGACAGACAAGAAGCTTCTGCTATGTTTCTGACTTAGTTAGAGGGATGATACTTATGATGAACCAGGAAAAAGATATCGGACCAATCAATCTTGGGAATCCAGACGAGTTTTCAGTTCTTGAATTAGCCCAGAAAGTGATTGAGATGACTGGATCACAATCTAAAATCATATTTAAGGAACTGCCATCAGACGATCCTGTAAACAGGAGGCCTGACATTACAAAAGCAAAAGAAATCCTTGGATGGATACCTATGATCAGGCTTGATGAAGGTCTGGGAAAGACAATTGAGTTCTTCAGAAATTCTTAGTTCTTGCGTTGGAAAGAACACAAAAAAACAAAACCTAGAAAAAAGAAAATCTTTTTTCAAGTTTCGGATTTACTTATAAAATCCGGTTGTGGGACAGTGAAATAATCATTTCTTGCTTTTCTCATAAAACTTAAAGACTTCTAATATTCTTTCAACAGTTCCCAAATATTTAATATTCTTAAGGGTAGGATATTTTTTACCAGAAAGAGATTCTACAATGCTA